>CAYRBM010000063.1:0-28331 GCA_964422425.1 uncultured Odoribacter sp.
AATATCGCAATAGCTGTGGCAAAGCCAGATGGAAATCTGGTGGTTCCGGTTATCAAAAATGCTGAGCAGAAAAACCTGGTTGGATTGACGAGAAATTTGAATCAGCTGGCTGAAGCAGCACGAAAGAATAAACTTACTCTGGAAGATTATCAGGGAGGAACTTTTACCATTACAAATTTCGGTTCATTCCGCAATCTGATTGGTACTCCCATTATCAATCAGCCTCAGGTAGCTATTCTGGCTACAGGAAGTATCGAGAAAAAGCCAGCTGTGATGGAGACACCAACTGGCGACGCTATAGTTGTTCGCCATAAAATGTTCCTTTCATTGTCTTATGATCATCGAATTATTGATGGTGCGCTGGGGGGGGCTTTTTTGAGGCGAATAGCAGACATTCTGGAAGATTTTGATATTAATCGCGAAGTATAATCATACGAAAATTAAAAATAGCACTATGACAACAGTTCCTAAAGTATTCTCGGTTAAAACAACACCTAAGGAAATACTTGAAAAATGGTACCACCTGATGACTCTCGGCCGGGCCATTGATGAAAAAGCTCCAAATTATTTAAAACAAGCCATTGGCTGGTCATATCATGCACCTTATGCGGGGCACGATGGCATTCAGTTAGCCATTGGACAAGCTTTCGAAAAAAAAGTTGACCATATATTTTTATATTATAGAGACCTTTTGACGGCACTTTCGAGCGGGATGACTGCAGAAGAAATCATTCTAAACGGAATTTCCAAAGCTACTGATCCTACCAGTGGGGGACGTCACATGTCTAACCATTTTGCCAAACCTGATTGGCATATTCACAATGTTTCATCATTGACAGGAAATCATACACTTCATGCAGTTGGGGTTGCACGTGCGATTAAATATTATGGTGAAAAAGCAGTTGCAATCAGTGTTCAAGGTGAGTCTTCTCTATCCGAGGGCTATGTTTATGAGGCTATTAATGGGGCATCACGCGAAAAATTGCCAGTAATTTTTGCAATTCAGGACAATGGCTATGGAATATCTGTGCCTAAAAAAGACCAGACTGCCAATCGTAAGGTTGCCAACAATTTTGTTGGATTTAAAAATTTGCGTGTTATCCATTGCAACGGAAAGGATGTTTTCGATTCGATGAATGCCATGTTTGAAGCCAAACGGCATGCTCTGGAAACCGGTATGCCAGTGATGGTTCAGGCGAATTGCGTGCGTATTCATTCACACTCCAATTCAGATCGTCATGAACTTTACCGTTCAGAAGAGGAGCGTAATTACGTACAGGAATATGATCCGTTGGCAAAGTTTAAACGCATGTTGCTTCGATATGAGAGGTTCACCGCTTTAGAACTGGAAAACATCGAAAATAAGGCTAAAAATGAGCTTAAAGAGGCACACAGGCTTGCACTTAAAGCACCGGATCCTGATCCGAATACTTTTATGGAGTTTGTTCTCCCGGAACCTTATAAGCCCCAAAAATATGTTGATGGTGTTCATAACGAGTCAGGAGAAAGAAAAAAACTGATAACTGCACTTAATGAAACTTTAAAGGCAGAATTCAGACACAATCCGGATACCTTCATTTGGGGTCAGGATATGGCAAATAAAGATAAGGGCGGAGTATTTAATGTCTCCAAGGGACTTCAGCAGGAATTTGGCCCCAAAAGGGTATTTAATGCTCCCATTGCGGAAGATTTTATCGTAGGTACCGCAAATGGTATGTCCCGATATGATGAAAAGATTCGGATCGTCATAGAAGGGGCTGAGTTTGCCGATTATTTCTGGCCGGCTATGGAGCAATATGTTGATTCAAGTCACGATTACTGGCGTTCAAATGGTCAATTTACGCCCAACGTTACGATCAGACTGGCGTCGGGCGGCTATATTGGCGGCGGGCTATACCATTCGCAGACCATTGAAGGGGCGCTCACATCAATTCCTGGAGTCAGGATTGTGTATCCATCATTTGCTGACGATGCTGCTGGTCTTTTGAGAACTGCCATAAGATCAAGGGGGTTAACTATGTTTATGGAACCTAAAGCTTTATATAACGATCCGAAAGCAGCAACAGTTATCCCCGATGATTTTGAAGTTCCTTTTGGAAAAGCAAGGGTAAGACGGCCAGGTAATGATTTAGTCATGATCACTTATGGAAATACCACTCACATGTGCCTTGAAGCTGCTGATAGGCTCCATAAAGAGGGTGTTTCAACCGAAGTTATTGACCTTCGTTCTTTGGTTCCATTAGATAAAGAGACCATATTAAATTCGGTTAAAAGAATAGGAAAAGTTATGGTTGTGCATGAAGATAAAGTTCATTCCGGATTTGGTGCTGAAATAACTTCGATAATAATGGAAGATGCCTTTGAATATCTGGACGGTCCAGTTAAGCGAGTTGGCTCTACATTTACACCCGTAGGATTTCATCGTTCATTTGAAAGAATGATTTTGCCTAATGCTGAAAAAATTTATTTGGCGGCTAAAGAATCCTTGGCGTATTAAATTTTAATATTAAATGATATAAACACATGAATGTCATGGGTAAAACAGGTATTTTCTATAGTTTTAATTCAATAAAAACGGCTAAGGCTGCTGAAAAAATAATTGAAGAATTTGGACCAGATTTTAAATTAATTCCTGTAAATGCAGAAGAATTAACACCTGAACTATTTTTGTCGTTCACAAATTTGATTTTAGGCGTTCCGACCTGGTTTGACGGAGAATTGCCCAATTATTGGGATGAATTTGTACCTGCACTGGAAGATTTGGATCTCTCCGGAAAGACAATTGCAATTTATGGTCTTGGAAATCAGGTTGAATATCCGGAAAATTTTGGCGATGCGGTTGGTATAATGGCTGATTTGGTTCAACAACGTGGTGCTAAATTAGTTGGAAACACGTCAACTGATGGTTATAAGTATGAATCTTCAAGAGCTGAATCAGAAGGGCATTTTATGGGATTAATTCTTGATCAGGAGACTCAACCAAGGTTATCTAAGGAAAGAGTTGCTAATTGGGTTAAAGACATAAAAACTCAATTTTCCTGAAAGTAGCCTAAAGAAGAATTTTATATGGGGTATGGTTTTAAAAATCATACCCCTTTTTATTTAAAGCTTAGAAAGCTTACAAGTGCCGGTGTATTTTATTTAACTTTATGGTCTAAAAGCATTAATTTATTTCATGTTTTAAATGAATCAGTATTTGTAAGGTATTGTATAATATAAATTTATAAGATGAAAAAGAAGAAAATGATTGCTATTGTAGCTCACGACAACCGTAAAAAAGATATGATTGAGTGGGTTTCCTGGAACTGGAAAGAGCTGACTCCTCATAGCTTAATTTGTACGGGAACTACAGGAGGTCTGGTTCAGTCCAAACTAATTGAAAAATGTAGAGAAGGTGATGTTATTCCACCTGATGTTACGAGGTTAAAATCGGGTCCGCTTGGTGGTGATCAGCAACTAGGAGCTCTAATTTGTGAAGGTAAAGTAGATATGCTTATCTTTTTTTGGGATCCTATGCAACCACAGCCACATGATGTTGACGTTAAGGCGTTATTGCGTATTTCAACTTTGTACAATATTCCAACAGCAACTAATCGGTCAACAGCCGACTTTTTAATTTCATCAAAGTTATTTCATCAGGAATATGAACCTATTTTGAAAGATTACGGAAGTTATATTGCCAGAAACCTTGATTTCAATCAATAAATTCACTGTTTTTTAACAAAAATATAAGCTCTGAGTATTGTGTTTGGTTAAATGTCTTTCTAGCTTTGAAAAACAAACATTTAAGCCATGAAAGAAGACAGATTGAAAAAGATGATCAAAGCAATGTATCTTCTTCGGGAAGTATTACGACAGAAACAAGAAGATGACAGGGCATTTAAATTTAAACCTAAAACCAAGGTTCTAAGTGAAGTTGATGAGATCATTGACAGAAGCTTGGAGGCATTTTATTCATTAAGGGTTAATTGACACCAAACTTTTGTTCCGTATTAAAGCGATAAATATTAGATACATAAGTCTCTTATTGTTCCTTCACACTGTCAACTTTGTTTTCTTCTTAGAACTAAATGAGGCATGACTAGTTTCTTTCGATAAAAATAACTCAAAGAAATCGACTTAATTATGACAAATTTTTAATCGTTCAATTTGTCTTAGAATTAATATTATGTAATTTTTATACCCGTAAAAAGAAGGAGCAAAACTCCTTCTTTAAAAAATGTGTTTATTGAATATTCTTCATTTTTTCAACAATCTCAGCATGTTTATCTAACATCTTCAAGCGATAGTATAAAGTTTTCAATGATTCCATTGTGAACTTGTCGGTAGGATTAATCGCATGAGCTTTTTCCATATATGGTATAGCTTTCTTAAATTCTATATCAGCCTTGTTTTTCTCCTCCTCATATTTTTCAGGCTGATTACTTGGTATCGCATTTGCAACATCAACTTGCTTTACTCCCTTGTTATAGTAAAGAGCTCCAAGATTGTAATAAGCATCAAAATAATCTTCTTTAAACTCAATAGCCTTCAGATAGCTATTGGTCGCTTCGTCAATTTTTTGGAGTTTGTCATAAAGAGTACCTTGAGCAAAATAATAGGATGAATTTTTTGGATCCTGAGAAATGGCAATATCCAAATATTTCATTGCATCATCAACCCTGTTTGAATTCAAGTAGATGTTGATCACTTCAACAAGCAATGCTCCATTTTGAGAATATTCTTTTAATCCTTCCTGAAGGGTTTGTAGAGCACCTACAGTATCTTTTTGCTGCAAATAACTGCTCGAAATTAATTGATAAGTTTTTGCTCCATTATATTTATATTTTGCAGCTTGTTTGTAATACTCAATTGCTTTGTCATATTTTGCAGCATTGTAAGCAGCTAAGCCGGCATTAAACATGATCACAGTATCAACTGCATTAGGATCCTCTGCTTTATATACAGGGGTTTGTTCTATTGCCATAATCTGTTCAAATGATTTCAATGCTTTATCATAGTTTTCTTCGTTAAATGCAGCAACTGCCTGATTAGTAAGATCTCCAATCAGAAGTGTAAGTTTGATTTTTACACTTTTCCCGAAACGATCTTTATCATCAAGCTGCAATGCTTTCATGTAAGAATCAAAAGCTACAGTAAGTGGATCATTGCTCAATTTCTTGTAGTTTTCATCTTTGCTTTGAAATACTGCCTGATAGATCTCCCCGCGAACTTCCCAGGTTCTTGGCCAGGTAACTGAGCTTTCGGTTTTGGGATTAGTTGCGTCAATGGTTTCTTCAATAGTCTGAACAGCTTTATCAAGCTTCCCTGTTTCTTTAAAGCTCAATGCGCTGGTTACCTTACCTTTCTGCGCAAAAACACATACTCCGGCAAGTAATAAAACAAATAAAATTGTCGTTCTCTTCATTTTTAATAATTTGTAATTATACGATATGTTATCTTGACACATTATTTATTCTTCTGCTTGAACTTCTGAATCTTCAGTAAATTCAGATTCATCATTATCATTTAAAGATGTTTCTTCGTGGTCGTCAGATGCAGGAACAATTGTTATGGAGGCAATTTTATCACCTTCCTTCAGGTTAATTAAACGAACTCCCTGGGCAGTACGACCAAGAATTCGCAACGAAGAAACAGACATTCTGATTGTCAAGCCTGATTGGGTGATTATCATTAAGTCATTTGTATCATCAACACTCTTTATCGAAATCAAGTCACCAGTCTTTTCGGTTATATTGATGGTTTTTACACCTTTACCTCCCCGGTTTGTCAATCTGTAATCTTCAATTTTAGAACGTTTTCCATACCCATTCTCAGAAACAACAAGAATATCTTCGTTCTCATTTTCAACACAAACCATGCCAACAACTTCGTCTGCATCGTGGCCTAGGGTGATACCACGTACTCCCGAAGCGGTACGACCAATTGGACGAACATTTGCATCTTCAAATCGAACTGCTTTTCCAGAACGAACAGCCATCATAATATGATGATGGCCACTAGTCAAACGAGCTTCAAGCAACTGATCTTCCTCCCGAATTGTAATGGCATTTACACCGTTTTGACGCGGACGGGAATAAGCCTCAAGCGAAGTTTTTTTGATTATACCCTTTTTAGTACAAAGAATGATGTAGTTGTTGTTGACATATTCAGGATCGGTCAAATTATTAACATTAATGTATGCTAATATCTTGTCATCCTGCTCAATGTTTATTACATTTTGAATTGCTCGTCCTTTTGAGGTTTTTGTGCCTTCCGGAATTTCATAAACTTTTAGCCAGAAGCATCTTCCCTTTTCTGAAAACAGTAATAACGTATTATGCATGGAGGCATTAAACATGTGTTCAAGGAAATCAGAATCACGGGTTGTGCTTCCTTTTGAACCTACTCCTCCCCTTCCCTGAGTTTTAAAATCTGTCAGCGGAGTACGTTTTATGTAGCCTAAATGAGAAATTGTAATTACCATCTCTTCATCAGCATAGAAATCTTCTGGGTTGAATTCTTCTGCATTAGGAATAATTTCTGTTTTGCGCTCATCTCCATATTTCTCCTTGATTTCCATCAATTCATTTTTAATGATCTCCATCCGAAGATTAATGTCAGCCAAAACACTTTTAAGGTACTCTATCTGCTTTAGAATTTCTTCGTACTCCTGATGCAACTTTTCCTGTTCAAGACCGGTTAACTGACGTAAGCGCATTTCAACAATAGCGCGGGCTTGTATCTCAGTCAAGCTGAATCTTTCGCATAATTGAATGCGGGCTTCATCTGGATTTTTGGAAGCTCTGATAATTGCAATAACTTCTTCAATATTGTCACTTGCAATGATTAATCCTTCCAGAATATGAGCACGCTTTTCTGCCTGGTCTAACTCAAATTTGGTTCTTCTAATAACGATATCGTGCCTGTGCTCAACAAAGTAGTGAATCAAATCCTTTAAATTCAGCAATCTTGGACGACCATTGACCAGCGCAATATTATTTACGCTGAAGCTGTTTTGCAGCTGGGTATATTTGAAAAGTTTATTGAGAACGACGTTGGAAATCTCATCTTTCTTGATATCGAAAACAATTCTCATTCCCTCGCGGTCAGATTCATCGTTCACATTCGAGATTCCTTCAATTTTCTTTTCATTGATTAATTCGGCTGTCTTTATAATGAGTTCAGCCTTATTGACCATGTACGGAATCTCCGTCACAATAATCTTCTCTCTGCCATTGGGAGTGGTTTCGATATGAGCTTTTCCCCGGACAACAATCCGCCCACGGCCAGTTTCAAAAGCCTCCTGAACTCCGCGGTAACCATAAATTATTCCACCGGTCGGAAAATCTGGTGCTTTAATTATCGAAATTAGGTCCTGAATATCAATATCATTATTGTTGATGTAAGCGATAATGGCATCAATTGTGTCTGATAAATTGTGAGGTGGCATGTTGGTTGCCATTCCTACCGCAATCCCTGATGTCCCGTTAACAAGAAGATTGGGAATTCTGGTCGGCAGTACCATTGGTTCCTTAAGTGATTCATCAAAGTTAGGCTGAAAATCAACTGTATTTTTCTCCAAATCGGAAAGCGTTTCTTCAGCAATTTTTGATAACCGCGCTTCAGTATAACGCATAGCTGCCGGGCTGTCACCGTCTATAGAACCGAAGTTTCCCTGACCATCCACTAATGGGTAACGCAAAGACCAATCCTGCGCCATTCGCACCATGGTAAAATAAACGGATGAATCGCCATGAGGGTGGAACTTACCTAACACCTCCCCCACAATCCTCGCCGATTTTTTGTATGGTTTATTGGATAATGTTCCCAATTCACTCATTCCAAATAAAACGCGACGATGTACCGGCTTTAAACCATCTCTTACATCCGGAAGAGCCCTTGAAACTATAACAGACATCGAATAATCGATGTAGGCAGATTTCATTTGCTCTTCAATATTTATCTTGATAATTTTTTCGCCTTCAGCCATTTACTCCTCCTTTATATAAATTTAGCTTAAAAAAATTTGACTGACAAAAATACAAAAATACTTCTGGAATCAAGCTTTTTCGTTGGTTTTCCTTCTTAAATTCCGAATAAGATTTTAACAGTTCAATGTTCAAAAAATCAGTTATTTAAATGGAATAGGTAACATTTAATGCGTAATTTTGAGGAAAGAAGTTTCCTGGTTAGAAATGTCATTCCAACATTTAGGAATACTTTTTGTTATTTTGCTGAGCAATTTTGTAACGTGATTAAGATATATGGATTCACAATTTTCACCACGAATTAAAGACGTACTTTCATACAGCCGCGAAGAAGCTATTCGTTTAGGTAATGAAGGTATTGGTTTAGAACATATTTTTCTGGGAATCCTTAGAGATGGAGAGGGTGTTGCAATAGAAATACTCACTAATCTGGGAGTTAATCTGGCTGAAATAAAACAATCTATCGAAGAGCGACTTCGAACCGGAAAAGATATTGATTCACAGGCATCTGTACAACTGTTGAAATCCGCCGAAAAAGTTTTGAAACTGGTCTATCTTGAAGCCAGGGCTTTTAATAGTCCTACAATCAATACCGGTCATCTATTATTGGCTTTGATTAAAGACAAGGAGAGCCTGATCAGTAATATTCTCAATGACTATCACATTAACTATTACATTGTGAAGTCACGGCTTGAAGATTATAAGAACCCGGAAGCCAAGTCTGATTTTGATGACGAGGATGACGATTCTGATGACAGTTTTTCAAAATCACAAGGAGGCCCATCTTCGTCTTCTTCTGCCAAAAAGCCGGCCAATCCAAAGTCAGAAACACCTGTTCTGGATAACTTTGGAGTGGATATCACTAAAGCTGCCGAAGAAAATAATCTCGATCCTATTGTGGGTCGTGAACGAGAAATCGAACGTTTGGCTCAGATACTTTCCCGAAGAAAGAAAAATAATCCGATCCTGATTGGTGAGCCTGGGGTTGGGAAGTCGGCCATTGCCGAAGGGTTGGCTTTACGTATTGTTCAGAAAAAGGTATCCCGGGTGCTATTTGATAAAAGGGTGGTCAGTTTGGATATAGCTTCTATTGTGGCTGGCACCAAATACCGTGGGCAGTTTGAAGAGCGAATGAAAGCAATTTTAAACGAATTGTCTAAAGTCAGCAATGTCATACTTTTTATTGACGAAATCCATACCATTGTTGGAGCTGGTGGGGCCACGGGGTCGCTTGATGCAGCCAATATGCTTAAACCTGCTCTTGCCCGTGGCGAGATTCAATGTATTGGAGCCACCACCCTGGACGAGTACCGTCAGCAAATTGAAAAAGATGGTGCACTGGAAAGACGTTTTCAGAAGATTATGGTAGAGCCAACTTCGGTTGACGAAACCATTGAAATCCTGAATAACATTAAACAGAGGTACGAAGATCATCATAATGTCACTTACACTCCTGAAGCCATTGAAGCTTGCGTAAAACTTACTGCCAGATATATTCCCGATCGTTTTCTTCCGGATAAAGCCATTGATGCACTCGATGAAGCTGGTTCAAGGGTTCATATTTCTAATATTAATGTACCTGAACGGATCATTAAGCTGGAAGAAAAGATTGAAAAAACGAAGGAGGAAAAGATAAAAGCGGTAAAGAGTCAAAACTTTGAGTTGGCTGCAAATCACCGGGATAAAGAAAAGAGCCTGATTCAACTGCTTGAGCAGGAAAAAGATGCCTGGGAAAAAGAATTGATTACTCATAGAGAAACAGTTACCGAAGAAAAAGTTGCTGAAGTAGTAGCCATGATGTCTGGAGTGCCTGTTCAGCGTATTGCTCAGGCCGAAGGCAAACGATTAATGGATATGGGTAAGCAGCTGACAGGCAGTGTGGTTGGTCAGGATGATGCCATTATTAAAATTGTTAAGGCAATACAAAGAAACCGTGCTGGGTTAAAAGACCCCAATAAACCGATTGGCTCTTTTGTTTTTCTTGGGCCAACGGGTGTAGGTAAAACGCAACTCGCCAAAGTTTTAGCCAAATATTTGTTCGATAGCGTTGATTCTCTTATTCGGGTTGATATGAGCGAATACATGGAAAAATTTTCGGTTTCCCGCTTAGTTGGAGCGCCTCCCGGTTATGTGGGTTACGAAGAAGGTGGTCAGTTGACTGAAAAGGTTCGCCGCAAGCCATACTGTGTTGTACTTTTAGATGAAATCGAAAAAGCCCATCCTGATGTATTTCACCTGTTATTGCAGGTATTGGACGAAGGGCGTTTGACTGATAGCTTAGGTCGCAGCATTGATTTCAAAAATACAATCATTATAATGACCTCTAACATTGGTTCGCGACAGTTATCTGAATTTGGTCGGGGTGTGGGATTCAACACACAGAAAACACCGACAGATGAAGGAGAACATGCAAAATACATTGTTGAAAAAGCGCTCAAAAAAGCATTTGCTCCTGAGTTCCTGAACCGAATTGACGATGTAATCATGTTTAATCCTTTAACCAAGGAACACATTCATCAAATTATTGATATTGAACTAAAAGGTTTATACGACAGGGTAAATTCGCTGAATTACAAGCTTAAAATATCAACGGCTGCAAAGGATTTCATTGCAGACAAAGGTTTTGATCCTCAGTTTGGTGCACGTCCCCTGAAGCGGGCGATTCAAAAATATCTGGAAGACGAAATGGCGGAAGCGATCATTAAAGCATCTGTAGTTCAGGGTGATACTATTTCAGTAGGTTTTGATAAAAAGACTGAAAAGATTAAGATCAGAATATTGTCGTCTGTTGACAAAAAATAACTAAAAAGGCTGTCGAACGACAGCCTTTTTAGTTTGAAATTCATTAACAAAATGACAGATTCAGTGTTTAGATACAAAACTTTGAAAATGCTGAGAGACATACGGACCAATTACGAAAAATCTGAGCTTTTGGAAAGCGGAATCAACCCGAATCCGTTCGAACAACTGCGGATTTGGCTTGCCGAAGCCATTTCAGGAAAAGAAACAGAACCGACAGCCATGGTTTTGTCAACCCTCGATGAACGGGGTTTTCCGGAATCGCGGGTGGTTTTGCTGAAAGAACTAAAAGGCGACGGACTGGTGTTTTACACCAATTACGAAAGCAAAAAAGGAAGTCAGATCACTCAAAACGGGCATGTGGCGGGGGTTCTCTTTTGGCCAAAACTCGAACGCCAGGTCAGAATAAAAGGAATTGCAAAAAAAATAAGTGAAGAAGAATCGACCGATTATTTCAAATCGCGACCAGCCGACAGTCAGTTGGGCGCTTGGGCTTCGCCGCAAAGCCGGGTGATTGAAAACCGCACATTTCTGGATGAGAATTACCGCAGATATCAGGAAAAATTCAAAGGTCATGAAATAGAAAAGCCACCGCATTGGGGTGGCTATGTAATTGTGCCTGAGTATTTTGAATTCTGGCAGGGCCGCTCGAACCGCCTGCACGACCGGCTGGAATATCTTCCAACTTCGGATGGCTGGAAAATTCAGCGTTTAGCGCCCTGATTTATTTGTCGGTGCGGTGACGTAGTCTGGTCAAATATGTATCCAGCGTGTAGAGTGCCAAGGTTGAAGCGACAATCAGCAGTGCGACTGTTGGGATTGAACCAAACCAGGTCATTCCTTTTTGCCAGACTGAGCCAACTTCCTGTGAATTTACCTTTTCAATCGAGCCCAGCAAATTAGACCAGAACCCAGGTGCGGTTTCCGTTCCCGAGCCTGAACCCGAAACGGTGATATACACCATCAAGGCAACGCACAAAACACCCAGAACAACCCAGGTTTTTCGGCTGATGACCGGCTGGTAGTTTTGCAGAACCTTTCGTGGCATCACCGCGGCTTCGGCCTGAATACGGCCCATTACCCGGTGCGTGAAGTCTGCTGAAGGAGAACTCAACGTCATCCCTTTCATCAGTTGTTCAAATTGTTTGTCTTGCTTGTCCATATGCTTTGAGTTTCAAGTTCCAAATTTCAAGTTTAAAGTCTTTGTTTGTTGCTATAGCAACGAATATACTTCTTCATTCAGCATTTCGTGTAAAAGTTGGTACATCCGTTTTCGCGCCCGATGAATTTTTACCTTTATATTACTGACAGTAAGTCCGGTGATGACGCTTATTTCATCCATCGATTGATTCTCGAAATAATACAGAGTCACCAAAACCTGATCGTCTTCCGGTAATTTTTCCAGGGCCAGATTCAGGTATCTTTCCTGATCTTCCTTTCGGGTTTCCCGGTAATAATCGTGCATTTTTTGTTCATCATCGTCCGAAATTTGCCGGTCGTCCAACGACTTAAATTCGATCCGGCGTTTTCGCAATTCCGAAACGCACGCATTGTAAGTAATGCTATAGAGCCAGGTCGAAAACTTCGATTTGCCCTCGTAACTATCTATTTTTTGATAGGCTTTTACGAACGTATCCTGAGCTATCTCTTCAGCTTCTTCAGCCTTTTTCATTAATTTCAAAGCCAACGTATATACCATTTTTTGGTATTTCTCCACTAAAAATGAAAACGCCTGCACGTTTCCTTTTTTCACAGCGTCGATATAGTATAAATCGTCGTTTGGCTTCATTACATTGCAATAGACGCAAGTTCGAAATTACGGTTACAGTTTTTAGCAAAAAATATTGGATGAAATGGAAATGAAGCGGGAGCATGGAAGAAGTCGCAGTTCACAGTCACATAAAAAAGGCGACGGGCGAAAACAACAGAAACTAAAGGAACCACAGAAACAACAGAAACAAAATAAATCGCAGTGATCAACTCGGAACCCGTAACCTGTAACTTTTTTCAAATATTTTGTAACCGACCTGAAATACCTGCGTCATACCGACAGATTCGAAAACAATTAAACATTTAAAATTGAATATTATGCAAGTAGAAATTTTAGTTCCGTTGGCATTTTTTGCACTGGTATTTGGATCGTGGTACGTTTTTGTAACCACCAGAAACAAAGAACGTTTAGCTTTGATCGAAAAAGGCGCAAGCCCTGATCTATTTAAAACAAAACCCGAACATGGATCAGGTTACAATACCTTTAAATACGGGTTATTCCTGATTGGTATCGCGTTAGGTATCATTGCCGGCTATTATCTTACCGAAGGCGGCATGGAAGAAGAGCCAGCCTATTTTTCGATGATTTTCCTGTTTGGCGGAATTGGTTTGGTCGCTTCATTCCTGCTTCAGGGAAAATTTAAGAACAAACAGTAGTTCAGAAACAGCTATTTGGGAAGCTGTCATTCGGGAATCCAGATTCCTGAATGACAGCTTTTTTGTTTCCCTGGACTAATCCAGATTGAATTTAGCTGATTTGAAACTAAACCAAAGCCAAGGTCGACAAGTTCTTTTTTGTACTTTAGGAGAAATTTTTTTCAGCATGACCACAGAAAACATTCAGAAACGGATTGAAGATCTCCGGAAACAACTCGACGAACACAACTACAATTACTATGTGCTGTCGCAGCCAACCATCAGCGACTTTGATTTTGATATGTTGCTGAAGGAACTCGAAAAACTGGAAAAGGAGAATCCCGAATTTTACGACCCAAACTCGCCCACACAACGTGTGGGCAGCGACCTGAATAAAGAGTTTGATCAGGTTCGGCATACCTACCCGATGCTGTCGCTTTCGAATTCGTATTCGGAAGAAGAATTACGCGACTTCGATCAAAAAATCAGAAAAATGACCGACCAACAGTTCGAATACGTTTGCGAACTGAAATACGACGGAACATCCATCAGTCTTCAATATAAAAATGGGGTGTTGCAACGCGCCATTACCCGTGGCGACGGAACGATTGGCGACGATGTAACAGCCAACGTAAAAACTATCCGAAGCATTCCGTTAAAACTTAAAGGACCCGGTTATCCCGAAGAATTTGAGATACGTGGCGAAATTCTGTTGCCTTTTGCCGAGTTTGAGCGCATCAACCAGGAACGCGAAGAACTGGGCGAAGCGTTATTTGCCAATCCGCGCAATGCTGCTTCAGGAACGCTAAAATCGCAAAAATCGTCGGTAGTGGCCGAACGAAGACTCGACGCATACTTTTATTATCTGCTTGGCGAAAACCTGCCAAACGACGGGCACTACGAAAACATTCAGGAAGTAGCAAAATGGGGATTTAAAATATCTCCTGATACTGAAAAGTGCGCCAACATTGACGAAGTGATTGCGTTCATTCGGAAATGGCACGACAAACGTTTTGATTTGCCTGTTGCTACCGATGGAATTGTGATCAAGGTAAATTCACTGAAATTGCAGCAATACCTGGGTTTTACGGCCAAGTCGCCACGCTGGGCCATTGCTTATAAATACAAAGCCGAGCAGGCTGCCACTACCCTTTTGTCGGTTTCGTACCAGGTTGGGCGAACCGGAGCCGTTACACCGGTGGCTAATCTCGAACCGGTTTTGCTGGCCGGAACAACGGTAAAAAGGGCCTCGCTGCACAATGCGGATATCATTAAAAGCCTCGATTTGCATTTGGGCGATACCGTTTTTGTGGAGAAAGGCGGTGAAATCATACCCAAAATTGTGGGTGCCGATCAGGCTTCGCGCCATCCGATGGCTTTGCCGGTCGATTTCATTAAAACTTGCCCGGAATGCGGCACCGCACTGATCCGTAAGGAAGGAGAAGCGGCACATTATTGTCCGAACGAAGATGGTTGCCCCCCGCAAATCAAAGGAAAGATGGAGCATTTTATCAGTCGGAAGGCCATGAACATCGACGGGCTGGGCTCCGAAACCATTGATTTACTTTACAATGAAGGACTGATTAAAAACATTGCCGATTTATATGAGCTTAAAAAAGAGCAAATCAGTCGATTGGAGCGGTTGGGCGATAAATCGGCCGACCGAATCCTGAAAAGTCTTGAAGAATCGAAGCAAGTACCATTTGAAAAAGTACTTTTTGCTTTGGGGATTCGTTATGTCGGTGAAACTGTCGCTAAAATTCTGGCAAACCGTTTGATCAGTATTGAGCAGATCGAATCTGCCAGTCTGGAAGAATTGACGGCCATCGATGAAATTGGCGGTCGGATTGCCGAAAGTGTAAGCGCATTCTTTTCCAATCCTGACAATGTTCAACTGGTTGAACGATTGAAGGAAAAGGGTCTTCAGATGCAACTCGACGAAGCCAGCCTGGCAAACCGGACCGACAAACTGAGCGGGTTGAACATCATCATTTCAGGAACGTTTGAAAAGAATTCGCGCGACGACCTGAAAAAAATGATTGAACAACATGGCGGAAAGAATGTCAGTTCAATCTCGAAAAATACCAGCTATTTACTTGCCGGAAACAATATCGGACCAAGTAAACTGGAAAAGGCACAGAAACTTAATATCCCGATTATTTCAGAGGACGACTTTCTGAAAATGATCGACTAAAAGTTATAGATTAATATTTTATTAAGGTTTTTTGTATCAATCTAAAACTTTTGGGATTTTTAAACATCAAAAAACAAACGAATTGTTATTTTTGCAACGGTTATGGGTTTAAAATCAAAATTAGCAAACCGGGCGTTGAGCTCCAGATTGAGTTCGTTAGTTCGGGAGAAAAAGGTTTTCAACCTCGATTCGGCCAAATCGGCAGGAGTTCTTTGGGAAATTGATCAGCAGGACATTTTCGAACGGTTGCGTACCGAGCTGAGTCTTGCGGGTTTGTCGGTTGACAGTCTGTGCTATGTTTCGGCCAAAAAAGGCGTACTTCCGGACGAAATCAAAGGTTTTACACGCAAGCAGACTTCCTGGAGCGAAGTTCCCGAAAGCAGTCTTGTAGAAGAGTTTATCCGGCAAAAATTCGATATTTTGATCGACCTGACCAGTCAGCAGTATTTTCCCATGGTTTATGTTACTGCCTTGTCGGAAGCCGCATTTAAAATCGGATATGCCGGAAGTTCGGTCAATTATTTCGATTTGAACATTGAATTTAGTGAACTTCCTTCCACGAATCAGTTAGCCGATCAGATTTTGTATTATTTGAAGAGGATTAATAAAACGACGATAGAATGACACATCCATTTACAGGAGCCGGGGTTGCATTGATTACTCCGTTTAATGAAGACAAAAGCGTTGATTACAATGCGTTGGATAGATTGATTGAGAGCCAGGTTTCGGGAGGAACAGATTACCTGGTCGTATTAGGTACAACGGCCGAAACCCCTACTCTTTCGGATGATGAAAAAAAGGAAATCGTTCGCTTTGTTATTGAAAAGAATGCAGGTCGGTTAAAAATCGTTGTCGGTATGGGCGGAAACAACACGCATTCTCTGGTTCAGTCGATTCAAAAGACCAATTTCGAAGGAATTGACGCCATTCTGTCGGTCACGCCGTATTACAATAAACCAACGCAGGAAGGACTTTTCCAGCATTTTAAAGCAGTGGTCGAAGCGTGTCTGGTTCCGGTTATTTTGTACAATGTACCCGGTCGCACCGGAGTGAATATGGATGCCGACACAACATTGAGGATTGCCCGTCTGTCGGAAAAAGTAGTGGCAGTAAAAGAAGCGTCCGGAGATTTGGGCCAGTTTGCCAAAATTATCAGCAAAGCACCGTCGTATTTCAAGCTGATTTCGGGCGACGACGGATTGACCCTACCTTCGGTAACCATGGGAGCAATCGGCGTAATTTCGGTAATTGCCAACGCATTGCCCGAAAAACTGAGTCAGCTCACGCATTCGGCCCTTCTTGGCGATACCGCAACTTCGGGACGGTTGCATTTAGAAATGGCTGAAATGCTGAAACTGATTTTCAAAGACGGAAATCCGGCCGGAGTAAAAGCATTGATGAAAATGATGGGAACTGTACAGAACGAACTCCGGTTGCCTTTGGTGCCAGCTTCTGAAGCGACCATCGCTTTAATTGAGGCTGAACTGGAAAAAATAGCCTGAACAAGTCTCATTTTTTAATAATTCGGAATTCTGTTCTGCGATTTAAGGCCCGGCCTTCAGGCGAATCATTGTTTGCAATTGGAGACGTAAACCCATATCCTGCGTACTTCATGCGCAAGTCCAAGATTCCTTGTTTCAGTAAATAAGTGTAAACTTCGCGGGCACGCGATTCTGATAATTTCTGATTCAATTCTGAACTTCCGACATTATCGGTATGCCCTCCGATCTCAATTACTACGTTTTGATTTTGATTCAGAAAATCAATCAATTTATGCAGTTCGGCTTTTGATTCGGGTAAGAGTTCATAAGAACCCGTATTAAAAAATACATTTCGCAAAATGGTGGACTCTCCTACTTTTATCTTTTTCAACTTGACTTCCAGAATATACGGATTGATAATGTCTGTTATTTCTTTCAGACTAAAGTTATCCGAATAAAACAAATATCCGGGACGCGAAACGTTGAAGGCATACTCTTTGCCCATAGGTAGGCACATCAAAAATTCGCCTTTCTCCCAGCACGATTCTCCTTTTACCGATGTAGCCGGGTTTGCAAGGTCAATTAACTCAACTTTAGCACAAACCGGATCGCCTGAATCATCGTCGATCACCTTTCCTTTTACATACGAAACCGGTGTAGGCCGTGCTTCTTTATGAAGCTTGAAAGAGTAAATATCCATTCCTTTCGAGCCCGGTCTGTCGGATGAGTAATAAGCATTCTTTCCGGATGCATCAACCACAAGTCCTTGTTCGTCTTTGTGAGAATTAATCGGGTAGCCAATGTTTTGCGGACGACTCCACTGAGAGTCATTCACCTGCCGGCAATAAAACATGTCGAAGCCTCCCATGCCTTGCCAGTAATCGGAAGCAAAATAAAGTGTCTTACCATCGGCATGAATGTATGGAGAGATTTCGTTGCCCGGCGTATTAACCGAGTCGCCCAAATTTACCGGATCACCCCATACAGGTGTTCCCCATTCCGAAAAGCCTTTTAAATTGCATTTCCAAATGTCCATTCCACCTAAGCCACCTTTTCGGTTACTCACAAAATAAAGGTTTTCTCCATTGGCCGATATGGATGGTTGTGATTCCCAGGAAGCGGAATTGACCGGAGTACCTGCATTTTGAGCAACTGACCAGATACCACCCTTATTTCTGGAATAATAAATATCGCAACTCCCAAAACCATCATTGCGCGTACATGCAGTAAAAAACAGCAACTTACCATCGGTCGAAACAGATTGGGCACCTTCATTGTATATGGTATTAATCGACGATAGTGGTTCGCAGGGTTGCCATTGTCCGTTTACAGCCTGCGAAGTATAGAAGTCTTCCTGAACAATGGTTTTACGTTGATTGGCAGGAATTCCCGATCCGACCAATCTGGTGAAAATAATCGTTTTTCCATCAACAGTTATGCTGGGCCAGTATTCATCGTCTGGTGAGTTTACATTTTCGCCCATGTTGAATGATTCAAAAGGAACAGGGTTTTTCAGCAGTTTTTCAGCCCCGGAACATTTCTCAATGAATTGTTTAGCCTTAACAGCCAGGGAAGATTTTTCATCAATCCGTTTCAAAAAATCCTGATAAGCTTTACTTGCTTTTTGATAGTATCCCGATCGATAGTAGGCCCTGCCCAGAAAATAAAAAAGATTGGGTGATTTTTCCGGATTGATGGAAAGGGCCTTTTCTATCGCTATAATTTGAGGTTGTATAGAGTCTAATTCCTGATAAATGTCTGATTTAAGTAAATAGGCATCAATGAAATTCGGATCGGCAGTGATCACATCATTCAGGATCAACAGTGATTTGGCGTGCGAATTTTCCTCATAAGCTTTCTTTGCCTGAGCAAAGAGTTTAATTGCTCTTTTCTCATCGGGGAGTTCATCTGTTTTAAATGCCAGGCAAAACAGGCAAATCAATAAAAGCACCAAATAATTTCTCGCAAGAGTCATGTTAAAAAAATAAAACTCAATAACTAATCGACTTAGTTATGAGTGAACGTAAACTTTTAGCAAAAGATTGTTTTTTTGCTGAATTGAAAAATAACTCCCCTTTCTCGCGATAAGGCCGAAATTAGATTAAATAATTTATTTACCGAAATCATTTTAAACTTTTTATCGAAGCAATTCGTATTAAATGCAAAAAAATGGAGCTAATTACAATGATCAGATAATCAGGAGCTCAAAAAAATCGAAAAACATTTTTTTAAACAGAAATCTAAAATTTTAATTATTTTTTTCCTAGTTTAACAAACGAATTAATAAACCCAATTAATAACTTTTAAAATTTTAATTATCAAACTTTTAGATTTTTAGAAATGAAAGCAAACAAGAATCTGAAAATTACTAAAAAAGGAAATGATCCATTAAAAGTCGATGGAGATTTGATTAAAGGGACGAAATTACACAAAGACAAAAGCGCGAAGAGAAGATTATCGATCTACGATGATTTTTCAGATGAAAATCTTAATGAACTTGATTTTAATTACCAGGACGACAGTTTTGAAGAAGAATAGCAATAATAAAATATGTAAATGATTCCCAAGGGGTAGCATTTGTAAATTACGCAAAACCAGGTTAATCCTGGTTTTTGTTTTTTGCGAGGTACCGAACAGCCAATAAAGTTATATCATCTGATTGAGTATTCCCTGCTTCGAAGATCACGATACTGCGCAACAGTTTGTTAACTATTTCTTCGCAAGTGGAATTATTAAGGTGTTTCAAATTCTTTTCCAGACGGTCAATGCCGTAGTAATGATCATGTGAGTCAGTCGAATTAATAACCCCATCAGTATAAAGAACCAGCGAATCTCCTTCGCTTAGCTGGTAAGAACTGCTTTCATAGCTTTTATCCTTGTAAATTCCCAGAGGCAGCCCGTGGCTTTGGGAAAGAACGGTAAATGATCCGTCCCGCTTTAAAACATAGGGATAATTGTGCGCTGCATTGCAATAATCCATCACTCCGGTCCTTACATTCAGAATAGCGATAAAAAGTGTTAGAAAATACTGATTGGAATTTCTGTCACTCAGCTCTTCATTGACCTTGGCGACCAGTTCTCTGGAGGAAATGACATTGGCGTTTGTTTTAATGAGTGTACTGGCTACGGCCATAAAAAGTGAAGCCGGAATGCCTTTGCCCGAAACATCTCCAATGGCAATCAGCAGGTGTTCGTCATCAATAAAAAAGTAGTCATAAAGATCGCCCCCTACCGTTTCGGCCGGCATCAATATGGCAAAGAGGTCAATTTCGGGATGATCGGCGAACCGGGTATTTACCGATGGTAAAATACTAAGCTGAATTTCCCTGGCCGAATTCATGTCTTTTTCATACTTGAGCTTTTCGGTGGCTGTCTTTTTCTGTTCGGTAATGAAATGTCCGTATCGGGCCTGCCAGTGTTCAAGACTGTCTTTTAATATTTTTACTTCATCCTTCGAGTGTTGTTCCTTTCCCGGAATTGCACTAAATCGTTGAATGGCTTGTGCTATACGTGCCAGCGGATCAAGAATTCGTTTAAATATGAGCATATTCATAATAACCAAAACCAGGATGCCCAGACAAGAAACCAGCACAATGATCTGAAAAAGGTAATCGAATTCCTTAAACAATTCTTTTTCCGGAATAACAATAATGACCGTCCATTGGGAGTTGGACAAAGGGGCAAAATAAAACCAGGATGTTTGATTGTCAAGATATTCAGATAACCCATACCCTGCCCCTTTTCCACCACTTCGAATCAGCGCTTCAATTTTCTCCGGATCATCAGGGAAGATCAGTGACGATCTTTCAAACAAATTTTTCTGAATAACCCATTCTTCTTTGGGATGAGTAATGAAATCACCTTTTTTGTCGATGATAAAAGCATACCCCTGTTCTCCAATTTGAATATCCCCCAGCATTTCCCTCATTTTCCGGAGTGAAAGTTCGCAATAAACCATTCCAGCCATTTTGGTAGAGTTGGGATAGTAAATAGGAGTCCGATAGGCCACCAGCAAGTGCGTTGTGTCATTTCCACAATAAAAAGGGGCAGACCAAACCGATAAATTTTTGGTATCAGTGGTATCCGGAAAGATCTGATTATCCTCATTGCACCTTTTACTGCAATGGGTTGGTGAATGACAAACTGAATAACAGGACTGATCACCATCGAACAATTCAACATGAATGCTTTCCAACGTTTTATTGGTGGTTAATACCTGATCGATGAAGAAGTTTAAATCGTTGTGCTTATAAAAGTACAAGGCCTGATGTGACACGTTTCGGGCAATCTCTTCGGTACCAATGGTAAGCCGTGAAATGCGGGAGATAACCAGGTTGCTCTGATTGATTGCCCCGTCTTCAATTTTTCCGGTAAGAATTTTTTTGCTGTAGTGATAATTAATAAAAACAACTGCCGAAATTATCAGAATGGCAAATGCGGTGACATGTGAATTCAGTCGAAATGAAATACCTTTTTGACTCATTTTCGGGGTTAATTTTTGGTCTTATCTAAGATAGGAAAAAGAATTGAAGTTTAAAAATGAAATTGAACCCTTTGCTTACGGTAAAAAGAAAAGCCGGCGCTCAGGCAACCGGCTTCAGAATATGATCCTTTATTTTTTTAACTAGGTATTCATTGCTCCGCAAACGTTGATGACCTGTCCGCTCACATACGATGAAAGATCAGAGGCAAGGAACAAAGCTACCTTGGCAACTTCTTCCGGAGTACCACCACGCTTCATCGGGATGTTGGCTTCCCATTGTTTGCGTGCATCTTCCGGAATCTTAGCCGTCATTTCAGTAATGATAAATCCGGGAGCAATCGCATTTGAGCGTATCCCGCGTGAACCAAGTTCCTTGGCAATGGATTTGGTAAAGCCAATAATTCCGGCTTTTGAAGCAGAATAATTGGATTGTCCGGCATTACCGCTAACTCCAACCACCGAGCTTAAATTGATAATTGACCCTGATTTTTGTTTCAGCATCGTTTTTTGGGCAGCTTTGGTAAAATTGAAAACCGATTTCAGGTTTACATTGATTACTGCATCCCACTGATCTTCGGTCATTCGCATCAGCAACGTATCTTTGGTAATGCCTGCGTTATTAACCAGAGCATCAACTGCGCCAAACTCAGCAACGATTTCATTAACCACCCGGTCAGTATCTTCAAAATTTGCTGCATTCGAAGCATAACCTTTGGCTTTAACACCCATCGCATTTAATTCAGCTTCAGTGTTCTTCATGTTTTCATCTTCAAAAAGATCGGTGAAGGCAATGTTGCAACCTTCTTCTGCAAACTTGATGGCAATTGCTTTTCCGATTCCTCTGGATGCACCAGTAATAATGGCCGTTTTTCCTTCAAGAAGTTTCATATTGATGTATTTGATTTATGAATTTCAAACTTTGGCAAAAGTAATAAAATATGCCGAACTGATTTTTTTGGTTGTTTTTTCTACAGATTTAAATGCTTGAGATCAGGTTAAGCTTCGAACTTTTGAACTGACTTATTCGAAATCTTTACAATTTTGTTTAGGATGATCAGCGATAAACTTAATGCCCAAAATTCTATTTTTTCCTTATTTTCGCCCGAAATATCTGTTTATGATCATCCAATACAATATACCTTTTGCCAGTCGCCGAAAAATTGCCAGAACGTATTGCAAAGCTATTCAACGCCTTAAAATCCCAATCGGAAAAAGAAAGATGTTGCCACACCTCAATGGCGAAACCATTGATTACAAGGATATTCCGGTGATCATAAATAACTACAACAGGATTGATCACCTGCTGAAACTTATCAGCTGGCTTGAAAAAGCACAAATGCGACACATCTTTATCATCGACAATGCGTCAACATACCCGCCGTTGCTGGACTATTATAAAAAAACCAAATATGTGGTGATAAGGCTCAGCGCCAACATCGGATATAAAGCCCTCTGGGACACGTCTGTTCATCGATGGTTCAGGGGATTACCATACATCTATACTGATCCGGATATACTTCCTGCCGAGGGGTGTCCTCATGACGCAGTTCGTTTTTTTCAGGAAACGCTCACGAAGCATGCCGACATTAACAAAGTTGGGTTTGCGCTGCAAATTAACGATATTCCTGATTTTTACCCGAGTAAAGCTGATGTCATCAAATGGGAATCAAAATTTTGGAATAATCCGGTTTCGGAAAACCTATACAAAGCCGATATCGATACAACTTTTGCCCTTTACCGGGCTTATTCTACCGGCCAGCAATGGGGGAAAACACTTCGGACCGGCGAGCCATATATTGCAAGGCATTTGCCCTGGTACGAAAATCCCGAATCACCTTCGGCCGAAGAATTGTATTACCGGAGAACGACTATCGGAAGCGACTGGTACACTAAAGAAAAGCATAAGGCAATCTGAAAAGGAACATGACCAGTCAAAATCTTACCCCCGCAATTTCGGTTACTTACCGATGCAGAAAATATAAATAGCTTATAATCAATATTGTAATGTTTTAGAGATACAAATAAGGTACAAATAATTCAAAATTTCTATTTTCTTGCCAATATGTGTCGTTTTGCAAATTAGGCTGTACCTGATACGTGTCAATTATTTCAATGCAATGAGTGTTTTTGTAATTGAATCTCTTAAGTTTTGTGCAACTTTTACTTCTTCGGCATATTGTTGCCAATTACTTACTACTAATTTTATTTCATCAATAATCTTTTCACCCTTTTTGATATTATTAGCTGAGGCAATGGTCATCAAGTCGGCTTTCGTTATGTCCTTGTGTTTCCCATTTATGCTGAGAGTATGCTGACTTACCCAAATATTATTGGGATCATAGGAATAGCAGACGTCGTAAGCGGGAGACAATTCCCATTTGCCTTCTTTTTTAAGCCTGAAAGAAAAATTTTTGGTGTGGTCATCATAGTTTGTTGCCATGACATTAAACACCATCCTGCGGAACATTTGTTCGGCTTCCGGATAAGTTAGTTTCAGTGTGCGCATGGTTTGAAAAAGTTGCTCATAACTGTATCCATACAAGTTATTGTAGTCAAAGTGCTGAATACCACAAAAAGTTTGAATGTGATGTTTGGTATCATGACCCTCACGGTCAAAACGTTTGGTCATAAAATGTGCACGTCCGTTATCTTCCTCCAATAAATGACAATCCATCATGTTGATGCCGCAATCTTTTGCCATTAAATGGTAAGCATATTCCACTCTTCCAAAGCCTTTGCTTTCTCCAAATTGTGCGTCATGAACTCCATCCAGTTTAATCAACCAATGCTCAAAACCTTTGGGCGCTTTGGCTTGTCCGGATTTCACTTCGCCAGTTTTGCTGTTATAGGCTATCACAGCTTTGGCTCGGGCACCTCCAGCCGAGGTTCCAATTTTCAGGATTTCACTCATGGCCTTCTGCTCATCTTTTTTTAGATTGGTTTCAAAGCCTACTCGTTGATCAAGCATCCGTTGCGCCGTTTCAACTAAACTTTTTATTTCAATGGATAAGGCTTGTTTGCCAGCTTTAAACAGTGCCAGTTCAAACTCTAAAGCACCCATTCCCCTTGTACCAATAAAACACAACTGTTCTACCGGATTCATACTATCTGCCGGACGACCATGTTGAGCTAACCAGATATTGATTAACTGATTACCATACTTATCGGGTAATGCATCAGCCAACAAACCTGGCAATCCTTTAAATGTATCTATATTTTCACCCCGGGTTGGACGCAGTTCGGGAAAAGAATAAATTCTAGATCCATTTTTTAATGGCATTTTAATTGGAGAAATGTCCCAACCTTTTGAAAGAAATTTGGTGTCGTACTGAAAACTGGCCAATCGTTTATCAGAGTCCCAACGGACAGCACCAACTAATTCTTCCCAAATTTTTACCTCGGCAAAATCTACCATACTGTATCTTCATTTGTGTTTTCAACTTCATTTTGATTTCTTGCCCTTTGCCTTTTGTTCTTTTGCAACTTCGCATACTCAATGGGACTTATTTCATTGCTTATTTTAAAAATATCCATAACATACAACAATTCGAGTACTCGCAAAACCTGAATTAAACTACTCAAAGTTACTTTTTCTCCTCGCTCCAACAAACTCAAGGTAGAGCGGCTTACACCCGCAGCAACAGACACTTCATTCTGTGTTTTATTTTGATTCAAACGATGGTGTTTTATGAAATTTCCAATTGTTTCACCTAGTGCTTTATCGCTCATGGAGACCCAGTCATTGTATGAATTGTCATTCATAAAGTATATTTTAAGTCATTAATGTATGAATTTTGATTCAAATATAAAAATATTTTTCATTTATAAAATTATTGAATGAAATATCATTCATAAACTTTGTTCTATCGATATAATGAATGATAAATCATTCAAAAATGATGATTATTTAAATTCATCGAGTATTTGCATCGGGTAAAATTAATCAGAAAAGCTGTTACAGTGGAGTTGGGAAAAGAGTGGGTGTGAGGTACGAAACACGTACTCCTGGGATGCTGAAGCTGGTGAGATGAACGAAATGAAATAGTGCATTGAGGCACGAAAGGAACGGTTTAATGAGTGAAACGAACCGGCTGCAAGCATATTGGCCCCTGCTTGAATAATGCTTTAAATCCATACAAAATGGATCGATCTTTACACGGAGGTAATTAACCAGCTAAAACGAAACGGTCTTGTTTAGTCCGAAACTAAAATGCTCCAATCCAAATTGTTTTTTTAACTCATCTAATCCAAGATTTCCATCAATATCTTTAATGAAAATGAAATCCTTTTTACCTCTCCACAAATAAGATTTATTCATTTGCAGTCCATCTGGTAATCCGTCAGCTTTTAGAATCACTAAAACTATTTTTTGTTCTTTGGGGTTTGGTTCTTTCCAATCAATTATTCCCGTATCGACATCTCGTGTATATTGACCACTCTGACCAAACCAAATTCCGCTAAAATTTAAGGTATCTATTTGATTTTGTTCGCTTTCATCATTATTGCAAGTTGTATGATTGTGTTTCTTTTCACCAATGAAAACAACCCAATCAGGAGCAAGATTAGTTATAAGAAGGTTTCTTAGTTTTTCTTTAGCGTTTATTGAATTTTTACCATCAGGATACTTCATCAGAAAACCATCAAAGGATGAAACCGTATTTTCTTTTTCAGCTTCTTTATAAGCACGGTTCTCGGAATTGCATCCTGTGCCAACTATTAAAGTAGCGATTAACACAGCAACAAAAAATTGATTGAATCTATTTTTCATAAAACTTAATTTTAAATTTTATTGAAAGTTAAAACCCGGTTGGTGTATTGCCTTTTATAGTTTTAAAAGCCAATCGACTTTTGCTTTTTTGATAGTTGAAAATCGGCTTCGTCCTGGTTGTAGATGGCTGTTAAAGTCATCGGGGAATCAATGCTGCTATTGAAACCCAATTTTTGGGAAAGAGATTGAGCTTTTTCAGCGGCCAATTCTTTAAACTCATATTTGGCAATTAATCTACCTTTTCTCAATAAAGCGCTGTCGATCTGTGAAATATCGGTATTGAACGAACAAATGATTTGAATATTTAAACAATCAGCCAACAACCCGTCTGAAATATTAAGAATAGCCGACACAGGCGAACTTCCATTCACTTCCCGATTCACCACAATATTTTCGGCATCTTCAATTACAAAAATGCTGTTCGAGTTGTCAATTAGTGACGAAATTAAATCAGGATTTGTTATTCGACCCGCCATATTGGGAGGAAGAAAGATAACATTCTTTTTGACCATGGTAAGGAGATATCGAATATATGAGGTTTTACCTGTACCCGGCTTGCCGTGTAGTAAAACCAATCCTTTATCATTTTTCTTAGAGAGTCTCTTTAAAATGGTATTGTGAATCTCCTTGAAATCATCATTATAGTTGTCCTCAATATTTAATTTGGGTCTTTCTATTTTAAATGATTTAGTGTCAAGGCTATAATCAGCATTTACCAACAATGAAATCTCTGGTTTTTTTCTTGGTTTTCTTTTCTTGAATTTTTTAAGCTTCGAAATAATATGCTCAGCTTTGGAAATGTCGGTCTTTTTAAAAAGAAACCTAACTTTTGATTGTGACATATCAAAGTTTACAATCAAATCTTCGTAGATGAAATAAAAGATGTCTTCCAGTTCTGCTTTTTTGTCATGAGCACCATGATATAATTTTGCAAAATTGCAGTCTTTTATATCGGTTTTATATTCTTCGGCAAACCATTTATTTGCCTTTAAACAATCGATACCAATTTCGTTGATGAAGTTTGGAATGTAATTATAAATGGCTGCAAATAAGGTGAATTCATTTAAATAAATATCTGTTCTTTCCGAAAATACGTCTGAAAGATTCATACTGACAAATGATTTCTCTATTTCGGGTGCGGTGGATGGTGAACGATGAAAAGTATGGGCCTGTAAAACCATTATGGAAAAGATTTAAGCTAGGGAAGTGAAACAATATTTGTTGATTATGAATTCTTGCAGAATTCGAATTTCTCGATCATACCTTTTATAAATGATTGATCATTATGCCGGACCGTGAAAGTATTATTTATGAATTCAGCAAAGCCCTCTTTTTCGGGACCAAACGAAAATGTATAATAGTCAACGCAGTATTTGCCAGTAGTTTGAAGTAAAAAAATCAACCCATTTATATTCTTAATCCGAGTTTTAAAATTCTTAAATCGGTTATAACCAGACACAAATTGATCAATTTTAATCTCAGTATTTTCTGGGATTATTCCGGCAACTAGCGGAAAGACTTCCTTAAAGACAACCATATTTTCGGTTACGATGTAGTTGGATTCAATGAGGTCATTAACAACATCTTTTGCTTTAATATTTGATGGTTCTATTTCTCCATCAAAGCCAGATAAGTCTTGTTCTAAAAGGAATAAATTTATTTTAGCTATTTGATCCTTTTCTTCTTCACTATTCAGGTTGTCTGCCTTAAAACGTGGATCATCGGCCAAAAGGAGATAATCTCCAATATCTTCAACCAGATATTTTTTTCGCCATCGATATGGCTCATATGAAAGATATTGAATTTCGAACAAAGAAAAAGTCTCGGATGATAAGTCAATGAAATAATCGTATTCATTCTGGTTGATTGGTACCCAAAACGGCTTAAAAAATTCTTTTTCAAGCGGATGATCAAATTGGGAGATTAAAGATACCCATTCTAGTTGCGAGTCGTCGATATTTGTAGAATCAATAGGCTGAAACATCTTCAATTTATCGACAAGCTCTGGATACGTAGCCAAATACTTTAAAATAAAAGAAATAGCTCTGAATTTATGTTTCCATTCGTGTAAAAAAGACTCAAATAGAATATGTTTTTCTCTATTTACCATGAATATTTCTTGGCTATATTCTTAAATACTACAGTCAATCACATCGAGTTCTAGCCTATGTAACTCCCGTTGAAGCTTTGTCTTCATTTTGGTGAAATATTCATCCCAATCTGAAATTTG
>CAYRBM010000064.1:0-9922 GCA_964422425.1 uncultured Odoribacter sp.
GGAGTTTACAAATTATTTCCCTAAAAATCACCAACTATTTTTGACCACATTGCCGCAAACTTTTTGCCTGATTGCTGTGAGTGGTCTTCCTATGGTTTTATTGTCAATCGGTTAAAACGGCAACTTTCCTAAATCCACGTTTCCACCGCTTAAAATGATGCCCACTTTTTGGCCTTTTACATCCACTTTGTTTTCGAGAATGGCTGCCAGTGGCACTGCCGACGAAGGCTCAACAATGATTTTCATCCGCTCCCAAATCATGCGCATGGCTGCTACAATTCCTTCTTCTGAGACCGTTGCAATCTGATCAACATTGTTCAAAATGATCTCGAATGTGATGGAGCCGAGTGAAGTCAGCAAGCCATCGGCCATGGTTTTCGGGGCAACCGATGGATGCAAGGTTTTACTGTAAAACGAGCGGAAAGCATCATCAGCACCGGCAGGTTCAGCGGCTATAACGCGCGCGTTGGGCAACAACGCTTTGGTCGAAAGGGCAGTTCCGCTCAACAGTCCGCCACCACCAACCGGAGCCATTACCACGTCGAGCTGGCCGGTTTCTTTGATCAGTTCTTTGGCGGCAGTCCCTTGTCCGCATATCACATTGAAATAATTGTACGGGTGAATTTCGGTGGCACCGGTTTTTTCGGCTACCTGTTTCAGGGTCGATTCACGGGCGGCCAGCGTGGGTTCGCAAAACGTAATTTGTGCGCCATATCCGGCTACTGCCACTTTCTTGATTTGCGGCGCATTTTCGGGCATCACAATATAGGCCGGAATACCTCGCATCCGGGCCGCCAAAGCCAACGCAGCAGCATGGTTTCCGGAGGAATGGGTACAAACTCCGTTTCGGGCCTCTTCGTCGGACAAGGAGAACACCGAGTTGCAGGCCCCGCGAAACTTAAACGCCCCCACTTTTTGCAGGTTTTCGCACTTAAAAAAAAGTTGTGCCCCAACAATTTCATTGATACTTTTGGATGTCATCACCGGTGTGCGGTGAATGTAGGGGCGAATGCGTTCATGCGCTTTTTCGATATCGGCAAACGTTGGAAGGTTCATGGTTATTCAGGGTAATATTCTAATGAAATAAGTTCTTTCTCAATTTTAAAACCAGCATTCAAATAAGCTTTTAACGCTGAATGATGGTCGCGGTCGCAGGTGTGCAGCCACACTTTTTCGCCATTCTTACCGGATTTTGAAATGGCAGCCCGAATCAGCTTTTGCCCCAATCCTTTTCCAATCCAACCAGGTTTCAGCCCCAGATACACAATTTCGATTTCCTGTTCCGATCGCACCAACTCGAAAAATCCGGTAACTTCATTCTCAACTTTGAAGAGCCATACCTCGTTTTTGTCCGATTTCAGGATTTCGTTCAGTTCTTCCGGAGATTTTAGTAATCGCCCTGTCCAGCCCCAACTACCGCCGACTTCTTTGTATAGTTCGAGGTATTCGTCGGCATTCGGATTTTTCCAGAGCTCCAACTGAAATGATTCAGTTTCTGAAACACTGGGTAAAGCTCCTTCAAAAGTAAGGAACCAGGTTTTTACCGGTATTTGCTTATATCCGGGGATGGCGGCCATGAGTCAACTTACAGTCCTGCTACCAGTTCTTTCAGAATCAATGTCATATTTGGCTCGGCTTTCATGGCTACCTCCTGAACTTCTTCGTGTGAAATTTCAACGATTTGTCCGGGAACGCCGCTGTCGGTGACAATCGAAATGCCGAAAACGGTCATGTCCATGTGCCGCGCAACAATCACTTCAGGAACGGTTGACATACCCACAACATCGGCGCCCAAATGACGGAACATGAGGTATTCGGCCGGGGTCTCGAAAGTTGGTCCTGAAACGCCAACGTAAACGCCTTCTTTCACCTCGATGCCGTTTTTCAGGGCAATTGCTTTGGCCTTGTTGCGCAGGTGCAGGTCGTAGGTTTTGCTCATGTCGGGGAAACGTGGCCCAAGTTCGTTCATGTTTTTACCCCGCAACGGATGTTCAGGAAAGAAATTGATATGATCGTTGATGATCACAATGTCGCCCACTTTGTAAGTCGGGTTGAGGCCTCCGGAAGCATTGGAAACAAACAGCGTATTGATGCCCATTAGCTTCATCACGCGAACCGGGAAGGTCACTTCTTTCATCGAATAGCCTTCGTAGTAGTGGAAGCGTCCCTGCATAGCCAGCACGTTTTTGCCGCCCAGTTGGCCAAAAATCAGTTTGCCTGAATGACCGTCAACCGTTGAAACCGGGAAATCGGGAATTTCTTCGTATGGAATTGTCAGTTCGATGTTGATTTCCTTGACCAATCCTCCCAATCCGGAGCCTAGGATAATTCCGGCGTCAATTTGTTTTCCGATTCTTGCGCTTATGAAGTTCGCGGTTGCTTTTATTTTCTCTAACATAGGTTACAATTTTATCGTCGAAATTTTTGCCCTCGCTGTCGAGGAATTTGATTTTTAAAGGTATGTAAAATAAATGTGCTTTCAAGGTTGGCGATAAATCCAAATCCTTCAGTCGCATCGAATCTTTTTCGGTAGTAATCACGATTTTATGGGCAGTTTCCATTCCGGCAAATTTTTGCTCAATCTGCTGAATGTTGGATGCGTTGAAATTGTGATGATCGGGATATTTCAGCACCGTGATGTTTTCGGTGAAGTTGCTGATGTACTTCTGCAAATGTTCGGGATTGGCTATTCCGGTGACGAGCAACACGCCTACTTTGTCAGATGCCAGCTTGGGTGTTTCGATGGCCTCGCCCGGGAAAACAGGTGTGAGCGGTTGGTAAACCATCGTGGTGAAAAACAGCGTTTGGTAGGGGCGCAGGTAAACTTCCTTCATAATGATCCGGCGGGTGATGGGCGAAATTTCCTGCGGACATTTGGTGTAAATAATCACGTTGGCGCGGCGCATCTGCCATTTCGATTCGCGCAGGCGGCCAACCGGCAGCAAGCTGTCCTTGTCGATCGGACGGTTGAAATCGATGAGCAGAATGTTGATCCCCGGAGTCACGCTGCGGTGCTGAAAAGCATCGTCGAGCAAAATCACATCGGGCAGTTGGTCGGTTTCCTGTTGCTGAATTTTGCGGATCGCATGAACGCGTTTTTCATCGACCACTACCTGAACTTCGCTGAATTTGGTTTTTATCTGCAACGGTTCGTCACCCACGGCTGTGGCTGTTGAGTCGGTCTGAACTTCCTGATAACCTTTGGTTTTCCGTTTGTAGCCGCGACTGATTGTAGTTACCCGGAACTGTTTCCGAAGTAATTCAACCAGGTATTCGGTGTGCGGAGTTTTTCCGGTTCCGCCTACGGTAATGTTACCAATCGAAATGACCGGAATCTCGAATTCGTTCGACTGGAAAATCTTGTAGTCGTACAAAAAATTCCGTAGCGAAACAATTAGTCCGTAAATGGCAGAAATGGGATATAGCAGGATTTTGAACATGTTCGTTTTCAGGATAAAATTCGGTACAAAAGTATTAAAATTTGAGGATTGAATCACCTTTTCGGTAACGACGGGCTTGAACTAAAGTAATTCTCCCAGTTCCCATGCCTGAATATGATTGATGCCTTCGTTTGAGGGGAACTGAACTTCGTCGAGAGAAATCACATATTTTTCGTAATTGTCTTTTATTGGGTTAAAAGCACCATACTCCCGGTTGTATGTCTGTTCATCTGTCAGTAAATAGGTCACTTGAAAATAAATAATTCGATCGCTTTTTTTTGCTACAAAATCGATTTCTCCATTTCGTAATGTCCCGACAAAAACTTCGTAACCCGATTGGCGAAGTTGCAGAAAAACAGCATTTTCGAGCAGATAACCTATGCCAAATCCAAATCCTGAATACAAGTAGTTCTTAAACGAAAGATCGTTGATATAATATTTTGAAATCCCTGAAATGGTTTCTTTGCCTTTGATATTGTAACGTTCAACCTTGTGAACTAAAAAAGTATTTTCAATATATTGAATGTAATTCACAACAGTTTCGTAATTGACTTTGCGATTTTTCGACTTGAAATAATTCACGATATTGCTTATCGACAGCAGGGTTGAAGCGTTATTTACCAGATAAACGAAAATATCATCCAGCAATTTTGAATCCTTGATATTGTATCGTTGAATCACATCACGAAGCAATACCGTATCTTTTACGGCCGATATATAGTGCCTTTTTATTTCATATTCAGGTAGATGGAATAATTCGGGTAATGCTCCGGTTTGTAAATAGTCGAGATATGAAGTTTTTGATTTCGGAGCTTGGTTAAACTCACAAAATTCGGCAAAACTAAATGGAAAAGTTTGGACTGTAATATAACGTCCTGACAATAAGGTTGCTAATTCGCCTGATAACATTTGCGAATTGGATCCGGTAATGAATATTTCATAGGAATCAACAAAGTCCTGAGAATATGAGTCAATCAGACGTTCCCAGCCATCGATGTTCTGAATTTCGTCGATGAATAAATAAATTTTCCCAACAGGTTTCAGTTCAGCTTTGTATGTTTCAATTAATGTTGCCAGCGATTGGTAATCCAGCAAGAAATCGAAATCTACGTATTCTTTATTGATATAAAAGGTGTTTTGCGGAGCTACTCCAGCTTGAATTAATTGCCCGATAATTTGCCGTAATAGGTAACTCTTACCTGTGCGCCGCTGGCCAACCAACACTTTAACCAACCTGTTACCGGTAAATCTCCTTATTTTTCTCAAATACTCATGACGTAAAAATCCCAGTTCAGGCTTATTGCCGTTCCAAAAGTTATATTTTGCAATATTTGCAATATTTTCTTTCATAACCGAAAATTTATACAAATATGCAAAATATTAAGATGAAACCGAAAATTATTACATGAGTTTTGTTTGGTCGCGATACATTATTTATGACATTTTCTTCTCAACCAACTCAATCACAGCAAATTCAAGGCATTTTTCAGGTAAGCATTCACCAGCAGATAGCTTTTCTGGGTGTTCGATACCCGGTAGCGTTTTTTCAGAATTTCTTCCGGACGGGCTTTTTTAATTTCTTTCAGCAGTCGCAGGTAATAAATGTAGGCGAGGTAAACACCAAGACGAACCTGCTTTTTCAGCTGACGAATTCCTTCCATCGACTCCTGGAAATCGCGTTCAATTTCGGCTTCCAGTTGTTTCTTGGTTTCTTCGGTGAAGTTCGAAAAGTCGATGTTCTTAAAATAAACACGTCCTTTCTCGGCGTAGTCGTCGCGGGCATCGCGCAGAAAATTCACTTTCTGAAAGGCTTCTCCCAGTTTGCGGGCAGGGGCAACCAGCGCATCGTACTTTTCGGGCTCGTTGTAATAAAACACCCGCAAACACATCAGGCCAACCACTTCGGCCGATCCGTAAATGTATTTCTGCAACAGTTCCGGCGAATACACATCGGTTGAAAGGTCCATTTCCATGCTCAACAAAAAGGCTTCAATCAATTCACGGTCGATGCTGTATTTTCGCACCGCCATCTGGAAACTGTCGATGATCGGATTGATGCTGAATCCCCGATCAATTGCCTTAAACGTTTCTTGTCTGAATTCTTCAAAAATCGTCCGTTGGTCCTGATCAAAAAAGGTATCCACGATTTCGTCGGCATAGCGCACGAACCCATAAATGCTATAGATTCCTTCTCGGTATATGGGACTAAGCATGCGAACTCCGAGCGAAAACGAAGTGCTGTAGTTGCGGGTGGTAATCCGGCTGCAATCGAGGTTATTTTTGCGGTACAAGTCCATGGTCTTTCAGTATTCGTTCGGTTACTAATCGAGAGCTAATCACAGTCATGGGCAAGCCGGTTCCGGGAACCGTTGATGCGCCAACGTAGTATAAATTGCTGAATTTTTCGTCTTTGTTTTTAGGCCTGAAACCGCCTACCTGGTTCAGGTCGTGTGCCAATCCGAGGCCGCTTCCGCGGTACAATCCAAACATATTTTGCCAGTGTTCGGGGTTCAGCACCACACGAACTTCGGTGTGTTTCTTAAAATCGAAGCCAATGCGCTGGCTCATGTCGTCGATGATGCTGTCGGCAATTTCCTGATCGTCGCTCCAATCGGATTTGAAACGCAAATCGGGAACCGGGCACAAAATAAACACCGATTCTTTTCCGGAAGGTGCATATTCCGGGTTGTGCATCGACTGAATATTCACGTAATAATACGGTTTGTCGAGCTTAATCTGGTTTTTGAAAATCTTTCCGGCATATTCCCTGAAATTGCGTCGCAGAAAATAGTTGTGGTGATACATATCGGGCACTTTGGTGTCGAGCCCCAGGTAAATGGTGAGCGGAGCCAGCGTCCATTTTTTATGATCCAGCTTTTCTTCCGAAAACTCGGGCCGCTGCATTATTTTCCCCCGGAAACCGGCGGCGTCAGCATTTACAACGAACAAGTCTGCGATCCAAATTTTTCCTAAACTGTCGGTAAATGAACTGATTTTTCCGTTTTCTTCGGAAAAGCTCACGATTTCGGTATTGTAGTGAATTTTTACCCCACGTTTTTCCAGTTCAGGAAGCAAACTTTCAACAATTTTATACATGCCGCCTTTTACGTTGTAATAACCGTCGTGAACCAACTCGGTGTAATTCAGCAGGGTGTAAACTGCAGGTGTGTCGAATGGAGTGGCTCCAAGGAAAAAGCCAACCAGCGAGAAAATCACCTTCACTTCAAACGACTCGAAATTCCGCTCCATTTCCTTCCACATCGAGTAAAACATTTTGGGCGCATGTTTCACCGGAACGGTCGTCAGTTTCAGGAGATAGTGGGTCAGCGAATCGAAGTTCCGGCGAATCACAATATCTTCTGTATCGTGGAACAATTGTCCGGCGGCTTTCAGAAACTTGTGAATTTTCTTTTCAAAGTCAGGCTCTAGATGCTGAAATTCCAACGCCAGCTTTTTCAGGTCTTTATAAATGAGGTAGCTGCGCTGGTCGCCCTCAAAATGTACCGAATACAGCGGGTCGAGTTCCACAAATTCGAATGGCATCGGGATATTGCAGTCTTTGATCAATTCCTGAAACTCATAGCTCATGCTGAAGAATGTTGGAGCCATGTCGAATTTGAACCCGTCTTTTTCAAGCAGGTTGAGCCGACCTCCGGCGCGATGGTATTTCTCCACCATTTCTACTTGCCATCCGCGGCTTGCCAGTCGCAGTGCTGTCGTCAATCCTCCAAGTCCGGTACCTATAATCAGGGCTGTTTTTTGCATTTGTTTAATTTATTTCACGCATACTTAAACAAATTAAGTCGAAAAAGTTTTATTAAAGTACGAATTAATTTTGCAAACCTTGGTGTTTTGCATAAATTTAATGATCTATGACCAGAACAATCATTATCGGATCGGGAATTGCAGGCCTGGCTTCAGCCATTCGAATGGCTCGTTTAGGTCATTCAGTAGAGCTATTCGAGGCCACTGATCGGATTGGAGGAAAGATTACCGAGCGCCGCTTTGGCGAATTCCGCTTCGATGCAGGACCTTCGCTGCTTACGCTTCCCGAGTTGGTGCTCGAATTGCTCGATGACGATTTGCAGTTTTTGGTTCGACGGCTGGAAGTGATTACCAACTATTTTTGGGAAGATAGCACCCAACTGAAAGCCTGGAACGATGTTGACAGGCTTTCGCAGGAAATTGGCGATAAGCTGGGTGTTTCTTCGGAAAAGGTGAAAAGTTACCTCCGGAAATCGGCCACCGTTTACGATCTTACCGCCGACCTGTTTATTTTCGGGTCGTTTCACCGGCTGAAAAACCTGCTGAACCGGAAATCGCTAAAAACATTGCTCAATATTCGCAAATTAAAAGCTTTCAAAACTCTGCATCAATTCAATACCGAAGAATTGGAGCATCCCAAACTGGTACAGTTGTTTGATCGGTATGCTACCTACAATGGCAGCAATCCGTACCAAACTCCGGCTACTTTGAGCGTTATTTCGCATCTGGAGCACAATCTGGGCGCCTATATTCCTGAAAACGGAATGTTTCAGATTACTGATTCGCTCATCAGGCAAGCCGAACGATTGGGAGTGAGTTTTCACCTGAATGAACCGGTTTCGAAAGTAGAATATTCCGATGGAAAAGTTCGGGGCGTGCACACCGGCAAAGGTTTTTACGACGCGGACGTAGTGATCAGCGACGTGGACATTCACCGGTTTTACTCGTCGCTAATGCCCGATGCCCAAAAGGTGACCAAAATAGAAAAAGAGGAACGTTCGTCGTCGGCACTGATTTTCTATTGGGGTATGAACGGAACATTTCCGGAACTGGATGTGCACAACATTTTCTTCAGCGATCATTACGAAGAAGAATTCCAACATTTGTTCAGCTTGAAAACCGCGTATTCCGACCCGACGGTATATATTTACATCAGCAGCAAATACAACAAAAGTGATGCTCCCGAAGGAGACGAAAACTGGTTTGTGATGGTGAATGCTCCGGCGGATGTGGGGCAAAACTGGGACGAACTGATCCCGCAAATGCGCCAATACATTCTGGAAAAATTGGAACGAATGCTGAAGAAGCCGCTTTCAGGAAAAATCTTAGCTGAAGAGATTTTATCACCGCCCGAAATCTGGAAACTCACCGGGTCGGTCAACGGTTCGTTGTACGGAAGCAGCTCGAATAGTCGCTATGCCTCGTTTAACCGGCATCCGAATTTCAGGAAAGACATTCGGGGTTTGTATTTTGTGGGCGGAAGTGTGCATCCCGGCGGCGGGATTCCGCTGTGCTTGTCGTCAGCCAGAATTGTGGAAGGATTGGTAAGCGAACAATTTAAAAAGTAATAATGAGAAGACTCAACAACATACAATGGATCAAAATCCTGATCACCGTTTGGTATCTGGTGGGAGTGGCCGGTTTTGCGAATGAACCGTTGCGACCGCTGTTTCAATTCCTGACACCTTTCGGAATGCTGGCTGCCACTATACTGCTGCTCGCTTTTCACGAACCCCGGAATCTGAAAAATTGGCTTGTTTTTTCGGTAATTGCACTATCTGGTTTTGTTGTCGAGTTAATTGGTGTTAACACCGGAATCTTGTTCGGGACGTACGAATACGGGCCAACGCTCGGACTGAAAATCTGGAACACACCGCTCACCATCGGACTCAACTGGCTGGTGCTGGTTTATTGCGTGGCGTCGCTGCTGCGCCCCCTTCGCGACAATTGGTATTTCCCTGTGGCAGGCGCGATGGCGATGGTTGCGTTCGATTGGATTATGGAACCTGTGGCTGTAGCTACCGAAATGTGGAGCTGGATGGACGATCAGATTCCCATGAAAAATTACCTCGACTGGTTTTTGGTTTCAGGAATGTTGTTCCTGATCATCCGGATTTTTAAAGTTGAACTGAACAACCGGCTGGCTGGCTGGTTATTGCTGATGCAAGCCGTTTTCTTTTTGTTGTTGAACCTTTTAACCCGCACGCCGCTATGGGTATCCTGATTGCCGCAACAATTATTTTACTTTGGGCCGGTCATTTGGTTTGGTCGCTGGCGTTTGTCGAGGTATCGGCTACATCTCCCATGATGCTGGTTCACGTTGCGGTGCAAACTTATCTTTACACTGGCCTTTTCATTACGGCGCACGACGCGATGCACCGACTGGTTTCTCCGAATCAGGCGCTGAATCGCTTTGTCGGACAGGTTTGTACCAATTTGTTTGCCGCACTTTCGTACAAACGGCTTTACGAAAAACACCATTTACACCATCGCTTTCCGGGCGAGGCGGGCGATCCCGATTTTTGCACCGAATCGCAAAATTTCTGGCGCTGGTGGTTTTCGTTCCTGAAAAATTATGTGACCTGGGTGCAACTCGTTGTATTGGCAGTCGTGTACAATGTTTTGCAAATTGGCCTGAAAATACCGCAGCTCAACCTGATTTTGTTTTGGGTTTTGCCATCCATTCTGGCTACGTTTCAGTTGTTTTACTTCGGAAC
>CAYRBM010000064.1:10022-27877 GCA_964422425.1 uncultured Odoribacter sp.
GAGTTGCTGGAGTCGCTTAACTATGCGGCCGGATTACTGAAAAATCCGCGAAATGTAGTGACTGTTTACCCCGCCGGAGAGTTGATTTCGCAGCATTGGCAGCAGTTTCCGTTTCAGCGTGGTTTTTCACGGCTGGCCAATTCTCCGGAAAATCAACCGTTGATTGCGTTTGCGGTGATTTTGGTCGATTATTTCAGTTTGGCTCGTCCCGAAATCAGGGTTTACCTGAAGAATTATCTGGGAGAACGCACTCCGGAAGCTGTTGAAGCTGCCTACCGGGAATTTTATCAAACCTGTGTCTCCAAACAAACCGCATAATGGAATACCTGGCAGGATTTATATTGGTTTTTCTGTCTATCCGGACATTGATTTCACTGGTAAATCTTTTGTCCGGCCTTCATTTGCCGAATGAAAATCCGATTTCCACGCCCAAAGTTTCGGTTTTAATTCCTGCCCGAAACGAGGAAAAAAATATCGGCAAATTGCTGGCTGCCCTTCAAAAACAGGATTATCCTGAATTGGAAGTAATCGTTTGCAACGACCATTCGAGCGACGGAACTGAAGAAATCCTGAATTGGTTTGCAGGCGAAGAGCCTCGTTTTCGGTGGTTCATGGGCGAAAAGCTTCCGCCTGAATGGCTGGGGAAAAACTTTGCCTGTCACCAACTGGCGCAAAAGGCTTCGGGAGAAATATTCCTTTTTTTGGATGCCGATGTGGAATTAAGTCCGAATGCCACCCGAAAAGCGATCGCCTTTTTTCAGAAGAAAAAACTGGCGCTTTTATCGGTGTTTCCGCAGCAAAAAATGCAGTCGCTGGCCGAGTGGACAACTGTTCCGGTGATGAACTGGATTTTGCAAAGTTTACTGCCGATGATTTTGGTTCAGAAAACCCGGATGGCATCACTTTCGGCAGCCAACGGGCAATTTATGCTATTCGATGCAAAAGAATACCAAAAATTTCGGTGGCACGAACGCGTAAAAAACGAGAATGTGGAAGACATTCGAATTGCCCGACTCGTAAAAACTTCAGGCTTAAAAATGGCGGTTCTGCTTGGCAACCGCGAGATATATTGCCGCATGTACAACAGGTTTGACGATGCGGTTATTGGTTTTTCGCGCAATATTCACGAGTATTTTGGAGGAAGCCGCGCAGTCATGGTCCTGTTTTGGTTCATCGTGTGTTTCGGGCCATTCATCGTATTTTTTGCCTGTGAGGAATGGTTTTTCAGTTTATTTGTGCCGTTGGTGATTGTGAACCGAATGGCTGTTGCGTGGGCGGGCCGCCAAAACGTATTTGCTTCGGCTGTGCTGCATCCGTTGCAAATGCTTGGTTTTACGGCCATCGTTTTTACCAATGTTTTCCGGAGAATGAAAAAGGAAACCGAATGGAAAGGTCGGAAAATTCAATTGTAAGAAAGTGTTCAGTCGCAGTGTTCAGTCGCAGTGAACAGTTTTCAGGAAGAATTTTGAATGATGTTTTTTATGATGAAAATGTTTAAATATCTGCTTATTACCTTGGTTTTGTTGTCTGGTTTTTCGGCCTCCGCACAGAAAAAAGATCTGGCGTATTACCAATGTGCTTTTTTCGAGAGCTACCGGAAAGGCGATATGTCGCCCTGGCCCGGACTGATTGCCGAAATGGAAAAGGTGAAACCGGCTGATTTGCAATGGCAAACCGAAATGTTGAAAGGGACGTATGGCTATGTGGGTTATCTTTTGGGCCAGAAAAAGAAGGATTTGGCGCGGCCTTACATCGAAAAAGCAGATGTTTACCTGGAGAAATTGCTGAAAGAAAATCCACGAAATGCCCGGCTTCACAGTCTTTCCGGAGCATTTTACGGTTACAAAATATCGCTGGCAGTTTACAAAGCGCCGTTTTTAGGACCGAAAAGTTTATCGCACATCGAAAAGTCGATCGAGCTCGACCCGAAAGAGCCGATGGGCTACATCGAAAAAGGGAATTCGCTGATGTATCGCCCGGCGGCTTTTGGCGGCGATAAAAGGCAGGCGCTCGTGCTTTACCGAAAGGCGCTGGCTTTGCAGGAATCGGCCAAGTCACCAAAATGCAATTGGCAGCAATTATTGCTTCGGGCATTTATCCTGAAGGGGTTGCTCGAAACCAACCAAACCGCCGAAGCCAAATCATTCAAAGCAGCCATGGAAAAAGACTACGGCAAAATGGACTGGATCGAGGAGTTTGTGGGCGCCGATTTGATAGAGGCGAAATAAGCGGAAACTTTAAAAACCCCTGATTGTTGAGCCGCCCGGAGGAATGTTCCTAAATAGATTTGAACTGGGAGGATAATTTGTCTTGTTGGTAACCACCCTGGTTGTTCTTACAATTCCATAATATTTCAGGCTAATATTAATAATGTATGGTTTTTTCACCAATGGTGGTTTAAAGGTAACGGGACCAATATCGAAAACCATATAAAGTTTGGTGTCAACCTTGTTCCCATTGTATATTCCGGGCAGCCATTTCCCGTCAAACCCTTTAAGCAACTCCAGAACTTGATCCCTGAATTGTTTATTTTCAATTTTTTCGGTCTGTATTTCATCGATATTTCCTTCCTTGGTAACCACAAAAGTTGCCATGCAAACAATACTTTCTTCTTTTTCCATGACCGGAATGGGCACCCTTAAGCTACTTGCAAATCGAACTTCCAACTCTTTTCTGAACCCGATATAAAGTGGCGGCCTGTTTAATTCCGCGAAGCCAAAATTATTTCGGCCCCTGACAGGGAAAGTATCTGGTTTGCTAGCCAGTTCCGACACCCACAAACAACTGTCGCTGGTATGGTCATACTTCATATAGAGCTGTTTACCAGTGTCAAAGTATGCCCAAATGCCCGATTTCACATCATTCAGATACTGACCTTTTGCAACGGTGTCGTTACTTTGGTGCTGAATTTTCAGGTAAGCGCCTTGCTTTAGTTTGCTTTTTTTGTCAAACTGAAAAATCTCGGTAAATACCTGATCTTGTTGTTTCTTTGTTTTAAGTTCTTGTGTTTTCCCGACCAGGTAGGATGAAAGGAGAATTGCCAATAGAAATATTAGACGCATGAATCAAATTTATGTGCATCAAGTTATGATTTTTTTGTATTAAACAATAGAGTTATTTGAACCTTTTCAATCTTTTTTTGCTGCCATTAATCATGTAAATTTGACAAAATCCAAAATATCTTTTCAATCAGAAAATTGACTAACCAAAATCAAATTATAAAAGTCTATGAAAATCAAATCAATTGCATTTCTCATGGCCGCTTTGGTAATTGCTTCATTACCTCTTCAGGCCAAAACCGACGAAAAAGCCAAAGAAAAAGAAAAGGCGAAAGGCGACACCATTATCACCTCGTCGCTGGTTGACGGATTGAAATTCCGGAGTATTGAACCAGCCTGGTGCAGTGGCCGTATTGCCGATCTGGCTGTCAATCCAAAGAATCCAAAGGAATATTACGTGGCTGTTGCCTCTGGAAACGTTTGGAAAACTAACAACAGCGGAACCACCTGGGAGCCGGTGTTTGAAAAATACGGTGCTTACTCGATAGGCATTGTCGAACTCGACCCGAACAACCCGAATGTGGTTTGGGTGGGAACCGGCGAGAACAACCACCAGCGCGCATTGGGCTATGGCGATGGCGTTTACAAATCGGTTGACGGTGGAAAATCGTTCAAAAACATGGGGCTGAAGGAAAGTCGCCAGATTGGCGGAATCGTGATCGACCCAAGAAATTCGAACATTGTTTTCGTAGCCTGCGAAGGTTCGGCATGGGGACCAGGCGCCGACCGCGGATTGTACAAAACCACTGATGGCGGCGCCACCTGGGAAAAAGTGCTCAACGTGAGCGAAAACACAGGCATCAACAATGTGGTCATCGATCCGTCGAATCCCGACATCATGTATGCCACATCGGAACAGCGGCGCAGGCATATCTTTACCAAAATCGGCGGTGGCCCCGAATCGGCTGTGTACAAATCAACCGACGGCGGCAAAAACTGGCGCAAAATAATGGACGGACTTCCCAAAGTTGACCTTGGGGGAATGGGCATCGATGTTTCGCCGGTGAACCCAAATATAGTTTACCTCATCGTCGAAGCCCAATTGGGCAAAAGCGGATTTTACCGCTCGACCGACAAAGGCGAAAGCTGGAACAAAATGAGCGATTACAGCTCAAGCGGCCAGTATTACAACGAAATCGTCTGCGACCCGCTGGATGTGGATAAAGTATATTCTACCGAAACTGTTTCCAGAATGACTGCCGACGGCGGAAAAACATGGAACACCCTCGGGAACAACAAACGCCATGTGGATGACCACGCCATTTGGATCGACCCGAAAGACACGGAGCATTTCCTGATTGGCGGCGACGGCGGTTTATATGAATCATTCGACGGAGGTAAAAACTACGACTTCAAGGAAAACCTTCCGGTTACGCAGTTTTACCGCGTCAATGTTGACAATGCTACACCATTCTACAATGTTTACGGCGGAACGCAGGACAACAACTCCATGTTTGGTCCTTCGCAAACCACCTCGCGCGACGGTGTGACCAACGACGAATGGCAGGTGACCATCGGTGGCGACGGTTTCTGGATCGATACCGACCCGAACGATCCCAACATTATTTATACCGAATCGCAATATGGCGGAATGGCCCGTTTCGACCGTAAAAGCGGCGAAGACATCAGCATCAAACCACGCGAACGCAAAGGCGAACTCGCCTACAAATGGAACTGGAATGCACCGCTTTTCGTGAGCAAACATGCTGCGAAACGCTTGTACACCGCCGCCAATAAAGTCTTCCGGAGTGACGACCGGGGTGATTCGTGGCAGGTGATTTCCGAAGACCTGACCACCCAGACCGACCGCAACTCGTTCCCGGTAATGGGAAAATACTGGCCCGCCGAAGCAGTTGCCAAAGACGTTTCCACCTCGCAGTGGGGAACCATCGTTTCGCTGGAAGAATCGCCTGTTCAGGCTGATTTGCTGTACGCCGGAACCGACGACGGGGTGATTTCGGTGACCGAAGATGGCGGGAAAAACTGGCGTCAGGTGAAATCGTTCGCCGGAATTCCGGAATATACCTATGTGAGCGACCTGAAAGCCGACCGCTTCGATGCCAACGTGGTTTACGCGGCGTTCGACAATTTGCAGCGCGACGATTTCAAACCTTACCTGATGAAAAGTACCGACAAAGGGAAAACATGGGTTTCTATCGCCGGAAACCTTCCGGCAAATGGAACAGTGCATTGCATCGAACAGGATTACCAGTCGCCAAACCTGCTGTTTGTAGGAACCGAATTTGGCGCATTTTTTTCGATCGACGGCGGGAAAAACTGGGCCCAGCTTAAATCTGGATTACCCACCATTGCCGTTTTCGACATGGCTTTGCAAACCCGCGAATCGGACTTGGTGCTGGCCACCTTTGGCCGCGGTTTCTATATTCTGGATAATTACAGCCCGCTGCGAGAATTGTCGCACGAGCTGGCTGCCCGCGAAGCGCATATTTTCAAGGTAAAAAATGCCGGCATGTTTGTTCAGACTTCTTCGAAAGATAACCAGGGAAGCACCTATTTCCTGTCGAAAAATCCGGAATTCGGAGCCACGTTTACTTATTATCTGAAAGAAGTTCCGAAGACCAAAAAAGAACTTCGCCAGGAAGCCGAAAAGAAATTATTTAAAGAAGGAAAGCCGATTCCGCAACCCAGCTGGCGCGATCTGCAACTGGAAGCTGCCGAAGAACCCGCCCACCTGATTTTCACCATCACCGACGAAGCCGGAAATGTGGTTCGCCGCCTGACCAAAGCGCCCTCGAAAGGCATCAGCCGCATCAACTGGGATTTGCGCTATGCAGCCAACCGGGCTCCGCAGGCAGCCAAATTCGAGCCGGTAAAAGAGTCGCGCGGAAGTATTTTTGCCATGCCCGGAAAGTACAAAGTGAGTATGAGCCTGTGGTTCGAAGGTCAGGAAAAACAATTGGTAGCGCCAGTTGAATTTACCTGTCAAAAGCTCAATCTGGCGACTTTACCAGCCGCCGATTACAACGAAGTGGTCGCATTCGGGAAAAAAGTTTCGAAATTATCGGCAGCGATCAGTGGAACCAATCAAATGACCAACGACATGATTGGCAAGATGGAAACCATTAAGCAAGCCATTTATTCCACTCCGGAAGCCGACCAGAAACTGATGGACAAAGCACGCGAACTGGGCAAAAAGCTGGAAGAACTCAAGTTTAAAATGGAAGGTGTTCAGGCCAAAGCCAGCTGGGAAGAAATTCCGCCGGCACAGATCCCGATCATGGAGCGGCTAAGCAACATTGCCTATGGACATTACAGTTCGACATCAGCCATCACCGGCACCGAAAAGGCTGATCTGGCAATTCTGGAAGAAGAATTCCCACCCATTCTGGAAGAACTGAAACAACTGGTTGAAAAAGAAATTCCGGCGCTGGAAGACGCGATGAACAAAGCCAATGTTCTGTGGACTCCGGGAAGATTACCGGTTTGGAAATAATCAATTACTGAAGCCCTTTTGCAAAGGGAATGACTATTCAAAAGAAAGTCCGAAACAGTGAATCAGATATGATCATTGTTTCGGACTTATTTTTTAACGGATAATTCTAAACAAACTGTTCTCTTTTCTGCAAATTAAAAAGCCCATACAGAACGAAAAGCAACGATCCGACAGCTAAAAAAATGCGGTTTTTCATGGTTATATCCTGCCATACCATTTCGTTTAGCCGGTTGGGGACGTCGAACGGATTAAGAAAAATATTCCACATGGTCCGATCAAGTATTTCGGAAAGGATCAGCAATCCAACGCCAAGAATGACCATTACCACTGCGGTACCATTGCCATTTTTAATGATGGTAGAAAACAGGAAAGCCAAAGAGCCCAGAAAATAGATGGGGAACATGACCTGAACGCTTAATTCGAAAATACTTACCGGCGAAAGCAGGTAATAACTCATAACCGTGAGTCCGATCATCATCAGGAAAACCAGCACGAAAACCAAAAGCAAACGCACCAGCCAAACTTTGTAGCGATAATCGGGAATACCAAACAGAATCTCAAGAATTCCGGCATCCAAATCGTTCTGAATACCAAAAGTCATGGGATAGAAAATGAGCAGAATTCCCGGCATAATCTGTAGTCCGTATATAAATCCTTCGTCGAGAATTTCATTGTCGTAAATACTGGTTACCGCAATGAAAAAATAAAACGCGATAGCCGCCAGCACAAACCAAACGAACCTATTGCCGAAAATGACCTTCATATTGTATTTCACCATTTTCCGGAACAATGTCCAGATATTGGCGGTATTGATTGCTGATTCCATAGTTTTATTGATTTAAGATTGACGATCAGCGATTCCTGATTATGAAGTTTTGCTACTTCAACAATCGTAAATCTTTAATCGCCAATCGCTAATTTCTTTTATTTTAAATCCTTAATCAGGCACAAATAGGCATCTTCCAAAATGGGGTTGGCCATAACTGCATTCTCAACCGGTTGCTGTTTGGAGAGAAAACGAACCCTGATTTGATCACCCTGTCGCATGTGATGAGTAACCAGATGTTTGTTTTCCATTTTGTCGAATTCAGCAACAGGAACGTCAAACTGCCAAACCATATTTTTAGCCAGATGCACCATATCTGCCGGAGTTCCAAAATATTTCACACGCCCGCGGTTGACTACTGCCACCTGGTTGCAGGAGCTTGAGATATCTTCAATGATATGAGTTGAGAAAATCACGATTCGCTCACGACTCAATTCAACCAACAAATTACGGAAGCGGATTCGTTCACGTGGGTCAAGTCCTGCTGTAGGCTCATCGACAACCAGAATACGAGGCAGGTGCAACAAAATCTGGGCAATACCTATACGTTGTTTCATACCTCCTGAGTAGGACCCAATTTTGTCGTTTCGCTTCTCCCACATGTGTACTGCCTTCAGCACGTAATCAATTCGATTTGCTCGTTCATCCCTGTCAGTCAGTCCTTTTAATATTGCCTGATAATCCAGAAAATCCCAAGCCGACATGTTCTCGTAAGTTCCAAACTCCTGCGGAAGGTATCCGATAAGCCCCTGAAGTTCTTCCCGTTTTTCCTGGGTATCGATGCCGTTGATCCAGATTTTACCATAGCTCTGTTCGAAAATACCGCAAATGATTCGCATCATGGTGGACTTACCAGCTCCGTTCGGGCCAAGCAATCCAAACATACCGGTGCCAATTTCGAGCGAAACTCCGTTCAATGCTTTAAACGGTTGATGCTGCTTGCCGATAACCGGTATTTTCTTCACCAGGCGCAAAGTGCCCCGACGCAAAGTTCCAAAACGCCCTGTAATACGATCGATGTTTATTTTTTCCTGATAAAGTTTTTTGGAGGTCACCGAAATGATCAGTGCAATGTACCAAAGCACACCAAACGTAGCAACAAGGCCAATCGTATCGGTAATTTTCCATACCAGCAATAATTCAACCGCAGGTAAAATCCAGAAGAGGAAGAAGCGTAAGCTGTTGAAAATTTTCACCGGTAGTTTCCGGCCTGTCTGTTCCGATCTGTGCCTGAAAAAGAAACCAAACGGGTTCCACATTCCCAATGCCATGTTGGCAATAGCCAGCGAAAGCAGCAACGACCAGAAAGCTGAATCGAGGTAAAAGAAGGTAAAATAAACCATGAAACCCAGAATCGGCAATTGCCAGATGAGGTAGTCGAATTCGCGCAGCGAATGATATTGTTTTTCGAGCCCGGCACGACGGCGCATTTTTTTACCCGAATCCCACTCACGCGAGAAACGGCTTTCACGGTCGTAGATTTTAACCAGATTCTGTATTTTGATGCCGATTTTATCGTCGTCGGAAAATAATTTGGTGCGGGCTTTACGAAGACTGTTGAGCACAAACCAGGTGGAGCCTGGTACTAAAATAATCACCAAAATAATATCGAGCAGTTTCCATAATCCGGATTCAACCTTAAAATAAATCAGCACAAACAGACCAGCCATCAGCACAATCTGGATGATGCGCGTACGCAGACTGAGATCCTTGAACCATTCAATGGCATTTTCCAATCCTGAATAGAAAGTAGGAATGAATACCAAGGTGAGCATTGTACTCAGGGCAAGCCCGCCAATAACCACAATGGCAAAGGGTGCACCAATTGCGCTAACGTATTCGGCATTACCCATTGCCAGCGGAAACATTCCAACAACGGTAGTAATGGTGGTAATCAGGATTGGCCTTACGCGCGACAACCCTGAAGTCATTAAGGCGCGTGAACGGCGGTACCCTCGTTTCCGAAGAATGTTGGTATAGTCAATCAGGATAATCCCATTATTAACTACCACTCCAATCAAGATGAGGAAGCCGGTCAATGTATTTGAATTAAGCAGGCTGTTGTTGGTAATAATGAGTGCCAGCAACGAACCAATGGCAGCCAGAGGAATAGAAAACAGCAGCACAAATGGTGTGATTACTGATTCGAAAACCGAGGCCATAATCATGAATATCAACACAATGGAAGCAATAATCATGAAATAGAATTCAGAGAAATCGGTTTCTTCGTGCACCACTTCGGCTGCTACTCCTGAAGGCAGGTTATAGTTGGCGACCAACTCATCAATTTCGTACCGGTAAGCGGCCAGCAATTCTTTCGAATCGGCGGCTTCACTCACAAACCGATAATTAACCTCAACCAGTTTTTCCTGATTGACACGATTAATCCCCGCCAGACCACGGGCATAAACAATATTGGTAAAATCCTGAAGATCATGCGGCCCGCCTTGAGCATCGTTAACCACCAACCGTTTCAGGTCTTCCATGTTACGCTCGGTTTCTTCCTTCTCTTCTTCGCCCTCAGCTTCCTCTTTTTGTGTAATGATTATTTCGTATTCGTCAACACCCTGTTTAAACTGAATGTTGGTAGCTATTTCTCTGGAAAACGAATTGATTTCAGAAAGAACACTGTTGAGCGAAATGTTGTATTCGGTCATCAGCAAAGGGTTGAAATACATGTGAACCTCCGGACGGTTATCCGAAATGTTCAGGTTAACCGAACGCACCGACTCCAGCTGATCAATGAAATATTTCAGGTCCTCTCCTACCGCCTGAAGCTTTTCAAAATCCTGCCCTTTCAGCACAATCTTTTCTTCATCGCTGCCAATACCCATCATGCGCTGAAAACTGCCCATCATGTTGCGGCTTCCACCCTGAAAATTGCGCGTTCCCTGAACCTGTGTAAACGAGATGGATGATGCCTTGATTCCTTTAGTGCGATCGTTGATGTCGTTTTTTATTTCAGCAAAGGTTCGATCAGCTACTTTCTCGAACTCTTCCTTCAGTTTAATGGTAACAACGGCCTCTTCTTCTTCAATCTTGCTGATTACATCTTCTTTCTCGGCCAATTCTTCCAGTTTCTTCTCAATTTCCTGAACTGTTTTATCCGTAGTTTCAAGCGACGAGCCTGAAGGCATCGTTACATAAAGCCGTATTTCCTTATTCTCTACTTCCTGAAGCGAACTGACGCTGATGGCCAGACTGATGAATACAGCCAAAAAGAAAAGGACAACTCCCCCGATGACGGTTCCGGCCGGATTGCGCATACAGGTTTTCAGGAACACCAGGTATATCTGAACCATGCGCATATCGGTAGTCACCTTTTCATAGAAGATATTTTTGGCTACCTGTCTCTTCAGCAATGCATATGATGCCATAGGGACAAGCATAAGCGCCACTGCCAGCGAAACCAGAAGAGTTGAAATGATGGATACGCCAACGTTGGCCCCAAGCATCTCGACCATAAAATTCTTCGAAAACAGGAAAGGGACGAAAACTGCCAGGGTGGTCATGGTCGAGGCCAGAATAGAGCGCCATACTTCGGTAGTTCCCTGCACCACAGCTTGCCAGGGAGGCACACCTTTCCCCGCCAGCCGGTAAATATTTTCGAGCACAACTACGCTGTTATCGAGCAACATCCCGATGGCCAATGCCATCCCAACCAAAGTAAGGCTGTTAATTGTCACGCCGAAAGCATAGAAAAGGTTAAACGAGGTGTAAATGGAGATTGGAATTGCCAGAGCTATGAACGAAACAATCCGAAGGTTTTTCAGAAAAATCCACAACACAAAAATAGCCATCACTGCACCAACCAAAGCCAGTTCCATGATCTGGTTGATGTTTTCTTCCATCTGGTCGGCCGAGTTACTGATCTCTGCAATTTCGATTTCCTTCGAAGCCATTTTCTCATTCAGGGCTGCCACCACTTTACGTGTTGCCTGCGAAAGTTCAATCATGTTGGCCTGCGAATCGTTAACCAGCAAAATAGTCACAGCATCTTTCCCATTCACACGACTAAAAGAAGTTTCCTCCTTGACACCAAACCGAACTTCGGCCACATCTTTCAATAATATCGGGCCGTTAGCCACAACCAAATTTTCGATATCCTCTACTTTTGTGTAATCAGCCGTTACATGCACAAAATACTGGGTCGTCTTTTCCTTCAGATTGCCCACATAAGTGCGTGTCCGCGTATTCTGCGACAATACCGAACGTATGCGCCCAGCGGTAAGGTTATACGCCTCACAGGCTTTGGTATCGAGAATAATCTCAATGGATTTTTGCTTACCTCCATATACATTAACAGCCGCAATCCCATCAATATTTTCAAGATCGGGCTTAATGTCCTGATCAACCAAGGTTCTGACACGGTCAACACCTCCTTCGCCACGTGCCTGAAGCTCCATAAACTGAGAGTTCATTTGTTTCAGGTCAACTTTGGCTACATTCACCCTAACCCCTTCGGGCATTGATGATTGAATTTCGTTGATTTTTTCCTGAAGCTTCAGGTAAGCATATTTAAAATTGACATCTTTCTGATAATACACCACAATGGATGCCTGCCTCGAATTGACATTTGACTCGATGGACTCAATGCCTTCGAGGGTTCCGATGGCCCCTTCCAGTGGAACAACCACCTGGTTCTCCATGTATTCGGGAGCCATTTCGGTTGTTGCCCCTGCCTGCACAAACAAAACCGGCAACTCGGCATTTGGCAATAACTCAACCGGCAGTTGTTTGTAGGAGACGTAACCTAAAACGGTTAGTCCCAAAAACAACATGCTGATCAGTATTTTTCGTTCAAGGATAAATTTCATTTTGTATAAGTTTGATCCACTCTAAATCTCCCCGCACCCGGGGAGGCTTAAAGCAGCATATCTTCATAACATTCTCTTTTCAAACAGACAGCCTTTAATGCCCCCTCAAAAGAAGGGAAACTGGAGAGGCTTTCTTTATTTTTTCCTGAACCGGTCCTTAATTCCGTCGAAAACATCGAACACGCAGGGAATCACAAACAGCGACATGATGGTTGAAGAAATAAGCCCGCCAACCACAGCTAAAGCCATGGGGGCCCGTAGCGATGCGCTTTCTCCAAATCCAATGGTCAGCGGCAAAAGAGCCAAAATGGTGGTCAGGGTGGTCATCAAAATCGGCCGGATACGTTGTTGCCCTGCTTGTTTAATCGCTTCAACCCGACTGACTCCTTCAGCCTGAAGCTGCAAAATGCGGTCAACCAGCAGGATGGAATTGTTTACTGCAATACCAACCAACATGATGATGCCGATTAATGCCATGATGTTTAGTGTTTGCCCGAGCACAAAGAATGTGAGAATAGATCCTACCACAGCAAATGGAATTGTTAGCAAAATGGTGAACGGGTGAAGAAGCGATTCGAACTGCGACGCCAACACCATAAATACCAGAATGATTGACAAAATCATGGCAAAACTTAAAGCATCCATCGATTCCTGTCGCTTTTCTTCTTCCCCGGTAATTTTGATTTTATATTCTGACGGCAATGCAATACCTGCAAGAGCCTGATTGAGTTTGGTCACCATTTTATCCAAAGCAACATCCTTTCCCATGTAAGCGGTAACCTTCCCGATTCGAACCTGGTTACGCCTGAAAATCTCTTTGGGCGACTGTCCTTCCCTGATGTCGGCAATCTCGTTAACTCGCACCACGGTGGTTCCGTTTTTGATTATCATGTCAGAAATATCAGACAATCCTTTATCGGGAAGGCGGATGGTAATATCCTGCATCTCTCCGCTTTTCTCAACTGTTCCGGCTTTCTTTCCTGCCAGCTGATCCTGAATCTGGGTCACCACATTGGCTACACTCAGGTTAAAAATACCGGCGCGCAGGCGGTCAACCATAATTTCCACTTCCGGAGAACCTCCTTCCATGCTAGCTTCGATGTTGTATAATTCGGGAACTGTTTGTGCAGCAGCCTTTACCTGATTCGATAAATCTTCGATAATCTGAAGGTCTTCACCCTGAATCTCGACAACCAGCGGAGCCTCATCACTTCCCATTAATCCGCCCAACGCAGTATGATCTTCTACAAATTTCAATTCCAGATCAGGCATTTCACCCATGGCCTGCGAAATGGATTGTATCGCTGAAGTTGAACTCATCTTCGAGTCCTGTTTCAGTATAATTTTAATTGAGGCTGTGTTTTCACCCTGAAAAAGTGCATCCTGACTGTTAAGCATACCAGTTGACGGACCAATCTGGCTGTAAAGAGCTTCCAGATTTCCACCGAGAACCTCGCCAATGATGTTTTCCATGTTTTCAACCGCTGAAGCAGTCCGCTCAAGCCGTGTTCCTTCCCTCATTTTCATTTCGAGAGTAAACTGCCGAGTCTCCGATTTGGGCATAAACTCGGTACCAATTAGCGGAACAAGCAGAACAGAGAGTCCGAGTAACGCAACAGCACAAATAATAACTACCCATTTGGCCCTGAGTATCCCGCCGAGAATGCGTCCATAGCCTTTAATCTGAACCGATTTGGAAGTAGTTGGCTTCTTGCTGTTCTTATAGAAATAATTGAACATCATTGGAATAAGCAAAGTTGCCACTACCAATGACGACAACAGGGAAAACGTGATTGTCCAGGCCTGGTCGCGAAATAATTCGCCTGAAGCCCCGTGCAGATAAACAATAGGAAGGAATACAACAATAGTAGTTATGGTTGATGACGTTATTGCCCCACTAACCTGAGCAGTTCCCTCAATGGCAGCCTCCTTAACAGACAGACCGTTTTCCCTCAAACGGAAGATATTTTCCATAACCACAATGGCATTGTCAACCAACATCCCGGCACCAAGTGCAAGTCCGCCCAAAGTCATAATATTCAGGCTGAGGTGGTTGAAATACATCAGGTTAAAAGTAGCAATGATAGAAATTGGCATTGCCACACTCACAATCAATGTTGAACCAATGCGCCTCAGAAAGAGGAAAAGCACAAACACGGCCAGCCCAATCCCCATTAGGGCAGTATCTCCCACCTCTTTAATGGCATTGTTAATGAACGTTCCCTGGTTTGAAACAACGGTAAGATGATATCCCGGAAGGGCTTTCTCCATCGTAACCAAAGTGGTGGCAATATCTTCAACTGCCTTTACGGTATTGAAACGGGTTTCCTTGTAGATAGCCAGTCCGAGACAACGTTTGCCGTTGAGGCGCACAATGTTTTCGGGCTCTTTATTCCTGAAACTAACCTTGGCCACTTCGCGCAAAAAGATCGGGGCCTTTTCGGCTGTTTGGTCAGCAGTTGTGATGGCTTTATAACCAACAATCGTATTTTCAAAGTCGCTCAGATCACTCAGTAAACTCACGCCTTTTACTACATACTTCAATCCCATTTCGGTGATTGAACCTCCCGAAATACTCTGGTTAAAACTCTGAATACGCGAATTGAGCTCATCCAGAGTCAGGCCAAAAGCATCGAGCATGTATTGATCGGTTTCAATCAAAACTTCATTTTCTTCAGCACCCGACACTTCTACATCGGCCACGCCTTCAAGCCTGATTAACTCATTACGCATGTAGTTTTCGGCAACTTTGCGCAATTCGTTCATGTCGGTAATGCTTTCATGCGAAAGCCCAACTTCCATTACCGGAGTCGTATTCGGATCGTGCTGAGTAATATTAAGCTCGTCAATTTCCTGATTTTGAGCGAATGCACTGGCTGCTTTCTGAAGGTCGAGAAAAGCCTCATCCATATCTTTGTTCCAGGCATACTCAACAGTTATTTGTGCTGTACCCACTTTCGAAACCGAGGATACCTGCATCACATCAGACTGGCGAATAGCCAAAGCTTCGAGATTCTCGACATACTGTTTTTCCATTTCTTCCGGAGGTCTTTCCCCTGATCGCACTTCGATAAACAAACGCGGGTTGTTTATCTCCGGAAACAAATCGATGCCAAGCTTATCGAATGAGATGTATCCAAGCAGAACAACAGCCAGTACCACCATTAAAATAGTGACCGGAAAGTTGACGGCAAATTGTGTTAATTTTTTCATTCTTCTTTTGGTTACGGGTTACGCGTTGCGCGCTGCGTGTTCCCTATCAAACCGGAACACGCTGCCGGCAACAATTCAAACGCTATTTCACGATTTTCACTTTCGACCTGTTTTTCAGGGTCTCAAATCCTTTTATGACCAGCCGGTCGTTCATTTTTAAACCGGAGGTAATTTCAGCTTCGTTCTGATTTTCAAATCCAATGGTGATGCGTTTTTCATCTGCGGTTCCCTTGTCAACAACGAAAACCGATTTTCCGCGCTGGGTTGAAATAATAATGTCTTTCGGAATTACAATCACACTGTCTTTGCGGGCCAGAACAATATCGGCCTTGGCAAACATTCCCGGACGCAATTTCAGGTCGGGATTTTCGACCGAGATAACCCCCTTAAATGTGCGGGTTTCGGTACTGATAGCCGGCGACAATTCTTTTACCTTACCAAGCAAGGTATCGTTCGGAAGGGTATAATTCATGATACGCACCGGCTGATCAATGGTCACTTCGGTGATGTATTTTTCCGGAAGATTAACTTCAACCATCATGGTGCTGTAATCCATCAGGCTGAAAACGGCAGTTCCCGATGAAACCTGCGTACCATTGGTAATAGCAGGCAAATCGGTAATGACACCGCGGAACGGAGCCTTCACATTCATTTTGGCCAACTGAAGATTAGCTCTTTCAAAGGCATCCTTGGCGTTGGTATAGTTTACCTCCGAATTACGGTAGTCGAGCTGAGTAACGCCGCCCTTTTCAAAAAGAGACTGCTGTTTTTTCATGTTCTGCTCCGAAATTTCCAGGTTAAGCCTTTTGGCTTCCAACCCAATGCCATTCACATATTCGGCATCTTCAAGCTGAACAACAGTCTGACCGCTTTCGACAACATCGCCCAAAGCAAACTGACGGCGGGTTTTTGGATTGATCAACAATTTATATTTCCCGGTCATTTCGGTACTTACCACAGTCTTTTTGGTGGCATTAAGTGTGCCGGTGGTATTTATGATTTTTTCGATTGAACCGGGTTTAATGTCAGTTACCGAAACCGGAACAGCCAGTTCAGTCGTGGTGTTCTGTTGCTGATTGTTACAGGCGGCGGCTAAACCCACCAGGGCAAGCACACCAATGAATTGACGAATTGATTTCATCCGGGAATAATTTGTTTTTAAGTTGCCGGAAGGAGCTCGCATGTATGATTTTTCATGTGAGTCAGTACTGTTAAAACTTGCTCGTTTCATAATATGGTTTGTTTTTATTTTTTCTTTTGAATAATGTTGGCCGGAATAATTGCTTCGTTCTTTTCAAAGTCGTAAAGCGACTGTATTTTCAGGTTAAGTAATTCAATTTTGTAATCAATTAATGCCTGTGCATAAGCAATCTTCTTTTGCGAAAGCTGATTCTGGAACAAGTTCATGTCCATGCTGGTCAGGTCGCCGTTGGCATATCGTTCAAGGTTAATTTCGTAGGTTAGCTGGGCATTTTTCTCACTCTGGGCTGCAATTCCAATCTGGTTAACGAGGTTTTGCAGGCTACGGTTAATCCTTCGTATATCAAGGGTAATTTGCTTTTTCTCTTCAACCTGACTTAATTTTTGTGTTTCGATAACTGCTTCCTGAGCTTTGATTCGGGCTTTTTTCTCGCCCCAGTCGTAAAGCGGCAGGTTGAAAGAAACAGATACCCTTGGGTTGTTGGTCGGGTTGTCATAAACATCCAGCAAATTTTCATCATCACCACTTATACCCAGCGATAAATTTACATCGCCTTTAAATTCGTTGAGCGATTTGGTGCGGATCATGGCAAATTGCGATGATTCAATATCAATCTCGCGCTGGCGAAGTTCCATGCGTGAACTCAACCCATGTTCAATGGCCTTATTGACATCAACAGTCACCGGACTCATTGTAACATCGGTCATTACGGTAATCTCATCAGTAATATTCATACCGATGTACTGTTTAAACTGATCTTTCAGGTTATCGAGAGTAACCTGAGCATTTTGCAGACTCGATTTAGCCGTTGCAAAGTTCAGTTCAGCCTGATAGAGTTCTTCTTTAGCTGCAATTCCGGCTGTTACTTTATTTTGAGTGATTTCATAACTCTTCTGGGTGTTGTTGAATTCGTCCTGCGAAATAGTCAGGTTCATCTGAGCCAGATACACATCGTAGAAAAACTGGGTCACCTGCTTTTCCATGTTCAGCTTTTGCATGGCGTAATTCAGCTGGGCATTTTCAAGATCGAGCTCAAGCTCTTTCAATTCCAGCTTAGTACGATTGTAGGTAAACAATGGCTGGGCAATACTTAGCGACAGGTTATTATAAAATGCCTTGTTCGTTTCTGAACCATTAAACTTCTCAACATAGTTATTTTGCCATCCAAAACGGTTGACCAGGCTTATAGTTGCATCGGTAGGAAGAAATGGCTGCGATACCGTTAAAGTTCCTGATGGCTGGGTCGTTTTACTGGTGTACCATTGCGAATTATAAATATCAAACT
>CAYRBM010000065.1:0-27835 GCA_964422425.1 uncultured Odoribacter sp.
GGCATGTTTTTCTTTTTTGTCTTCATACCCTAGCTGAATAGAATCATAACCGTCAGTAGCCACCGATTTCACCTGTGTAACTACACAAGGACCGGCTTCAATCACAGTGCATGGGATGTTTTTCCCCTCAACACTGAATACGGAAGTCATTCCGATTTTTTTTCCGATTAATCCTGCCATTTTTTTTGGATTTTACAGGTTATCAAACTTTAATTTCTACTTCAACGCCACTTGGTAATTCAAGCTTCATTAAGGCGTCGATTGTTTTAGCTGTTGAGCTGTAAATGTCGATCAAACGTTTGTATGACGAAAGTTCGAACTGTTCCCTTGATTTTTTATTTACAAAGGTTGAACGCAATACAGTGAAAATACGTTTGTGTGTTGGAAGCGGAATTGGTCCACTCACTACAGCACCGGTAGTTTTAACTGTCTTTACGATCTTTTCAGCCGACTTGTCCACTAAGTTGTGGTCGTACGATTTCAGCTTAATTCTGATCTTTTGACTCATGATGAGAAAAATTAATTCAGTTTATAATTATAATAAATCTGTTCTTCCTTTAAGATCTTCGAGAACTTTGGTTGCCAATTGTTTTGGCAATTCAACGTATTTTGCAAATTCCATTGACGAAGTTGCACGTCCTGATGATAAGGTACGCAATACAGTCACATAGCCGAATAATTCAGAAAGCGGAACCAATGCTTTGATTACACGGGCACCCGATTTTTCTTCCATACCTTCTACCTGACCACGACGACGGTTTAAGTCGCCAATGATGTCACCCATATATTCTTCAGGAGTTACTACTTCACATTTCATGATTGGCTCCAACAATTTTGGTCCTGCTTTACCGGCAGCACTTTTAAATGCCTGACGAGCACAAATTTCGAATGAAAGTGAATCGGAGTCAACCGCATGGAAGCTACCATCGAGCAGTGTAACTTTTAAACTGTCCATATTGAAACCGGCCAAAGGACCATTCAACATAGCCGATTCAAAACCTTTCTGTACTGATGGAATATATTCGCGTGGAATATTTCCCCCTTTAACCGCGTCAACGAATGTAAGACCCAATTTACCTTCATCGGCTGGCTCAACGCGAACAATGATGTCAGCAAATTTACCACGACCTCCGGATTGTTTTTTGAACACTTCGCGAAGTTCAACTGATTTGCTGATTGCTTCTTTGTAGGCAACCTGAGGAGCACCCTGGTTACATTCCACCTTAAATTCACGACGAAGACGGTCAACGATGATTTCGAGGTGAAGCTCACCCATACCACGAATTACAGTCTGTCCTGAATCAGGATCAGTATTTACTTTGAAAGTTGGATCCTCTTCTGCAAGTTTTGATAATCCGTTGCTCAGTTTATCAAGGTCTTTTTGAGTTTTAGGCTCAATAGCGATACCGATAACTGGTTCAGGGAAGTCCATACTTTCGAGAACTACAGGAGTATCAATGTCCGACAAGGTGTCTCCAGTACGAATATCTTTGAACCCTACTGCTGCACAAATATCACCAGCTTCGATGTATTCGATCGGGTTCTGTTTGTTTGAGTGCATCTGATACAAACGTGATATACGTTCTTTTTTACCAGTTCTTGAATTAAATACAGAATCGCCTGCATTAATTCTTCCTGAATAAACACGAATGAAACACAAACGGCCTACATAAGGGTCGGTAGCAATTTTAAATGCCAGAGCGGTTAATGGCTCGTTTACATCGGCATGACGGATAATTTCTTCATCTCCGTTATACTCAACACCCTTAATTTCACCCTTATCAAGCGGGCTTGGAAGGAATGCACAAATAGCATCCAGCAAACGCTGAACACCTTTATTCTTGAAAGCAGAACCACACATCATCGGAACAATTGAACCAGCGATAGTCGCTTTGCGAATTACATCCAACATCTGATCAACGGTGATTGAATCCGGGTCTTCGAAGAATTTTTCGAGCAACTCATCATCAAACTCGGCAACTGACTCAACCAGCTTAGCGCGGTATTCGTCTGCCTGTTCCTGCATATCAGCCGGAATTGCCTCCATGTAATAGGTAGTTCCCAAAGTTGCGTCATCTCTCCAGCGGATGGCTTTCATTTCAATCAAGTCAACCACACCTTCGAAAGTTTCTTCTGCACCAATCGGGATCGTAATCGGAACCGGATTTGCACCCAGTTTTTCCTTTACTTCAGCAAGTACATTATAGAAATCGGCGCCCTGACGGTCCATTTTATTAACGAACCCGATACGTGGAACGCCATATTTTTCAGCCTGACGCCATACTGTTTCCGATTGAGCTTCAACACCACCAACCGCACAGAAAAGAGCAACAGCCCCATCGAGGATACGCAGCGAACGTTCTACTTCAACGGTGAAGTCAACGTGTCCTGGGGTATCGATGATGTTTATCTTGTGCTCAATGTCCTGATATTTCCAGAAAGTAGTAGTTGCAGCCGAGGTAATAGTGATACCACGTTCCTGCTCCTGCTCCATCCAGTCCATTGTTGCGGCTCCGTCGTGCACTTCGCCAATTCGGTGAGTGATCCCTGTATAATAAAGGATACGCTCAGAGGTGGTCGTCTTGCCGGCATCAATGTGAGCCATGATGCCTATATTTCTAGTATAATTTAAATCTTTTGCCATTTTAAACCAATATCTATCTAAACTAAAACGAACTATCTATCTACTTCTAAGTACTAAAAACGGAAGTGTGCAAACGCACGGTTTGCTTCTGCCATACGGTGTGTATCTTCTTTTTTCTTGTATGCTCCACCTTCTTCATTATAGGCAGCAACAATCTCGGCAGCAAGTTTATCAGCCATTGAACGGCCTGAACGCTTGCGCGAGTACAAAATCATGTTTTTTACTGAGATTGAAGTTTTTCTTTCAGGACGGATTTCCATAGGAACCTGGAAGTTGGCACCACCTACACGGCGGCTTTTTACTTCAACATGAGGAGTAATTTTTTCGAGGGCTTTTTTGAAGACATCCAATGGACTAAGTTCTGAATCTTTCATTTTGTTGCCAACGATGTCCATGGCGTCGTAGAAAATTTGATACGCGATTGATTTTTTCCCATCGTACATTAAGTCGTTTACGAAACGGGTAACCAATGTATCATTGAATTTTGGATCGGGCAGAATGATCCTCTTCTTTGGTTTCGATTTTCTCATTATGTAATGCTTTTGTGTTAATTTAAATTAGCTGTCGTTTTTTTTGCTGTCTTCAATCGGCTCATCTCATATGGCCTCTTTACTCAACTCAAACCACAAAGCTAGAACGTCTAGATAACTAATAAACTAAAAACTACTTTTTGGCTTTTGGCCTTTTTGTTCCGTATTTCGAACGTCTTTGAGTACGACCTTCAACACCGGCGGTATCCAAAGCACCACGAATTAAATGGTAACGAACTCCTGGAAGGTCTTTTACCCTACCACCGCGTACCAATACAATAGAGTGTTCCTGAAGATTGTGGCCTTCTCCCGGGATATAGGCATTCACTTCCTTCTGGTTGGTCAAACGAACCCTGGCTACTTTACGCATCGCAGAGTTTGGCTTTTTAGGAGTTGTTGTGTACACGCGAACACATACCCCTCTTCTCTGAGGACAAGAATCCAATGCCGGTGATTTACTTTTATCGGCAATGCTTTGTCTTCCTTTTCTAACTAACTGCTGAATCGTTGGCATATAATTACACTTAATTTTAAAAAATATCCAAAAAAATTGGTCTGCAAAGGTACTGCAATTTCTCACAATTCCAATAGTTTACAGTCCGATTTCAAGAGTTTTCCCTCAAAAACGGCTCGCAAAAGTACTAATTACCAATAGAAAACCCAACAGAACCATTAAAAAATTTAAAGTTTTTTCGATTATTCTTAACACTCACGGGTCAAGTCCTCATTCCTGAATTCAGGATTCAGAAGTTACGCGGTGTTTCAGGAGAGATTTAACAGGATTGATAAAACGCTGAATCAACCGTAAATCCTCAGTAATAATTTCGGCTGAGCCTTTCATTTCCTGGTTAAATTTTAACGGGATGTTATAATTGGTTCTTAAATCTTGGGGCAAATCCACCTCAACGATGTAATTCTCGTTGTTCGCGATAAGCGAAATACTTTTTACTTTTCCAACAACATAACCGTATTCCATATATGGAAAGTTTTCGAACCGTATATTAACTTTTTGGTCAACAGCCACTTTCCCAGCACCTTTTACCGGCAAACTGATCCGGCCAATAATCTGCGACTGCTGTTCAGGAATGACGGCAAATACAATTTCGTCTTTTTTAACCTGCTGATTCTTGCTCCAGAAATTGGTAAAACTCACCTTACCCTCAATCGTTGAACGGATGATGTAGGTTTGCTCCCAATAGGCCAAACGGCTTTTCAATACATTCATGGCTTCGATGAGGGTATTTTGAGCTTTCTTCATCTGATCGGCAAACTCCATTTCGGTGTCAACCACTGTTTGTTCCAGTTTAAGATTAGAGCCCTGAGTCTCGGCCAGTTTCGTGCGAGCTACGTTCAGGTTATATTTTTTCTGAATATAAAGTGCTTTCGTTTTCTCTAGATCGAGATCAGACAGTACTCCTTTAACCTGCAATAACGAATCGCGCTTAAACTGGGCATTCATAATTTTGTAATCAGCTTCCATGTCTTGCTTTTGTGCCCAAAGCCGGTCGTAATAAATCCGGTTCATTGAAACTTGTTGCTTCAATGCTTTTATTTTCTTGGGATACAATTTCAGGCGTAGAAAAGTAAAATAGTCATTATATAGCCGAACAAAGCTGGAATAGTCCGATTGAATGTCACCCAGCAACAGACCGGTTTCTGGCTGAATTGCTTGGAGTGTATCAAAACTCATCATAAACGGTTCGAGCTGCTGAAGGATATTTTTCAATTTCATCGCATCCTCCACCTTGGCTGTGCTTTCCAGGATGGCTATCACTTGGTTTTCAGTAACCATTTGCTGATCATTCACCATGATCGAATCAATCCGTGCGGTGGTCCTGGCTGCCAGATACGCTGGAGGATTCTCAGAAAGAACCACGATGTTGGCATTGATTACGTCCGGATAACGAAAGAAATAACTTCCGGATAAAAGAAGGACGATCACACCAAAAATCAGCGAAATACCCGAGCGAACCATCCATCGTGGCGATTGCTGCACAATCTCCTGAAATTCGTCGCTGCGCAGTTCTATTTCGATTTTCTTTTCGTCTTTGCTCATTTTATTTTTAGTGTTCAGTCTCGGTGTTCAGTCTCGGTGAGCTGCATTATTTTACTGCAAACTGCGACTGACCACTGCCAACTATCAATTCCCCAATTCCAGCTGGTTTTTAACCAGGTTATAATATGCCCCTTGCTTCCGGATTAACTCCTCATGTGTGCCAATTTCAATTAAATTGCCTTTTTCGAGTACCACAATCTGATCTGCATTTTTCACGGTACTCAGTCGGTGAGCCACAACAACAACTGTTTTGCCTGCGAAAAACTCGTCCAAATTCTCCAAAATCACCTTTTCGTTATTCGCATCGAGCGCATTAGTGGCTTCGTCGAAAAAGATAAATTCCGGATTTTTATAGATCGCACGGGCAATCAGGATACGTTGCTTTTGTCCCTGGCTTAATCCAACTCCCTCCTGCCCAATTTTAGTATTGTATTTTAACGGCAACGAATCGACGAATTCCTGAATATTGGCCATCTGAACGGCATATCCAAGGCGTTCTTTATCAATTTCGTCGTCACCAATAGCAATGTTATTGGCAATGGTATCGGAGAAAATAAAGCCATCCTGCATCACTGCGCCGCATCTGTCGCGCCACCAATGCTGACGGAAAGCCGACAAATCGGAATCACCAATACGGATACTTCCCGAAACAGGCGGATAAAAACCAAGCAGTAATTTGATCAAAGTCGTTTTACCGCTTCCGCTGGTTCCCACAATGGCAGTTACTTTACCCCTTGGAATGATCAGATTGATATTATTGAGAACTTTGGGTGAATGTGGTCCTTCGTACTGGAATACCAGGTTCTCAATTTGAACATCAGCCGAAGCCGGAAGAACGCTTAGTTTTCCTTCCTGACCCTGCTCCTCATCTTTTCGATTATGAATTTCACTCAATCGCTCCAAACTAATTTTAGCATCCTGCGAAACCTGCATAAACTCGATCATCTGGTCGAGCGGGCTATTCATTTGTCCTATTATATATTGTACGGCCAGCATCATACCAAGTGTCATGTTTCCATCGACTACCGCAGTTGCTGCCAGAACAGTAATGACAATGTTCTTTGTTTCATTAATAAATACAGAGCCTGCCTGCTGATACTGCTGTAATGAAAGATTACTCACATTTACCTTGAATAAACGGGCCTGAATACGCTCCCACTCCCATCGCTTTTGCCGTTCGTAGTTGTTCAGCTTAATTTCCTGCATACCATTAATCAGCTGAATGAGCTTACTCTGATTATCGGCTAATTGGGCAAAACGCTTAAAGTCGAGTTCGCGTCTTTTCTTCAGGAATAAAAACACCCAACCGATGTATAATGCCGAACCTAAAATGAAAACCAGAAAAATAGATACATTATATAATAGGAGTACAATCCCGAAAATGACAATATTGAATACTGAAAAAATAACCTGAAGCGACTGTGAAGTCAAAAACCGTTCGATGCGCTTATGGTCGCCGATGCGCTGAAGCAGGTCGCCGATCATTTTGGTATCGAAAAATCCAATAGGCATTTTCATCAGCTTAATCAGGAAATCGGAAATAATACTGATATTAATCCGAGTGCTAATGTGCAGTAAAATCCACGAACGAATAAAATCGACGGTCATCCGGCTCAGAAAAAGCATCATTTGGGCTGCCAGCACAAGGTAAATAAAACTGATGTCCTGCGTGTTGATCCCAACATCGACAATACTTTGCGTCAGAAAAGGAAAAATTAGCTGAATCAGGCTCCCGACAAAAAAACCGATAATTAATTGAATGACTAGTTTCCGGTGAGGCTTCAGGTATTTCAGCAAAAATCTGAAATTATTGCGATTGGTCTCCTCTCCCTCCATTTCAAAAAATTTTGGGGAGGGATCAAAAAGCAGGCAGATTCCTTTTTGTTCTCCATTTCGGACTGTCGCCAGCCAGTGTTTTTTGAACTCGGTTTCAGAATATTCCACCAATCCAAATGCCGGATCGGCAACGTACACTTTCCCTTTTTTAAGTTTGTACACCACCACAAAATGATCCTGATCCCAATGAACAACGCAAGGTTTCGGAGCCTGTGACAATTGTTCAAATGTAATTCGTGCGCCAATCGTTCGGAAGCCGATAGCTTCGGCAGCATCGCTAAGTCCCAGTAGCGAAACGCCTTCGCGGCTGATATGAGAGAGTTCCCTAAGTTTTTGAAGAGAATACGGTTTCCCGTAGAAAGCTGCGATCATGCGTAAACATGAGGGGCCGCAGTCCATGGCGTCGTATTGTTTGAAAAAAGGGAATTTTGCCATACCGGTACAATGTTGCTCAAAAATAGCAGATTTAAATTAATCTTCTATTTTCAGTCGGTATAAATTGAATTAAGATCACCTATTTTGAATTCAGAAATATTTTATCAGGAATAAACCTTAACCCATAAGGATGAAAATTATTGAAAACTTATTCATCCCATATAGCATAATTTGCTAAAATCTCAAAAACTCTACACAACTCTGTTTTTCATATACTTATTGAAAGAATAACCCATTCATCTCCTTTGAACCATTGTAATCTAACCTAACAACCAAGCAAAAAGATATTAAATAACATGTAATTACCATATCTGATTGTCTATCTGGTTGTTAAAATCAATCGTTAATTAAACTTAAAAAGTACAATCCATTGATAATCTTGTCTTTTAACTAACACACAAAACCACGGCTACCATAGCAAATCCAACTAATCTGGCCTCAAGTTGATTGTTAACTAATTATTACTAATTTTGGTCGTCTCTGAAATTTAAAGCATCAGAAAGCTGATAATGAATGAGTAAAAACCAATAACTATCTAAATATGAGATGAGCCCTTTGGGCGAATTCCATGTGGCAATAAAAAATTAATTCTTAACACATGAAAGTCTATAAAACTGATGAAGTTCGCAACATTACTTTAATGGGTAATGCTGGCAGTGGGAAAACCACCCTTGCAGAAGCTATGCTTTTCGAGGGTGGAGTAATTAACCGCAGAGGTGACGTTGGAAGTAAAAATACAGTATCCGACTACCATCTGATTGAGCAGGAATACGGCAACTCCGTTATGTCCTCGCTTTTGTACACTGAAGTAAACGGCAAAAAAATCAATATTCTGGATACTCCCGGGATGGATGATTTTTGCGGTGGATTGGTTTCGTCACTTCAAGTCGCCGGACTTGGACTAATGGTTGTGGATGCTTCAACCGGATTGGGTGCCGGAACCGACTCGGCTAACCGCCATGCCGAAGCTGCCAATGCCAAAATGGTTCTGGTAATGAACCATTTGGATAACGAAAATGCCAATTTCGACCAGACTATCGAAAACCTGAAAGGAAAATTCGGGGGTAAAGTAACAATTGTACAGTATCCGGTTGAAACCGGACTTGGCTTCAACGCTATTATTGATGTGTTGAAGATGAAAATGTATAAGTATAAACCAGAAGGTGGAAAACCTGAAGTTTTAGAAATACCGGCGTCGGAAAAAGACCGCGCTGACGAATTACACAACGAACTGATTGAAAAAGCTGCCGAAAACGAGGAATCGTTGATGGAACTTTATTTCGAACAGGGCTCATTATCTGAAGACGACATGCGTAAAGGAATGCGTATCGGGATGGTTAAACGCGACTTGTTCCCGGTATTCTGCGTTTCAGCAAAGAAAAATATGGGTGTTGGCCGCTTACTCGAATTTATCTGCAACATTGCCCCGGCTCCAAGTCAGGTGCCCATGCGCGAAATTGTTCAGGGCAAACCAGTTGTTATGAGCGAAACAAGCCCAACCTCATTATTTGTATTTAAAACTGCTCTTGAACCACACGTTGGCGAGGTTACATATTTTAAGGTGATGTCGGGAAAACTAACCGAAGGAAAAGACCTTTATAATACTGCCAACAATGGAAAAGAAAGAATTTCACAGCTTTTTGTGACCGCCGGAAAAACCAGAACTGCTGTTCCTGAATTGGTTGCCGGAGACATTGGCTGTACCGTAAAACTGAAAGATACCAAATTCAACCATACACTTTGCGACAAGGAACTCGATCTGAAATTTGCACCCATCACTTTCCCCGACCCAAAATTCAGGGTAGCAGTGAAAGCTGTTTCGGAAACTGACGATGAAAAAGTGGGTGAAATTTTGCACAAAGTAAAGGATGAGGATCCAACATACATTGTAAACTACTCGAAAGAGTTGAAACAATTGATTGTTGAAGGACAGGGTGAATACCACCTCAATACCTTGAAATGGTATTTCGACCATATTCACAAAATTGACATTGAATTTAAAGCGCCAAAAATTCCGTATCGCGAAACCATTACCAAATTTGCTCAGGCTGACTACCGCCATAAAAAACAATCAGGTGGTGCCGGTCAGTTTGGTGAGGTACACATGATTATTGAACCTTTTGAAGAAGGTAGTACTCCAAAGAATATGTTTGTGTATGGCGGAAAAGAAATGAAAATTTCGGTTCGCGACACTCAGGAAATGCCATTGCCATGGGGCGGAAAACTCGTTTACCACAACTGTATCGTTGGTGGATCAATCGATGCCCGTTTTATGCCTGCTATCCTGAAAGGAATCATGGAAAAAATGGAAGAAGGCCCGCTAACCGGTTCGTATGCCCGCGACATCCGCGTTTACATTTACGACGGGAAAATGCACCCGGTTGACTCCAACGAAATATCATTCCGTTTGGCAGGTCGTAATGCATTCAGTATGGCATTTAAAAATGCAGGCCCAAAAATTCTGGAACCGATTTACGACCTCGATGTTTGGGTACAATCAGAACGAATGGGTGATGTGATGAGCGACCTGCAGGGACGCCGCGCATTGATCATGGGAATGGGAAGCGAAAAAGGCTACGAAAAAATCACCGCCCGTGTACCACTGAAAGAAATGAACAAATATTCCACTTCACTAAGCTCACTTACCGGAGGCCGTGGCGTTTTCAACATGAAATTTGCCGCCTACGAGAAAGTACCGCAAGAAGTGCAGGACGAACTTTTGGCTGCTTATGCTGCCGAGGAAAAAGACGAATAAAGAAACCAATTCTATCTTATCTATCTTTTATACAAAAACGAAAAAACCCGGGAATGCCACCCGGGTTTTTCAATTTTATTGAAAGCTAGTTCATTTATCCCTGAATAGATGGAAGAATCCTGCCTTTGTTTGTTTGACTCCATCGCGACCCCGACCGACAATGGCATAATAATAAACTCCCGGGGTAGCCAGCCTTCCTCCGACTTTACCATCCCATACTGATTCGGACACGGTTTCCACTGTATTTTCAAATCCCTGCACATTGTTACTTTCCCACACATGCAAAAGTTTTCCCCACCGGTTGAAGATTGATATCTTAATTTCTTTCATCGACCAAAATTTGATCACAAAATTATCATTGGCTCCATCTCCGTTCGGGGTAAAAACATTGGGAACTTCAATTCTCGAAGTGTCGGCAACAATGTAGCCATCAAAATATATTGTATCGAGACAGGTATGAAATGCTGAAACTTTCTTTGACACCAGCTTAACCTTATATTTCCCCGAATTTTCAAATGTATAAACCGGATTATCACTAAAAATCTTGATCAGAATACTGTCTCTAACCGCCCCTGTTTCCTCTTTTTCCCTTTTAATTTCATCAATATCCCTAAATATAAACCATTCAAATTTGCCCGGATCACCATTCTCCGATTCATTGGTAAAGGTAACTTCGAGCGGTGCTTCACCAAAATCTTCACTCACCGAAAATAAAGCCTTGGTAACAATAGAGACATATTGCACTTCTGCCTCTGCAACACATCCAAAACGATCAGTCACTTCAAACGTATAATCTGTATCCCTGGTGGGTGGATCAAATATACGGGTTGTAGCTACCCTGCTTGTAATCACTTCGCCTTCCATCCACTTCACCTGAATATTTTTCAACAAATCTTTGGGTTGTCCTGTAGTAAGGTCGTAGTATGTCAGCACCGGAGAATCAATAGTTCCTTTCAGTAAAAATGACATACAATCCGATTCAGGAATCTCAGCTTTAGCCTCTATATAATTATTAAAAACCCAGGCGGTGTATATCTTCTCTCCTGAAGGAGCATTTATTTTAACCCGGTAACATCCGTCAGTCAAATTTGAAATAGTTGAGGTCGTTTTACTGGAAACATCATTCGAGAAAAAATCAAAAATTCTGGTTTGCGGATTGTATTTGGTCCATTCAAATCCTGTAGCATCTCCCAAAGAAGCGGTAGCCGTCAGCGATGCTCTTACCTCTCCTTTCGATGTACAAAAAATATGAATCTGATCCTGGCCTCCGCTGGAATACTCAGTAGGAATCGTTGTCTCAGCATTTGAAGTAATTTGACCAAAGCCATTGTTTGCAACTACAATAAAAAAAATAAAAAGAAGTATTCTTCCAGGCAATTTCAATTTGTTCATTCGCGTGTTTCTTAAACAATTCGCAATAATAACGCTAAAAATCCATTTATCTTTTGTAAGGTTTGAAATTTTGTAGTTTCATCCTGTTGAAAAGTCTTTTCAGGGCTATGCTTAAAACATGAAAAACAGTCTTACTTTTGGGGCAAAAATTAGAAGACATAAAGCAAAGTGCAGAATTATTTGGAAGGATTGAATGAAGCTCAGCGACTGGCCGTTGAAAACATACACGGAGCATCGTTGATTATTGCCGGTGCCGGATCAGGGAAAACGCGCGTTTTGACATATCGAATCACTCATTTACTCAAAAACGGGGCACGATCTGGCTCTATTCTGGCGTTGACTTTCACCAACAAAGCAGCCCGCGAAATGAAAGACCGAATTGCCTCAATGGTGGGTCAAAATACAGCTCGATATTTATGGATGGGGACATTCCATTCTATTTTTGCCCGGATTCTCCGGACCGAATCAGAAACTCTGGGGTACCCTTCTAATTTCACCATTTACGATTCTGCCGACTCCAAAAGTCTGATCAAAAGCATCATCAAGGACATGAACCTCGATGATAAAACCTACAAACCAAATGTTGTGGCCTCGCGCATTTCTGCTGCAAAAAATAATCTGGTATCGTCAGAAGTTTACAGCAAGCTACCCGAAACTGCCGAATATGATCAGAGCATAAAAATGCCGCTCATCGGACAGATTTACAAAGAATATGCAAGAAGGTGCTTTCTGGCAGGAGCTATGGACTTTGACGATTTGCTGATGAAGACCAATATTCTATTTTCTCAGCATCCGGAGATTTTAAAGAAATATCAACAGATATTCGATTACATTTTAGTTGACGAGTATCAGGACACCAATCATGCCCAGTACATGATCATCAAAAAACTGGCAGCTACCCACAACAACATTTGTGTGGTAGGCGACGATGCCCAAAGCATTTACTCTTTTCGCGGGGCCCGAATCGAAAACATTCTGAATTTTCAGCATGACTATCCAGATCATAAAGTTTTCAAGCTGGAACAGAATTACCGCTCAACTCAAACCATTGTTGATGCAGCCAATAGTATTATTGCACGAAACAAGCGTCAAATCCGGAAAACAGTTTACTCTGAAAAAGAGAAAGGAGCATTAATTAAAGTTTTTAGTGCCATAACCGATAACGAAGAAGGCTATCTGGTTGCCAATGAAATAACCGAAACACGGATGCGAGACCATTTTCTGTTCTCTGATTATGCCATCTTGTATCGCACCAATGCACAGTCGCGTATTTTTGAGGAGGCCTTGCGCAAACGAAACATTCCTTACCGGATATACGGTGGTCTGTCCTTTTACCAACGCAAGGAAATCAAGGATCTGCTGAGTTATTTTCGTTTGGTCATCAACCCGAAAGACAATGAGGCTTTCAAGCGAATAATCAATTATCCGGCCCGCGGAATAGGGCAGACAAGCCTGACGAAACTCGAACAATTTGCGGCACAGAACAACCTTTGCATTTGGGAATTTGCCACCAATATTCCACTGCTTCTGTCTGAGTTTAACAAAGGTACTGCAGCTAAAATCAATGAATTCGCGCAATTAATTGACTCGTTCCGTGAAAAACTTGAAACTCATGAAGCTTTTGAACTGGCATCTGAAATCGCCACTCGTTCAGAAGTAATGAAAGACCTGTATAAAGATCAAACTCCTGAAGGCGTAAGCCGGTTCGAAAATATACAGGAATTACTGAATGGTATTCAGGAATTTTCGATTTCCGCACGTGAAGAGGGTACTCCCAACCGGCTGAATCACTACATGGAGGATGTTGCTTTGTTAACCGATCAGGATAACGAAGACCCCAATGATAAAGATCATGTAACCCTGATGACTATTCACTCGGCAAAAGGTCTTGAATTTAAAAACGTGTTTATTGTTGGGGTAGAGGAAAATCTTTTCCCTTCCAACCAAACCGGACAAAGCACCCTGGATGATCTGGAAGAAGAAAGGCGGCTGTTTTATGTAGCACTTACCCGCGCAGAGCAAAATGCCTATCTTACTTATGCCCGTCAGCGTTACAAATGGGGAAAACTTGAGTTTTGCGACAAAAGCCGGTTCATCGACGAAATCGACCCTCAATTTCTCATTCTGCCGGTTGAAAAAGAATCGGCATTCTTTGGAGGAATGCAAGACTCAGCATTTCAAACACCCAGACCACGACCTCAAACCAATCCGGCACAAGGAATTCGTCCGTCAACTACCAATCAGCCTGATCTTTATCGAAAACTGACCAAGTTGCGGGAAGCCAAAAAAGAAGCCGATGCATTTGACTATAGTAATCCTGAAGATATTCAGGCCGGAATGATTGTTGAACATCAGCGTTTTGGCCGGGGCAAAGTATTGCAAATGGAAGGGAAAATGCCCGACATTCAGGCAACCGTATTCTTTCAAAATGCCGGCAAAAAGCAATTACTCTTGAAATTTGCCAAACTGCGCATCATTTCGAACAATTGAATTGAAGTGTTTTTGTTTCTTTTTCAGTCAACTTTGAGCTGCGAAAACAGTAATTCAGGAGTTTTTTTAGCTTTTTTTTGCTGACCAGACAATTTTGATTTATTTTGCAGAGTATTTTGACTTCATCCTGATTATCTGTACTGATTTCCTTTTGAAGATAACAGCCTGATACTTTAATAGAAAACTTTAGTTATTTACATGGATTATAATTCTAATCGAAGTAAGTTAGCCATCCCCGAGTATGGCCGAAACTTACAAAACATGGTCAACCACATCATGGCCATTGAAGACCGTAACGAGCGAAACAGAGCTGCACGCACCATAATTGACATCATGGGAACCATGTATCCCTACCTTCGCGACATTAACGACTTCAAGCATAAACTTTGGGATCATCTGGCCATCATGTCCAATTTTCAATTGGATATTGATTATCCTTACGATCCGCCTTCACCCGAATTTTTCAACACTCCGCCCAAAAAAATACCTTACGACAATAACCTGATCAAATACCGTCATTACGGTAAAACCATCGAGTTTTTGATTGAAAAGGCTTCTGTTCATGAAGATGAAAAAGAGCGGGAACTATTGATCAAGTTAATAGCCAATCACATGAAGAAAAGTTATGTGATGTGGAACAAAGACTCGGTGACCGACGATAAGATTTTGGAGGATATTGAAGAACTCTCGAAGGGAAAGATCAAGTGCACCGAACTGATCCTGACCGAAACCAAGGATATCCTCATGCGAAATCAGAAAAACAAAAATCAGGGTAGCAACCAGCCACAGCGAAAATTTCAGAAACAGGACGACCGCAAAAAACAACGCTACCAAGACCGCTCAAATAATCAATAGTTAAACCTTACTTTCGTTTCAGATGGCAACATTTAAAATTGAGGGAGGCCATAAACTTCATGGAGAGTTACATCCTCAGGGAGCAAAAAACGAAGCACTTCAGGTAATCTGTGCGGTGTTGCTTACATCGGAAAAAGTCCGTATAACCAACATCCCCGAAATCAGTGATGTGCTCAAACTCATTGAAATATTGGGTGAACTGGGAGTCAAGACGGAACGGACAGGAAAAGGAAATTACCTGTTTCAAGCTGACGAAATTAGGCTCGATTACCTGAAAACCGATACCTATGCCCGGCAGGCAGCCAGCCTTCGCGGCTCGATCATGATACTTGGACCACTGCTTGCCCGATTCGGAATTGGTTACATTCCGCAACCAGGTGGCGACAAAATTGGAAGAAGAAGACTCGACACCCATTTTACCGGATTGCAAAAACTGGGAGCTAGTTTTAATTACAATCCCGAAGAACATTTTTACAGTGTCGAAACTTCCGGTTTAAAAGGTGCCTATATGTTACTCGACGAAGCATCGGTGACAGGCACTGCCAATATCCTGATGGCCGCTTCTATGGCCCGTGGAACAACCATTATTTATAATGCAGCCTGCGAGCCCTATCTTCAGCAATTATGCAAAATGCTTGTTTCGATGGGTGCCCGAATCGAGGGGATTGGTTCAAACCTGCTTACGATTAATGGAGTTGGCTCGCTCAAAGGATGTGAACACCGTATTTTACCCGATATGATTGAGGTGGGTAGCTTCATTGGTCTGGCTGCAATGACCAATTCAGAAATTACCATCCGGAATGCCGGTATTCAGCATCTTGGAATAATTCCGGAACAATTCAAAAGATTGGGAATCCGGATGGAAGAAAAAAATGATGACCTGTTTATTCCGGCTCATGACCATTATGAAATTGAAACATTTATTGATGGATCAATTATGACCATTGCCGATGCTCCATGGCCCGGGCTGACTCCGGATTTGCTCAGCATTTTTCTGGTAGTTGCCACTCAGGCTAATGGCAGTGTACTAATTCACCAAAAAATGTTTGAAAGCCGGCTGTTTTTCGTTGACAAGCTGATTGACATGGGAGCCCAGATCATTCTTTGCGACCCGCACCGTGCTACGGTTATCGGCCTCGATCATAAACATGCCCTTCGGGCTACCAACATGAGTTCGCCTGATATTCGGGCAGGAGTAGCATTGCTCATTGCTGCGCTTTCTGCCCGCGGAACAAGCAAAATTTCGAACATTGAACAAATCGACCGTGGCTACGAAAACATTGACCAACGATTGAACGCTATTGGTGCTCAAATTAGTCGAATAGACTAACCAGTTCCCTATTCCCCGAGCTTGTTAAAGTTTGTAAACAAAAATTGGTCATTCCAACAATCATTTACAGTATTTGTTATTTTTGAAGATAACTTTTCAGTGTATTGTATAGTTCGACGAAAGAAAATGTAAATACAAAAAATTAAACCCATGAAATTACCATTCGCAATTGCTTTCATGTTTGCGCTTGCCACTTCTGTAATGGCAATAAACCCTAAAGACAATAAGAAAGAAGACATCCCGATTGGAGTGAATATTGGGAACAAAGCTCCGGAAATAAGTGAGAAAGGTGTTGATGGTGTAGAAATGAAGCTTTCTTCACTGAAGGGAAAATTAGTTTTAATTGATTTTTGGGCTGCATGGTGCGGACCTTGCCGTCGCGAAAACCCGACTGTGGTTGCCGCCTATGAAAAATATAAAGACACCAAATTCAAGAATGGCAAAGGCTTCACGGTTTTCAGTGTGTCACTTGACCGGGATAAAAATTCGTGGGTTCAGGCTATTGCTACTGACAAACTAATCTGGGAAAATCATGTGAGCGATTTGCAATTCTGGAATTCTAAATATGCCGCTGTTTACGGAGTCCGGAGCATTCCTTCCAATTTTCTGATAGATGGAGATGGAGTAATTCTGGAAGTTAACCTTCGCGGTCCTGCACTTGAACAAGCATTGACCAAATATTTGAAATAAATCATTTCCCGATCAGAATGAAAAGGCAGTTTGGAACACCAAGCTGCCTTTTTTATTAGTCACAGACAAAATTATTCGCGTTAATACGGAAATCAATATTTACGCCTTCACCATTGTCAGTTATCAATTATTTAAAATGCCAATTTGTCAATTGTAAAGTCAATGGCAGTATATTTGCAACGCCGAAAACGAAACTTTAAAATTCAAAAGCAATGACAGAAGATAAAAATCCGGTTAACGAACAACAGGAAACGCCAGATTTAAATACGGCACAGGAAGAGGCGGCGCATCATAAGAAAGAATCGAAAAAAGATAAAGGCCACAAAAAAACCAAGGCTGAAGAGCAATTGGAAAAAGCAGAATCTGATTTGCTTGAGCTGAAAGATAAGCACATCAGGTTACAGGCTGAATTCGACAACTACCGCAAACGGACCTTGAAGGAAAGGATGGAATTACTGAAAACTGCCAGCGAAGGTGTTTTAGTCAATATTCTTCCGGTAATTGATGATTTTGACCGTGCCATACAAACCCTGGATACCGTTGACGAACATAGCCCGGTTAAAGATGGAGTCAAGTTGATTTACAACAAATTTCAGGAATTCCTGAAACAGAATGGGGTTAAGGAAATTGAAGCCAAAGAAAAAGATTTCGATACTGACTTGCACGAGGCCATCACCAAAATACCAGCTCCAACCGAAGAACTCAAAGGTAAAGTTGTTGACGTAATTCAAAAAGGGTATATACTTAACGACAAAGTAATACGGTTCTCAAAAGTAGTTATCGGCGAATAGCCCACAGATAAAACAAACATGACAAAACGTGATTTTTACGAGATTTTAGGTGTCAGCAAAAATGCAACTGCTGAAGAAATCAAAAAGGCCTACCGCCAAAAAGCCATTCAGTTTCACCCTGACAAAAACCCAGGAAATAAAGAGGCCGAGGAAAAATTCAAGGAAGCAGCTGAAGCCTACGAAGTACTGAGCAATCCGGAAAAACGCCAACGGTACGACCAATTTGGGCATGCCGGAATGGGAGGAGGAAGCGCTGGTTTTGGTGGGCACGATATGTCGATGGATGATATTTTCTCGATGTTTGGTGACATTTTTGGTGGCGGTGGTTTTGGTGGATTCGGTGGTTTTGGCGGTGGTAGAAGTCGAGGTCCTCGCCAACATCGTGGTTCCGACCTGCGCGTAAAAGTCACACTTAATCTTCAGGAAGTACTGAATGGCGTTGAAAAAAAATTAAAAGTAAAGAAATACGTTCCATGTACACATTGCAGCGGAACCGGTGCTCAGGGAGGTTCATCTTATTCCAACTGTTCAACCTGTAAAGGTTCCGGACATGTCACCCGTATCCAAAATACTTTGCTCGGGCAAATGCAAACCACTACAACTTGTCCGACTTGTAACGGTGAAGGCCAGATTATAACCAACAAATGTACTCATTGCCAGGGAGAAGGTGTTGTTCGAGACGAAGAAGTGATCAGCATTAAAATACCTGCCGGAGTCGGTGAAGGAATGCAGCTGAATGTAGCGGGAAAAGGAAATGCCGGACGACGTGGCGGAATAAATGGCGATTTGTTTGTAGTTATTCAGGAAGATGAGCATCAGGAACTGGTGCGCGATGGAAACAACCTGATTTATAATTTATATGTGACTTTCCCCGAGATTACGCTTGGAACAACCAAAGAAATACCTACAGTTGACAGTAAAGTAAAAGTAAAGATTGAACCCGGGACTCAACCAGAAAAGATTCTTCGCCTGCGTGGCAAAGGATTGCCCGATGTAAACGGCTACGGGAAAGGCGACCTGCTCGTTCGTGTTCACGTGTGGATTCCGAAAAAACTGACTTCCGACGAACGTAAACTTCTGGAACGGTTGCAGGCATCTCCCAATTTTCAGGATGGCCCCGATCAAAGCGACCGAAATTTCTTTGATAAAATGAGAGACATTTTTGATTAATAAAATTCTTTTGCCATAAATAAAAGCGACCGGAGATACTGAATTTCAGTATCTCCGGTCGCTTTTTTGAAAAGTATCAACAGGTTATTGAAAAATCTCCATTGAATCAAGTGCAGCCTTGTATTTCCGGGCATTTTCGTTATGAGCCGACAAGGTTTTTGCAAAGTTGTGATAGCCTGAAAAATCTTCACGGGCACACATGTAAATGTATTGTGTCTTGGCTGCGTTTAAAACCGATTCAATACTCGATATTTCCGGAAAATTGATTGGCCCTGGCGGCAATCCCGGATACTTGTATGTGTTATAAGGTGAATCAATTGCCAGATGACTGTTCAAAACCCGTTTGATCCGAAAATTACCAAGCGCAAATTTCACTGTCGGGTCGGCCTGTAAAGGCATTCCGCGTTTAATCCGGTTCAGGTACAATCCGGCAATAATAGGTTTCTCATCTTTTTTGTTGCTTTCTTCCTGAACAATGGAAGCCACCGTCATCACTTCTTCCGGCGTTAAACCAAGCTCTTTGGCTTTATTTCTCCGCTCTTCATTCCAAAATCGCTTGTATTCCATCGACATGCGTTCCAAAAACTGGTCGGCAGTGGTAGTCCAGTAAAATTCGTAGGTATTTGGTATAAACAAACAATGAAATGTGCTTTGTGTAAACCCAAATTTTTCATGAACTGCCGTATCTCTAAATTTGGCAATCAGTTCAGCTGAGTCGGGCTGAATATATTTAGAAACCGCTCCTGCAAGCTCCTCCAGAAAACGCAAATTATTAAACGTCACCTGAACCGGTTCCTGATTACCTGAACGCAGCATATTCAAAATCTCGTTGGTATTCAACCCTTTATCGAGCAAATATTTACCAGGCTTAATGCTCTGTGCATATTTTTTGCGTTTGGCCACCCAATCAAATGCCTTGTAATCAATTATGATTTCATGCTTCTTCAAACTATCAATTACCTGCTCATAGGTTGCATTTAAAGGGATTATGATGCTCCCGGGGGTGTGGATATTCGGATCGAAAATGTACTTGTATATCTGATATGCACGAAAACCAGCACCGGCAAGTATCAGCACAAAAACAATGACAACCCATTTATTTACTCTTGGGAAAAGCATAAGCCTGCTCTTTTTTGCAATATCCATAATCCTTTTGGTTTTTTGCAATAAAAATAATCATTTCATCCAAAGTAACTAATCCCCCTGCCTGACCTAAAAACGCATGCCACACTTAAATCTCTGAATGAATGATTGTAATCTTTATCTTAAATTCCAAAAACAGGATTTTTGGCGCTACTCCGTTTAACTGAATTTGCGTATTTTCGCACACAGATAAAAAGCAAACAAAAACAATCAATATGCATCAGGTAAAATTAGCTGAAGACATTTACTATCTGGGTTTTAACGATCGAAGAACCAACCTGTTTGAGAACTTCTGGCCTATCCCGAACGGAGTTTCATACAATTCGTACTTAATTGTTGATGAAAAAATTGTGTTAATTGATACGGTTGAACGTGCTTTCATCGAAGATTATCTTGATCAGATTGATGCATTGACTAACGGAAGAGCAGTTGATTTCCTGATTATAAACCACATGGAACCCGATCATTCGGGCGCTTTGAAGGCTGTGGTCGCAAAATATCCGAATATTACACTTGTTGGAAACAAGAAGACTTTCGACATGGTAGAAAACTACTATAAACTGGAAGCTCAAACCCTGGAAGTTTACGACGATTCGGAGCTTCCCCTGGGGAAACATCGCCTTTCGTTTACTACCATCCCAATGGTTCACTGGCCTGAAACAATGGTAACCTTTGAAAACACGACTAAAATACTATTCACCGGAGATGCTTTTGGTTCATTCGGAACGCTCGATGGCGGAGTATTCGATGATGAGCTCAATCTTGCGTTTTACGAGGAAGATTTGATGCGTTATTTCACCAACATTGTTGGGAAATATTGTCCGCACACCCAGCGTGCCCTGAAAAAAGTGCAAACGCTTGATGTGAAAATGCTGGCTGCTACGCATGGTCCCGTGTGGCGCACCAATCTGAAATATATACTCGACCGGTACGAAAAATGGAGCACCTACACTACAGATCCAGGTGCAGTGATTGTTTATGGTTCGATGTACGGCAACACCGCAAAAATGGCCGATGTGATTGCCCGCCAGCTGGCAGTTCGCGGTGTGAAAAATATTCGTGTTTACGACGCTTCAAAAACCCATGCCTCATACATCATCAGCGATATTTTTAAATTCAAAGCATTCATTGTAGGCAGCGCGGCATATAATAACGAGATGTTCCCATCAGTAGAAAGCCTGGTGACAAAAATCGAGCACATGGGTATTAAAAACCATATCCTTGGTATTTTTGGTTCATTTGGGTGGAACGGTGGCGGAGTGAAAAACCTTCAGAAATTTGCCGAAAACATCAAATGGGAATTGGTTGGTGAACCGGTTGAAGAAAAAGGTACTCTGAAAGCTGACAAATACAAGCAATGTATTAATCTGGCTAACGCTGTGGCCGACAAACTGAAGGACTGATTTACTGGATGATTGAATTAAAATCAATCTAGCTATTCTTCTTCCTTTTATCTTTTGTGCAAAACTATTCGGGTTTTTATGTTGAAATCCGAAGAGGGCAAATATCTTTGCACGTCAATTAAAATTTGGAATTTATGCAAACCTGGTTCGAGTGCAAAGTAAAATATGTAAAAGTTGATGATGATGGTCGTGAACGCAAAGTGAATGAAGTTTACCTGGTTGATGCCGTCACCTTCACCGACGCTGAAACCCGTATCATTCAGCAGTTGCAAACGATGGTCAGAGGCGAATTTACCGTTGACAACATCAAAAAATCGAATATAGTCGAGATTTTCCCGCATGAAGAAGGAGAATGGTGGTACAAAGCAAAAATTGCTATCGTAACCATTGATGAAAATGCAGGAAAAGAAAAGAAAATAAACAACTATTTCTTAGTGGCAGCCGACGACATTAAACAGGCGCTTCAACGTCTGGAAGACGGGCTTTCCTACATTTTAGTACCTTACCAGACCACTTCGCTGGCCGTTAGCACTATTATTGATGTATTCCCGTATTTTGCCGATCAAACCGTTCCGGCCAACCTGAAACCCCTGAAAGAAGTTACGAAACCTCAGGTATTTGAGGATGAAGATCTGGATGTGGTTTATAATGCTGACGAAGAAGAGGAAATTGAAGAAGAATCGGGAGAAGAAGATCAGGAATAATATAAAAAAGTTAGCTGTTCGCGTTGAATAGCTAACTCAATTTAAACTTTTATCCACCTATATTCCGGAATCGCTATATTAAGCCGGTTCAAATGCTGATTTTTTCAAATTAATCATCACTTTATAGAAGTAGAATTTATCGCGCTGAATAGGATCAAACTCATAATAGGCATGAACTATGCGGCAAATGTCTTTAATTTCAGAATATATGGCATTGATTTCACGTTTAAGTTCTGCTCCCAATTGATCCTTCCCATGCGAAATGTCAAAGCAATTCTTGAGTTCAGCCAGTTTTTCCTTGTACCCAATTAACCGATTGAGCAGTCCTTTGTCAATTCCACGAGCCAGAATAACCTGCTGAAGTTCAGGAGTCATATTCCTCTTGAACGTGGCCATCATTTTGTAAAGGCTAAAATGGTCACCATTTTTGGCATCGCTGAAATAATCGACGTACCCAAGGTCATCCAAAGTTTCTTTCAGAAATTCCTTGTCGTGGTTAAAGTCAACCTTTAACTCGGCACGAAATACACTGATGTCTTTCAACGCAGCAATCATCAGTTCGTAAAACTGGCTGTGTTTTTCCAGATGGTCAACTAAAGATTCATGTGTAAAATACTGATTCATAATCTTGTCGATCCGATCCTTTAAATCAGCCGCATATTCGGGCGACCAATTGTGCCGGATAGAAGAGAGCTCGTAGATGTTCTCGCTGAATGATTGAGCGATTTTTCTGCAAGTCAGAATTGTTGCAGTTCCTGTCAGGCAAGTTGATATGACATTCATAATCGCGGTTTTAATTATTTGTACCAAAATTTACAACAATTAAAACTGAAAAAGAATGTTTTACGACTTAATTATTCAAATTATGTTGTAGAAAACATGCCTTAAAATTCAGTCTTGAAAACATGATAACTCCACAAAAAATTACCCCGATCCGGAATAATCCAAATCGGGGCAATCTCAGTAATACTATATTATTACAAGCTATTCGGTGACCTTTGCCGAACGTTTCCGCTCGTGCTCTTTCAGGTAGATTTTACGCATCCGGATGGCCAGCGGGGTAACTTCAACCAATTCGTCATTTTTAATGTATTCCAGAGCTTCTTCCAGACTGAACTTAATTGGGGTAATCAGCCTGGCTTTTTCGTCGGAACCAGATGCGCGAACATTGGTCAGTTTCTTTGACTTGCAAACGTTGATAGTTAAGTCATCGGCTCTTGAATTTTCACCTATCACCTGCCCTTCATAAACTTCTTGCCCCGGATCGATAAAAAACGAACCGCGGTCCTGAAGTTTCCAAATAGAATAAGCAAATGCGGCACCCGTTTCCAGCGCAACCAACGATCCGTTGTTCCGGACTTCAATCGGACCTTTATAGGGCTGATATTCGATGAACCGATGGTTCATTACCGCTTCACCGGCTGTGGCAGTCAGCATATTGGTGCGTAAACCGATGATCCCGCGCGAGGGAACCATAAATTCGAGGTGAATGCGGTCGCCTTTTCGCTCCATATTGCGCATTTCCCCTTTTCTGGATGACACCATTTCAACCACTTTCCCTGAATATTCCTCCGGTACATCAACGTGCATTTCTTCAATGGGCTCGCACTTTTCACCAGCTATTTCCTTAAACAAAACCTGTGGTTGACCAACCTGAAGCTCGTAACCTTCGCGACGCATAGTTTCAATTAAAACTGACAAGTGCAGCACACCACGCCCGTACACCAAATACGAATCAGCTGATTCTGTGGGTAAAACACGTAATGCCAGGTTTTTTTCCAATTCTTTTTCCAGACGGTCTTTCAGATGGCGCGAAGTCACGTATTTTCCCTCTTTTCCGTAGAAAGGCGAATTATTGATCATGAACATCATGCTCATAGTGGGCTCATCAACAGCAATCGGATCAAGCGGTTCCGGATTTTCATAATCGCAAACCGTGTCGCCAATATCAAAACCGTCAATTCCAACCATCGCACAAATATCTCCTGAAGTCATCTGATCTACTTTCTGGCGACCAAGTCCGGTGAACGTGTGAAGCTCTTTGATACGGGTTCGTTTCACCGAGCCATCGCGCTTTACAAGGCTCACATTCATTCCCTCGCGCAAATCGCCACGATGAATTCGTCCAATAGCAATCCGCCCCACGTAAGAGGAATAATCGAGTGAAGTAATCAGTACCTGTGGTGTTCCCGGGTTGGCAACCGGTCCGGGTATATATTTTACAATAGCATCAAGCAGTGGTCCAATATTATCGGCGGGTTTTTTCCAATCGTCCGACATCCAGCCCTGTTTGGCCGAGCCATAAACTGTAGGAAAATCCAATTGTTCTTCAGTAGCATTCAAGCTATACATCAGATCAAAAACCTGCTCGTGAACTTCTTCAGGACGACAATTCGGTTTATCAACTTTATTAACGACAACGATTGGTTTCAGGCCTAAAGCCAGTGCCTTCGACAAAACAAACCGGGTTTGCGGCATGGTGCCTTCGAAAGCATCAACCAGCAATAAAACACCGTCAGCCATATTCAGCACACGTTCTACTTCACCGCCAAAATCAGCGTGTCCGGGAGTATCAATAATGTTGATTTTTATGTCTTTATATATTACCGAAACATTCTTTGCCAGAATAGTAATTCCTCGTTCCCGTTCCAAATCATTGTTGTCCAGAATCAGCTCCTGTTTCTTCTCGTGTTCCTTGATGGTATTACAATGGTAAATCATCTTGTCAACCAGAGTTGTCTTTCCGTGGTCAACGTGTGCGATAATCGCGATGTTTCTAATCTTCTGCATAGGTTCAAAAAATGAAGGCGCAAAGATAGCCGAATAATCCAATCGAAATGGTTTTTACGATTAGTACGAGGTTAAGTTTGTGTAAATCTTTTTCTTTTAACAATTTAGGTACATTAAAGCAAAAAGCGGAGAACCCATTCATATAAATTCTCCGCTATTAAGGTAAAAAACCCAAGTTAAAATCTTATTTCTTCGCAGAACTTAATTGCACCGAATTGACAATTGGTATTTTTGTGGAATCATTCTGAAATGCGGTTACATTTCCTGAACAATTTGTGAAATAAACCCATCGTCCGTAATCCTGAAACCGATAAACTTTACAACCGTCATGTTCAAACAGATAATCAACTTTATAAGTTCCGTTATTTTCCGGAGCCTTGGTCGAAATAGGTTCGTATATGCCACATGATTGAGTAAAAAGAGCCAAAAGTAAAAATCCGGAAATTCGTGCTAGTGTTTTCATAATCGAGGATGTTAAAGGTTTTTAATTAACCTGCCACCCCGAATATTTAACCACGATACAGAAATTCAGGAAAAGCAGTTTATTTGTGCCTTTTCTTCAATTCGCGTGCCAAGTCTTCAATGCGGTAACCTTTGTGGGTAAGCAAAACGATCAGGTGATACAACAAATCTGCTCCTTCGTACAAGAAATTTTCATCGTCGTTGGCCATTGCCCCGATAATGGTTTCAACCGCTTCCTCTCCCACTTTCTGGGTAATTTTGCGCGTTCCTTTCTGAAACAAGGAGGTTGTGTACGAACCTTCAGGCATTTCCTCTTTCCGTTGGTCGATAAAATCCTGAAGGTATTCCAGAAACTGGATGTCGCTTTCTTCATTTTCTTCGCCCCAGCAGGTATCAGCTCCGGTATGGCAAACAGGGCCAACCGGGTTTACTTTGATCAAAAGCGTGTCGTTATCACAATCCGAAGCAATCGAAACCACATTCAGGAAATTGCCGGACTCTTCACCTTTGGTCCACAGGCGGTTTTTGCTACGGCTAAAGAAGGTCACCTGACCGGTTTCTTCGGTTTTTGCCAACGCTTCTTCGTTCATAAAACCCAACATCAGCACTACATTGGTGGTATTATCCTGAATGATTGCCGGAATTAATCCATTCAGTTTGCTGAAATCCAATTGCGTATTTTCCATTTTATTTTTTGGTTTGATATTTTACAAATTGCTCCTGAAGCTGATTCTCGATATGAATGCGGTCGCGCTCCAGTTCATTTTTAAGTTCCTCTTCTGTCGGAAGATATAGTTTGTATTTTGAAGAAAACAATTGTTTATTTTCCGCCAAAACCGAATATTTAATAACCGACTCACTTTGCTGCGAACACAATATGATCCCGATGGTTGGGTTATCATCGGGCTGACGAACTCTTTCTTCGAAAAGCCGCACATACATATCCATTTGCCCAACATCCTGATGGGTTAATTTCCCAACTTTCAAATCAATAAGCACAAAGCATTTCAGGATATAATTGTAGAAAACCAGATCGATGTAATAATGATCCGAATCGACGTTTAAATGATATTGCCGTGAAACAAAAGCAAATCCCCGCCCAAGTTCCAGAATGAACGCATGCAGGTTTTCAATTAAAGCCGACTCCAACGTTTTCTCGAGGTACGACGATTCTGGTTTCAGCTTCAGAAACTCCAAAATATACGGGTCTTTTATAAAATCGCGCGGCGACTCAGTCAATGCCCAAATACTTTGTTCTGCTTCGGCTTTCACAGGGCTTTGGTCCCGACTCGAAATGATTCGTTCGTAATATAGGGTGCTAATTTGCCTATCCAAAGCTCGAACACTCCAGTTTTGCATTGCCGCCTCTTTCATGTAAAACTCGCGTGCTTTTGGGTTTTCGACACGCATCAGCAACGAATAATGCGACCAGCTCAATTGGTCAGACAGTGTCTGGCGAATTTGCATATCACTATCTGACAATAAATTAGCCACAAAAAGATCAGAAAATACAAGAAAGAACTGCCTAAAATATTTGAGATTTGTTACCGAATAGCCCTTGCCATATTCTGAGGTCAATTTTTCTGAAAGCTCTTTCAGTACCTGTTTGCCATAGTCAGCTCTGGACTGACCACGCTGTTCTTCTTCAACGATTAACCGACCAATCTCCCAATAAGCAGCAACCATAGCCGAATTGGCCGCACGGTAAATAGTACGGTAGGCCGAATCCAGAACATGTTTGACCGACTGGTATAAATTTAGATTTTCGGGCAGCATAAATGAATTGAAGTGTTTAATAGTCAAAGATAAGCGAAGTTTTACCGAACAACAATTCCCTTCAACCTTAAATAGCTTTTCAAATCCGGAATGGCAATTTCCTTGTAGTGAAAAATGCTGGCAGCCAATCCGGCATCGGCTTTTCCTTCGGTGAAAACATCCACAAAATGATCCATGTTTCCGGCACCTCCTGAGGCAATAATCGGGATGCTCAACATCTCCGACATTTTTGCCAGCTCCTTGTTGGCAAAACCTGCTTTGGTTCCATCGTGGTTCATCGAAGTAAACAGGATTTCGCCTGCACCGCGACTTTCACCTTCCTTGGCCCAAGAGAACAGTTCTTTGTCAGTTGGAATTCTACCGCCATTCACGGTCACTGTCCAATGGTCGTTTTCACCGCGAGCATCGATGGCCAAAACAACGAACTGGCTACCAAAATTCAGCGCCAAATCGTCAATCAACTTCGGGTTACGAACGGCTGACGAGTTGATGCTGATTTTATCGGCACCAGCACTCAGCAAAGCGTCTGCATCTTTCAATTCGCTGATACCCCCACCAACCGTAAACGGAATGTTGATTTCGC
>CAYRBM010000066.1:0-27741 GCA_964422425.1 uncultured Odoribacter sp.
TTACCGTTACCGATAAGGCTTCAAAATCATACAACCAATATTCCAGATGGAACTTTGAAAATGTGTTGACTTATGATCGCACTATCAACGACCATCATTTCACGGTAATGGCCGGAACAACAGCTTTTAAAGATATGTTCGAAAATCTTTCTGGTGAAAAATCGGATGTAATTTTTGACGATTTTGAACATGCCTACATTGATAATGCAACAGATCCTGAAAGTGCAAATGCAGGCGGTGGTTATTCTGAACACACTGTAGCATCAATCTTCGGTCGTGCAAACTACGATTACCTTGATCGCTATATGCTTACAGCCACCATTCGTCGCGACGGTTCATCACGCTTCGGTTCTGAAAACAAATACGGTTATTTCCCGTCAGTTGCCGGAGGTTGGGTAATCTCACGCGAAAACTTCATGGAAAGTACTTCCGGAATTATCGACATGTTGAAATTGAGAGCAAGCTGGGGACAAAACGGTAGCGAAAATATCGGAAACTTTGGGTACACCTCAATTATTGGTAATCAGAATATTTACTACTTCGGCGATAGCAAAACACAGTATAACGGAACACAGCCGACCCGTATTGCTAACCCATCACTCAGGTGGGAAACTTCTGAGCAAACAAACGTTGGGGTCGATCTGGCTACTTTTGAAAGCAGTCTTCGCTTTACTTTGGATTATTACGTAAAAACTACAAAAGACTGGTTGGTAACAGCACCAGTTCCAATGTTGGTTGGAAACTCCGCTCCGATTATCAACGGAGGTTCTGTTCGTAACTCGGGTTTCGAAGCTGAAGTATCCTACAAAAAACAATTTGGCAAATTATATTTCAATGCATCAATTAATGGTGCTTACAATAAGAATGAAGTACTTGATATACAGAACGCTGAAAAACGTCTTCAGGGCGGCGACGGCGGATTTGGACAATCAGGCGTTTTGTTTGCCGAAGTTGGCACTCCAATGGGTGTATTTTATGGGGTAAAAACCGATGGAATCTTCCAGACAGAGCAGGAAATTAATTCCTATGTAAGCACTACCGGAGGTAAAATTCAACCAAACGCAAAACCAGGTGACATCAAATTTATTGATGAAAATGGAGACGGTAAAATCACTGATGCCGACCGCGTTGAATTAGGCTCGCCCTACCCCACTTTTACCGGAGGCTTGAATCTGAATCTCGAATACAAGGGCTTCGATTTTAACATGTTTGTTTATGCTGCTCTTGGACAGGAAGTTTATGATGCAACCCGTCGTTACGACATGAACGGAACAAACTACCGTGCCGACTGGCTAAACCGTTGGACGGGTCCGGGCACTTCAAACTATTATCCTCGTGTTACGTTTGTTGATGATAACCAAAACATGAAAACCGTAAGCGATTTCTTTGTTCACGACGGTAGTTTCGTTCGTTTAAGAAATATGACTTTGGGTTACACTTTGCCAAAATCAGTAACGAATTACATGAAGATCAAGAATCTGCGCTTTTACGTGGCTGCCGAAAACCTGCTCACACTTACCGGCTATAAAGGCTATGATCCTGAAATTGGCGGTGGTGTTTTTGGTAATGGTATTGATCATGGTATCTATCCACAGGCACGTACCATTATGGGTGGTATTAATGTTACATTTTAATGAAGCCAACTTTAAAAATTAGAACGATGAAAAAGAAATTATTATATGTGACCTCAGTCTTGGCTTTAGCTTTCGGAACTTTTTCCTGTTCAGAATCATTCCTTGAACTCGAACCAAAAACTGGTCAGGTTGAAGCCAATTATTACAAAACTGAAGATCAGGCTTTGCTGGCGCTAACAGCCGTTTACGATGCCTATGCGTTACAAAACTGGCAATTTGTGGCTACCATGGCCGACATCTTCTCTGACGATGCATTTTGTGGTGGCGCAAATGTAAACGACATGAGCCAATGGCAGGAAATGGAAATGTTCAAAATGACGCCTGAAAACAATTCATCAAGCGACTTATGGAACCGCTGCTATTCGGGCATCTACCGTGCCAATCTTTATCTGCAAAAACAAGCTGACATTGATTGGAAAACTGCTGGTCTGAAAGAAAGAATGGAAGGTGAAGCTTTATTCCTCCGCGCATACCTTTACTGGGATCTGGTTCGTCATTTTGGATACGTGCCAATCATTACCGAAGTATTGCCCGATGTGGAATCTTACAAAAATTTACCGCAAAATACCCCGACGGAAGTATTCACTCAGATAGCATCTGATCTTCTGAAAGCTGTTGCTGTATTACCGGTTAACATTTCTGCATCTGAAAAAGGACGTGTTTCCAAAGGTGCTGCTCAGGCTTTAATTGCCCGTATTTATTTGTATCACGAAGGATTTGCCAAACCAGTTGTTGGAGTTACGGCATGGAGTGATGGCAAAACCACCATCGATAAAGCTTATGCACAAGCCGCGCTCGAATCGGTTATTACGAGCAATGTGTATTCATTACTTCCAAGCTATTCTTCGCTTTGGGACTGGAATAACCAAAACACCAAAGAAGCTCTGCTCGAAATGCAGTACTCGGAAAAAGCAAAATCAGGCGACTGGGGTGGCTGGAACATCAACGGAAATTTCTCTTCAGTATGGTTAAGCGTGCGTAATCCAGAGGGCGATGCCTCGGTATATCCAGGATGGTCGTTTGCAGTTCCTACCTGGAGCCTGGCCAATGAATTTGAAGCTGGCGACCCACGCAAAGACGCTACGCTTTATAATGCCGACGTAAAACTGACCAAATACAACAAAGCATTCATGAATACTGGTTACTTCAATATGAAGTATATGGCCAATGCAGCCTATATCGGTTCGGGTGGCGACCCTAGTCATAATTTCCCGAAAAACTTCATCGACATTCGTTATGCCGACGTATTGCTTATGGCTGCCGAGCTTTTCCTGACCGACAATGCTTCAAAAGCACTTGGTTATTTAAATCAGGTACGCACCCGCTCTTTGGGAGCAGGCAAAGCTTTAACCAGTATTACACTCGATGCCATTTACCACGAACGCCGTGTTGAATTTGGAGGTGAAGGGCTCCGTAAATGGGATTTGCTTCGCAGAGGTAACGACTATGCTGCTGCAAAAATTAATGGAAGCTTTGTTGTTCCTCAAGGTATTCCAAACCCGAGCGACTTTACTCCGCGTACTTTCAACGCCAATACCTGGGGTATGTTCCCGATTCCGGCCAGCGAAATCAGGAACGTAAACAGCGGTGTTTTGAAACAAATGGTACCTGCTTACAAATAAGAGGTTCTGCGATCAGTATATTGAATTCTTAAAAACTATGACAATGAAAAAAATGAAATATATGCAAAGGCTTGTCGGTTTGGCTGCACTCATACTGGTTATGTTTGCATGTGCTCCCCAGATTGATGATATGGTTGACATTGGGCCTGCACCGACACAAGATCAGCTCGATTTCTCGGTAACTCCCACTGCTGCTAAACCCAATATAATTGAAATAAAAAATACTTCGAAAATACCTGGAATTATCACATGGGATTTTGGAAATAACCAAAAGGGTAAAGGCGAATCTGCTTCCGTTGAATATCCTTTTAAAGGCACTTATACCGTTGTTATGACACTTTATGCCAAAGGCGGTTCAACCTCAAAATCAAAAACAATTACCATCGCTAACGACGACATGTCGATGCTCAACACTCCGATGTACACTGCGTTGACAGGAGGCGCAGGTAATGTAAATGGAAAAACTTGGGTATTTGACCAGTATCATGATGGGCACTTCGGTGTTGGGCCTGCAGGCGGAACTACGCCAGAATGGTGGAGTTGCCCGGCTGAAGGAAAAACAAGAAGCTGTATGTACTCTCAGGAATTTACATTTACCCAGGTTGGTGTCAAACTGGTTTGGAAAAACAATGGAAATGTTTATACCAACGAAAGTGGTCGTAAAGCATTGCTTGCTTTGGGATATCCAAACTCTGTGGTTCCCGGGGACGGAGACTTCGATGTAGCCTATACTCCGAAAAATTCTTATACCTATACTTTAAAAGAATCGGAAAAAAAGCTCATCCTTAATGATGGTGCATTCTTCGGTCACTATGCAGGTACTTCTACTTATGAAATCATTACGCTTAACGAGAATGAAATGTACCTAAAATGTGTTAGTACTGTTGAACCAGGAAACGGATGGTGGTATCGCTTTATTCCAAAAGAAAAGAATGTAAAACCGGTAGTCATTATCCCTCTTAAAGCAACTCCATTATTTGAGAATTTTGAAGGACCTGAAAATACTGTAACATTCAACTATGAAGATATGGGAACTTTAGCAAATCCACGTTATCTTAATCCAGCACCGGTTCCAATTAACACTTCATCAAAAGTATTTTTATACCAGAAAACTTCAGCATTCTATTCTAATATTTATTTCACTGCAAATACTTATAAATTTGACCTTACAGAACAAAACAAGATCAAACTAAAAGTATTCATCCCCTCTTACAACGATTATGAAGGCACATATGATGTAGCTGGCAGTTGGGTAACGGTGAATCAATTAAAACGTCAGGTTGCGGTAAAATTACAGGATAGCAGTTTAAAGGGTAATGCCTGGACTACTCAAACAGAAATAGTAAAATCAAATCTTGCAACGGATAAATGGATTGATTTGACTTTTGATTTCAGCTCAGTAAGCACACGACAGGATTACGACAAAATTGTAATTCAGTTTGGTGCAGAAGGACATGCCGCACCTGGGATATTTTTCTTTGATGATTTCAAATTTGAGAAATAAATATTCCAATTATAAAAGCTGTATCGAATCACCTGTTCAAACTAAATAAATTCACTTATCTGATTGAATAGAATGAATCAGCTTTGATTAAGTAAATAAGTAATGAAGATCCTGTCCGTCCGATTCGTCGGATGGGCAGGATTATTTTACAACTCAAAATCTGACCATGCAACGATTATTTTTAATATCATTTATCCTGTGTTTAAATTCATTATGCGGATGCGCTGAAGAAAACAAATCCGACCCAACCGGCACTAAACCCGGAACAAATGTTCCAACCGGGGAATATAAACTGGTTTGGAGCGATGAATTTAATTACAGCGGGCTACCCGACAGCAAAAAATGGAGCTACGATACCGATGGGAATGCTTCGGGTTGGGGTAACAATGAAGCCCAGTTTTACACCCGTGACCAGATGAAAAATGCAGAAGTAAAAGATGGATTTCTTCGCATCACAGCAATTAAAGAAGATGTGGAAGGAAAGAAATATACTTCAGCACGACTGGTAACACGATCGAAAGGCGACTGGCTGTACGGACGTGTTGAAGTGCGTGCCAAATTGCCTGATGGAAGAGGAATCTGGCCTGCTATCTGGATGCTTCCAACCGATTGGTCGTACGGAGGCTGGCCTGCCAGCGGCGAAATCGACATCATGGAAAATGTTGGTTACGATCCTTTTGTAATTGTTGCATCAGCCCACACACAGGCATACAACCATGTGCAGGGCACCCAGAAAAGTGCCAAAATCACCATCGCCGATTGCTACACCGAATTCCACAATTATGTGTTGGAATGGGAACCAAACGAATACCGCGTGTATGTAGATGACAAATTGTATTTCACCTTTTTGAATGAAAAAAAGGGATTCACAGTATGGCCATTCGATAAACGCTTCCACTTGTTGCTGAACGTTGCTGTTGGTGGAAACTGGGGCGGACAAAAGGGGATTGATGACAGTATTTTCCCCCGAACTATGCTTATTGACTACGTGAGAGTTTACCAAAAATAACGATCAAAAGGGGTCTGATTAATTTAGTTAACAATTCTGGCAGGTCGTTGTGGTCTGTCAGAATTTTTTTTTGAAGCAATTCATATTACTTTAGATCAATCTCAAACAATCTTTCGGGCATGATTTGCAGAAACCCATACCTAAATAAACTTCAGATTATTCTGATATTTCTTGGCCTTACTATTTTTACCTCTGCGGGGCTGGCCCAAACAAAAAGCAAAAAACGTGGAATTTCCTTTGGATACCATACTGAAGCCGATATGGCAACTATTTCAAAAGGAATCTCATGGTGGTATAACTGGTATTATCAACCCGAAAGTGCGGTTTCACAGGTATTCAAAAACTATGAAATAGAATTTGTCCCTATGGCCTGGGGCAAATCAATCAACGAAGCCGGGTTGCGTGCCTTTTATGCAAGTCATCCTGAAGCAAAATTTCTACTCGGGTTCAATGAGCCTAACTTTCTTTCTCAAGCCAACATGAAACCATCGGAAGCAGCAGCTTTATGGCCTAAGTTGGAAAAGATAGCCAAAGATTACGGGCTTAAAATTGTTGGTCCAGCTGTTAATTATTCAGGCGACCCTGTTCAGGAAAACGGAGTTACCTATTCAAATCCGACAGCATACCTCGATGCCTTTTTTACTGCCTGCCCAAACTGCCAGGTCGATTACATTGCCGTACACAATTACATGTGCTATTCAGGAGCATTGAGTGACTATATCAATCAATTTAAGAAATACAACAAACCCATTTGGCTAACCGAATTTGCATGCTGGGATCAGCCCAATATCACTTTCGAAATGCAAAAAAATTTGATGATGGGAGCAATTGATTACCTCGAAAATGAACCTATCATTTTTCGCTATTCTTGGTTTAACGGCGATAGGGCCGGCGCTTATCCATACATAAGCCTCTTTAGTCCTCAATCAGGCAAGCTAACCGAATTGGGTCAGTTATACCTCAATTTTAACCCAATTCACGATCCTTCAGTTTATTTTGATGTTCCTTCCAGACTGGAAGCAGAAAACTATACCACCATGTCGGGTATCGCCATTGAGGTTACAAAAGATATTTCTGGCTTTGCAAATGTGGGCTGGATCGATGCCGGAGACTGGCTTGAATATCATATTTCGGTTCCTGAAAGTGGAATTTATACAGCCTTTTTTCGCATTTCGGCAAATGCCAGTACGAATTTCGACATCAAAATAGATGACATTCAGGCACAAAATGTTACTGTGACAAGTTCTGGTGGATGGCAAAACTGGAAAACACTCCAAACCACTTTCTCACTTGCGGCGGGCAGGCATAAGCTGAGAATTTATACCAATAAAGGAATGTTTAACCTCAACTGGATTGATTTGAGCAACACTGGTTACCCTACTTTTACGGAGCCTGTAGCTTTAAACAGCTTTAAAATGTATCCAAATCCGGTGCGCGATAAGCTCTCGATAGAACAAAAGACCAATTCAGGCGAAACTCTGATACAAATAACTGACCTCGCAGGGCAACTTATTTTTAGAACTACGATTGCTTCCAACATCCCGCAATTTGAGATAGATTGCCAAAGACTGAAACCAGGAACCTATCTCATTCATGTAAAGAGCGATCGGCACACAGGCACACAAGTTTTTGTTAAAATATAGTTTGACATTCAACTGTTTTACCCTATTACCTAAACTTTGAATTGCTATTTTTGTTCTAAATCGACTAAAATCATCACCATGATCATTGTCATTTCACCGGCAAAATCGCTCTACGATTCCACTCCAAAACCGTATGCGACATTCAGTCAGCCCGAATTTCTATCGGAAGCATCGCGAATTGTATCGTCGCTAAAAAAGAAAAAGCCAGCTCAGTTAGCTGAATTAATGGGTATTTCTACCAAACTAGCCGAATTGAATTTTCAACGTTTTCAGGCCTGGTCATTACCATTTACGCCCGAAAATTCATGGCAGGCAGTATTGATGTTTAACGGTGATGTTTATCAGGGACTTCAGGCCGAAAATTTCTCGGACGAGAATTTCGACTATGCACAAAAGCACCTGCGAATTCTTTCAGGGGTTTATGGGTTATTGAAACCTCTCGATCTGATTCAACCATACAGACTTGAAATGGGCACTCCTTTCGGCATTGGCGGAAAGAAAAACCTCTATGATTTCTGGCAAACCAGGCTCACAGCCCGGCTCAATCAGGAAATGGCACAACAGCAGCAAAAAGTGTTGATTAACCTGGCTTCAGCAGAATATTTTGGAGCGATCGATACCAGAAAACTGAAAGCACGGGTTATTACCCCCCAATTCAAGGAAAATAAAGGTGGACAATACCAGATGATTTCGTTTTTTGCCAAGCGTGCCCGCGGATTGATGAGCCGATTCATCATCCAGAATGAGATCTGCGATGTGGAAGAAATTAAAGCATTTGATCTGGAAGGGTACTTTTTCAATAATCAGCTTTCGAACGACGATAACTGGGTATTTACCCGGTAAAATCAGTAATAATTACCTGGAATCAGATAATTACATACATAATCGTTAATTCCTTCTTCCAGACTGATAAATGATTCGTTGTAGCCGATGCTTCTCAATTTCTCAATATTTGCACAAGTGAAATACTGATATTTTCCCCTCAAATCTTTTGGTGTATCAATAAAACCAATATGCTCCGTTTTATTCATAGCACGAAATACCGCTTTGGCTAAACTGAGGTAGGACCGGGCCACGCCTGTTCCCACATTGTAAACTCCTGAACTTTTTCTGTTCTCCATAAAGAAACGAATAACCCTGGCGACATCCTCAACATAGATGAAATCCCGGGCTTGAGCTCCGTCAGCAAAGTCAGGATGATGAGAGCGGAAAAGGTTCATCTTACCGGTTTCGGAAATGGTATTGAAAGCCTGTAAAATGACAGATGACATGCGGTCTTTGTGGTATTCGTTGGGACCAAAAACATTGAAAAATTTAAGTCCGGCCCAGAAATACGGCTTACTTTCCTGAAGAAGTGCCCAACAATCAAAATCCTGTTTCGATTGAGCATACAAGTTTAGTGGTTTCAATTGTGGGATAAGTCGATGATCATCGTCAAACCCTAGTTCTCCATCGCCATAAGTAGATGCCGATGAAGCATAAATCAGAGGTAAACCGTACTTAACACAGGCTTTCCAGATTTTTTGCGAATATTCGAGATTTAACTGCTGATAAATTTCGGGTTCCTGTCCAACAGTGTCGGTGCGTGCGCCAAGATGGATAATGATTTGAACAAACTGTTCGTGTTTGTCGAGCCAGTCGAAAAAATGATCGCGATCAATCATCTTCGAAAAATGCTTGGTTTGGTAATTCTGATACTTCAGCGGATCGTCATATTTATCGACTAGAACAATGTCTTTAAATCCCTCCCTGTTGAGTTTTCCGACGATATAACTTCCTATAAAACCTGCTGCTCCGGTTACTACAATCATAAAATAATGTCCATTAACTTTGAGCTAATTTCTGAGACATTGTTTTCAACCATACAAACTTATTATTCAAAATAATATTGTATTCCAAACTCAAAAAATGTTCTGATCAACTAACAAAATATGCTCAAGGATTAAACCTGTTCCTGCATCAAGCATTAAAATTGGTTTAAACCGCTGCAAAAGTAAAAATTTCCTTAAACCCACACCTATCCATCTATTCAGGATATTGATTTGTGTTAACGTTTAATCATTTTGTCATACTTTTTTGATAAAACCTGCTTTGCAATCAGTCAGTAAGATTGAACTTACTACCTTTGTGGTTGCGTTCGCCAATTATTTTTCTGAAAGAAAGGGACTAATCATGGAATTTACACTGAACGGAAAAGACGGATCTTATCACAAAGTAGAAAGATACAATACGGAAACAACCGACAAACTTAGTGAATACTTCAAAAAAATTATTGATTTATTGGGCGAAGATTCCGGTCGCGAAGGACTGAAGCAAACCCCTGTGAGGGTAGCCAGGTCGATGCAGTTCTTGCTGCAGGGTTACGATCAGGATCCCGAAGAAATTCTTCGTTCGGCCATGTTTAAGGAAGATTACCGGCAGATGGTGATTGTAAAAGATATTGAAATCTATTCGATGTGTGAGCACCACATGTTACCCTTTATCGGAAAAGCTCATATTGGGTATATCCCTAACGGATACATTACAGGACTGAGCAAAATTGCCCGCGTTGTTGATGCTTATGCCCGCCGGCTTCAGGTTCAGGAAAGACTAACGACCCAGATAAAGGAGTGTATTCAAAAAACTTTAAATCCACTTGGGGTTGCAGTGGTAATTGAGGCGCAGCACCTTTGCATGCAAATGCGCGGTGTTCAGAAACAGCATTCGGTTACCACCACTTCTGATTTTACCGGTGCATTCGAACGGGTGGCCACACGCGAAGAATTTATCCGTTTAATCAGAGGTTAAAGCTTTTATCGCAATATTAACATTCAATTAATCGTTTTTTGCGCTGAAGTTGTATTTTTGCCAGCCATGCAAATTTCAAAAGAAATATTATTCCGACTACTTTTTGTAACCATGATCTTGTTTTGTCTAGGTCTGGAAGGAATGAGTTTTTTCACATCTGAAGCTCCTTCAATAGAATTTTTAGCTGAACAAAATGAAAATTTGCATAGTCATTCGGATGTTGATTTGTTCGACGACGATCATATCAGCACCCAATTAGAATGTGAGTATTACCTGGAATATTCATTTCCGTTGCCGTCAATAAAATTTCAGGCTCATTTTCCTCATTTTTTTGATCCGGCCTGGCGACCGCCCCAATTTGCCTAGTATCTCCCGGAGGACAACCCTTCACTGTAAGCTGGGGAAGCCAACTCCTTAAATTTAAATCATCTATTTTTTCAGAATAGATTTGGCCTTTCGTGGCCTTTTCAATACAAATATTTCAGACACAAGGCCTACTTATCAGTGTCCGGCTGACTTAAAATTCATGATATGAAAGCAAAGAAAAAACAACTATATTCTAACGCCAAACAATTCTTTTTCACTGATTATCAAACAAATTACCGAACCAATTACAAGTGGCATTATTTTCTGGATATGCTACGAAGTAACCGAAAACTCAGGCAATTTCTGGCTGTTACATCGCTGGTTGCATTAGGATTCTTGTCACTTATTGCAGTCATTTCGTATTCTTTGATCATCGGAATATTTAAAGTTGTGAGCTAAATCTGAAAATAGCACTGCTCTTCCAATGATCTATTAAAAAAGTACATAAACTAAAAAAATCAATTTATGGTTATAAGCACATCCATCTGGATTGGATTTATCATCTTCGTAATTCTGCTGCTTGCCCTCGACTTAGGGGTATTTCACAGAAAATCGCACGAGGTAAAAATCAAAGAAGCGTTAATCTGGAGTGCCGTCTGGATTTCACTGGCCCTTATTTTCAATTATGGAGTTTATCTCTATATGGGGCAAGAAAAAGCACTCGAATTTCTGACAGGTTACCTCATCGAAAAATCGTTGAGCGTTGACAATCTGTTTGTATTTATCATGCTGTTTTCGTTCTTCAATGTTGAACCTAAATACCAGCACAAAGTGCTTTTCTGGGGAATCATTGGAGCACTGATTATGCGCGCGATCTTCATTTTTGCCGGAGTGGCCATCATCAGTAAATTTCACTGGGTCATTTATATTTTCGGAGCTTTCCTTGTTTTTACAGGTATCAAAATGCTTTTTCACAAGGACGAGGAAGTGGCCCCCGATAAAAACCCGTTGGTCAGGTTATTCAAAAAGTTTTTCCCGGTGACTGACCAAATGCACGGCGGCAAATTTTTCGTGAAGATTAATGCCAAGACATTCGCCACTCCTCTATTTGTGGTTTTGCTGATTGTGGAGTTTACCGACCTGATTTTTGCAGTGGATTCCATTCCTGCTATTCTTGCCATTTCAAGCGACACGTTCATCATTTTTACCTCGAACGTATTTGCCATTTTAGGTTTGCGTGCACTCTATTTTGCACTCGCAGGAATAACTAAATATTTCCATTTCCTGAAATACGGGTTGTCGGCCATCCTGGTATTTGTTGGTCTAAAAATGGTGATCGTTGATTTCTACAAAATACCAATCACCATTTCTCTTTTAACCATCATGGGAATATTAGCGCTCTCTGTCATCTTGTCAATCATTTTTCCTCAAAAAGAAAGTCAAATTAAACCACTTAAAACATTCTAGTTATGAATTGTCCGATTTGCAATGTAACCTTGGTAATTTCAGAAAAACAAGGAATTGAAATTGATTATTGTCCGAAATGCCGCGGTATCTGGCTCGACCGTGGCGAGCTCGATAAAATTATTGATCGGGCAACTCCGGAAGGACAAAACCGGTATTACGGAACTGGCCAATCCTTTGGAAAACCCGATTACGACCGTGATCATTACAAGCACCACAAACAGAAGAACTGGTTGTCGGAGTTATTTGACTAAGGGCTCAAAATAAAAAATCCGGAGAAAAATTTTCTTCGGATTTTTTATTTTAATGGGCAATTCTTTCATCTAATTTACGAATCTCTGTATTCTCAAATTTCTCATCTTCTGCAAATCTTGTTATACGGGCAATAACTGCATTTCTGCGAGTCTTTCAACTGATCGTAAAGAGTTGCACTGTCGAAAATTTCAGACAGTACAATTTCGAATGTTTCCTGAAATTCATTTTTAAGCCGACCATAAATCAGTTTCTCACCATTAAAAATGACTGAAGGTTCAAATTCTTCATCAAACAGGTTATCGAGCTTATAAATCGTGGGCAAAATAGGCATCGCCTCCGTTTGAATCAGAATGTCCGAATAAATCAGTGTCTGGAAAATTTCTTTCCGGCGATCTTTATAATTACGGTCGATCAACTGGCTCCATTCCTTGAAATCGAGCTTCAGGTTGCGGCCGGTTTTATAATCAACAATTCGCAAACCTTCAGATGTGCGGTCAATCCGATCGACAACCCCTCCTACCCTAATTTTGTATGTTTGTTCGCCCGAGTGTACTTCGTATTCCCCGATATACTCTTTTTCAAGAGCAACAATTTCGAATGGCGTAAATTTCCGGTCGTTGTTGAGCAATTGCACCAAATATTCCTGAATGTGGGCAGCAATCAGAATACTTTGTCCAGAAAGTTTAACCTTTGATGCCTCTTCAGGCTTCATCTGGAAATATTTCACTGCAACGGCTTCTTTCACAGTCTGCTCAATCTTGCGCTTATCGGCAGCCAGCAATTTCAGCGCATGATCTTCAACCGTTTTTCCCACAAATGGCTGATACAACTTTTCGATGGCATAATGGAAAAGATTTCCGAACAAAACCGCATCAATTTCCTCTTTCAGCTCTTCCTTTTCCTTTATTCCGGCGAGGTACTTAAAATAGAATTTTAACTTGCAGTCGAGCCAGGTATTTATCGCGCTTGGGCTTAATTTACTCCCTGAATACATTTCAACCAGCTTCTGCACATATCCGGTGTTCGAAGCCACACTAATCGGTTCGTTGGTCGTTCCTTTGAAATTGAAACTCAGGTTAATTTCTTCCACCTCAAAATCCGAATCGTATTGCAACTGGTACAAAAAGCGGCTCTTTTCCGACGACGAAATGCCTTCGGTAATCGAGTTGTAAACAATCACCGTTTGCTGGTTTCGCTGGATGAGCCGGTAGAAATAATAGGCATACATGGCGTCACGATCCTCGTAGGTGGGCATGCCAAAACCCTTGCGCAAATGGTAGGGCACAAACGAATGACCGGCAGCAATGCGCGGCAAAAAACCCTCGTTGGCCGAAAACAACACCAGGTTTTCGAAGTCAAGGCAACGTGTTTCGAGTAGTCCCATAATTTGCAGACCAGTCAACGGCTCGCCCTCAAACGGAATGGAAATTCGCCGCAAACCCTGATCGAGCAGTCTGAACATGATTTTTACCGGAAAATCCGGAACATTCAGTCCAATCAGCGTATCTTTCAACCGCTGAATGGCCAGATAAGCCTGATACAAATATTCGGCTTCCAGTTTGTGCTGCTCATCCTCTGCCGGATTATACCGCAGCGCCAGTTCTTTCAATATTTCGAGGAAATAATCGAGCACCTCCACCCAGCTTTCGGGAGCCGAAAAAATGCGGCTGACAAACGGATAAATCCTAAGTTCGGCAGAATTGATGTACACTTTATTTCGCTTGTGAATTTCCGACACAAAATTCTTCACCTCATCGTTCAACACAAACTGATGATTTAATAAGGCTACCACCGGTTTGTAGTAAAAAACAGCAGTTTTTGATGAACGCCTGATATTTCGTTGCAGACTAATCAATTGCGAAATGAAACCGTAAACCGGAGTATTCACAAACGGGTAGCCCATCGTGATATTGATATCAGAAAAATTATTCCCAACCGACGAAATGACCGGAACCAAAAGGTTCTCGTCTGCCAGCACAAAAGCGGTATTGTCGAACCGTTTGCTCAGCGAAAAGCTCTTCAACACCTGCGGAAGGTTGATGGCTTGTGCCTGAGTCAAATTTCCCGGAACGGAAACTAGCGTAATTTTTCTGTTTGCCTCCTGATTTTCGGGAACAAAACCTTTGGGTGCCGGAAACTGAATGAGGTTAAATCGCAGGAAACGTCCGGCTTCATTCTCGCCATCTTTCAGGTAAAAATCGGCATAATCCCAAAAGAACATCGCCCGCTGCTGCTTACTCAAACTGGTAAAAATTGCTTTCTCGCAGTTATTAAGTGCATTAAATCCAACAAATACATATTTTTTCGCCGATAGACCAGCCAGGTGATTTTCAGGCAAAGCCTCAGCCACTTCGCGGTAAATCATTCCGGAGTAGGCAATATTGCTTTGCTGGAGCGACGCCTTGAACCGGTGATAAATTTCGGCCAGCTTCACCCAAATACCGATGAACTTCTCTTTGTTAAACGAACTGGGTACTTTCTCCAGGTTTCCCCAAAAAGCTTCAATTGCCCGTCGCTGCTCGTCAGTCAGGTATTCAAACTGATTTTCGAGCTCTTTCAAATCGGCAATGTTGCGGAACAAATCGTCGGCATTCAGCAGGTATTTGTCAACGTCGTCGAAGTCGGCCAGCAAGATTTCGCCCCAAAAGAAAAACTCGTCGAGCGACTCGTGATGACCGGTAACCTTGCTGTAAACCTCCTGCAATTTCAGCACCAGCGAAACCGGATCGGCCTGTTGCAAATCAGTCAGGCGCGAAATCAATTCGTTGATGGTGATTATTTCCGGAGCCAGAATTGGTTTTTCAACAAGTTCGTTCAGGTAAGCGGTAAAAAACACACCGGCGCGGCGTCCAGGAAAAACCAGGCAATATTCGCTCAGTTCGTCGCGGTGATAAGTATATAGGTATTCAGCAACTTGCTTTAGAAAAGGATTCACAGTTAAAAACGTAAGAATTTGGGTTCAAAAAATTGATTTCAGCCTTAAAGGTAAAACTAAATATGAGGTTTCAGAAAAGAAAAAAGCAACATAAACATTAAAACAATCAATTTTAGTAATTTGGAGTTTTTAAATTCTGTACACGATGAAGACATTCCTAACCACCATTTTCCTGATTTTTACCATTCAACTGATTGCGCAAGACCGTATTACCGGTCAGACCTTTGCTACGCGTTCCGAAGTTATTGCCCAGCACGGAATGGCCTGTACCAGTCAGCCATTGGCCACACAGGCGGCACTCGACATCCTGAAAGCCGGCGGAAATGCCATAGATGCGGCAATTGCAGCAAACGCCGTACTTGGTTTGGTTGAGCCCACCGGAAACGGTATGGGTGGCGATTTGTTTGTCATTGTCTGGGATGCCAAAACCCAAAAACTATATGGACTGAACGCCAGCGGACGATCGCCCTACGACCTCAATCTGCAATATTTTATCGATCACGGCATCACAAAAGTACCGTCGCATGGGCCACTTTCGGTTTCGGTGCCGGGTTGTGTCGATGGCTGGTTCGAGTTGAATAAAAAATTCGGAAAACTCACGATGACAGACATCCTGAAACCGGCGATAACCTACGCCAGCGAAGGTTTTCCGGTAACCGAAGTAATTGCCTACTACTGGAATTCGAACTCGAAAGTGCTTGAAAAATACAATGGTTTTAAAGAGATTTTCATGCCGAACGGGAAAGCTCCGGCCAAAGGTGAGGTATTCAAAAATCCATATCTGGCGGCTACATTGGAAAAAGTAGCCAGAGGTGGCCGCGATGCGTTTTACAAAGGCGAAATTGCTCAAAAGATTGTCGATTATGTGCGTGCCGAAGGTGGTTTCCTGAGCATGCGCGATTTTCAGGATCACCACTCCGACTGGATTGAGCCGGTTTCGACCAACTACCGCGGCTACGATATTTGGGAATTGCCGCCAAACGGACAGGGAATTGCCGTTTTGCAAATCCTGAATGTGCTCGAAAATTACGATATCAAAGCCATGGGATTTGGCAGTGCCGATTACATCCACACCTTTGTTGAAGCCAAGAAACTGGCATTTGAAGATCGTGCTAAATTTTATGCGGATCCGGAGTTTAACAAACTGCCGATCAAAGGATTGATTTCGAAGGAATATGCCCGCGAACGCAATAAGCTGATCAACCCGAACCGTGCCGCCAAAGTTTATCCTCCCGGCAATCCCGAATATGGCAACACGATTTACCTCACCACAGCCGACAAAGATGGCAATATGGTGTCGCTCATCCAGAGTAATTACCGCGGAATGGGCTCAGGAATGACTCCGGGCAAACTGGGATTTATCCTTCAGGATCGTGGCGAAATGTTCTCGCTCGATCCCAATCACATGAACAAATTTGAGCCGCACAAACGGCCATTCCACACCATTATTCCGGCGTTTATCACCAAAGATGGCAAACCTTTCATCAGCTTCGGACTGATGGGCGGATCAATGCAGCCGCAAGGCCATGTGCAGATTGTGGTTAACCTGATAGACTTCGGGATGAACCTTCAGGAGGCCGGCGATGCACCACGCATTTGTCACGAAGGATCGAGCGAACCGACCGACGAAAAAATGACTGACGGCGGAATTGTTTACCTCGAAAGTGGGTTCGATTACGGAACGGTACGCAAATTGTTAGGCAAAGGTCATGCGATCCAGTACACCAATGGAATCTACGGCGGCTACCAGGCTATTATGTGGGATGAGAAAAACAAAGTGTATTATGGCGCTTCCGAATCGCGAAAAGACGGACAGGCCGCGGGGTATTGATGGACTGAATTACTGAAGGATTGATTGGGAGAAGCAACCAATTTTAAATTGAGAACATCTTTAGAAACAATAAAACAAATAACATGAAGACAAAAATTTTAGCAGTATTGCTGGCTTTGATGCCGGTTTGGGCAATGAGCCAGGTGGTTCAGCAGGAAAAGGAAACACCTTACATTGAAGTGGTTGGGACCAGTGAAATGGAGATTGTTCCTGACCAGATTTATATTTCGTTTACCCTGAAAGAACGAATGGAAGGCAAGAAGAAAATTGAGCTGGAAGATCAGGAAAAAGAGATGAAAAAGAAATTGATGAAACTCGGAATTGATCTGAAAGACCTTCAGTTGGCCGATGCCAATTCGGATTACATCAAAATCAAGCGCAAAAAAAATGATATGATTGCCTCCAAAGATTATATTCTTAAAGTTTCGACTACAGGAACACTGGCTCAGGTTTTCGATGCACTTGACGAATTGGATGCTTTCGACGCCGGAATTCAGCGTGTCGATCATTCGGAGATTAAAAAATTCCGTCAGGAAGTGAAAATGAATGCGGTGAAAGATGCCAAAGAAAAAGCCGGCTATTTGCTCTCAGCTATCGGCGAAACTGTTGGAAAACCACTTTTCATTCAGGAGCGAGAAACTTACGATGAATTTCCGATCTTGCGCAAAGCTGCAGCAATGCCAATGATGGCGATGGAAACAGCAGTTCAGGACGATGCTTTACCCGAATTGACCTTCCAGAAAATCAAACTCAAATACTCGGTGTTTGCCCGGTTTGCCATTAAATAAAGGATACACAGTAAAATTCAAAAGGGTTCAAATCGTTAGATTCGAACCCTTTTTATGTATATATAAACGAGTACAATATTATTCCCACTCAATGGTTGCCGGTGGTTTCGAGCTGATGTCGTAAACTACACGATTGATCCCTCTCACTTTGTTAATAATTTCATTCGACATCTTAGCCAAAAATTCATACGGCAGATGAACCCAGTCGGCAGTCATTCCATCAGTTGACATTACGGCACGCAGTGCAACTACATTTTCGTAGGTACGTTCATCGCCCATCACACCAACCGACTGAACGGGCAAAAGCATCACGCCAGCCTGCCAAACTTTGTCATACAATCCCCAATCTTTCAACCCATTAATAAAAATTGAGTCGGCTTCCTGCAAAATACGCACCTTTTCAGGTGTGATATCGCTCAGGATGCGGATTCCGAGACCTGGCCCCGGAAACGGATGACGGCCCAGCAATTCTGGATCAATTCCGAGCGCTTTTCCCACGCGGCGAACTTCGTCTTTAAACAGCAATTTCAGAGGTTCAACCACTTTCAGGTGCATCTTTTCAGGCAATCCACCCACGTTGTGGTGCGATTTAATGGTGGCCGATGGTCCATTCACCGAAACCGATTCAATCACATCCGGATAAATCGTTCCCTGAGCCAGCCATTTTACGTCCTGTATTTTGTGCGCTTCCACATCAAAAACTTCGATGAAGTCGCGGCCAATCGTTTTCCTCTTTTTCTCCGGATCAGTAATTCCGGCCAGATCGTCCCAAAATTTCTGGCGGGCATCCACTCCAATCACATTCAATCCCATGTGTTGATAAGAATCCAATACCTGCTGAAATTCATTCTTGCGCAGCAAACCATTGTCAACAAATATACAGGTGAGGTTCGGGCCAATGGCACGATTTAGCAACACGGCAGCCACCGATGAATCCACTCCGCCTGAAAGACCAAGCACCACTTTATCGTTGCCCAGTTTGGCTTTCAGCTCTTTCACCGTGGTTTCGATGAACGAATCGGGAGTCCAGTCCTGTTTGCACCCGCAAATGTCAACCACATAGTTTTTAAGCAACTGGGTACCTTCAGTAGTATGGTAAACTTCGGGGTGAAACTGAATGGCAAAAGTTGTCTCTCCTTCAATCTGATAGGCAGCATATTCCACATCGGCAGTACTTGCAATTACCTGATAGTTGGCCGGAATTTTCACAATAGTATCACCGTGCGACATCCAAACCTGGGTATGCTGACTGATATTTTTGAACAATGGGTTGGCCTGGTCAACAAATCCCAGGTTGGCCCGACCATATTCGCGCGAATCGGATGGAGCAACCTCGCCGCCAAAAAAATGCGACAAATATTGGGCACCATAACAAACACCCAAAAGGGGCATTTTACCTTTTATCAATGATAAATCGGGTTTTGGAGCATTGGCATCCCTAACGGAAAAAGGACTGCCGGAGAGAATAACTCCTTTTACACTTTCATCAATTGCGGGATAATGGTTAAACGGATAGATTTCGCAATAAACATTCAATTCCCTGACCCGGCGGCCAATCAATTGCGTGTATTGCGATCCGAAATCAAGAATCAGAATTTTTTCCTGCATACCACTTGTTTTTTTGAATTGCCGCAAAGATAGAGAAAAATCAATCGGACATGCCCACCATACCAACAGCAAAAAAAGAAGTAAAGAAAAAGTAATGAATCGATGAAAGATCAGAAGGTCTTCATCAACTTTTCTGTAAATACAACACGACTATTTTGAATAACTTTCAGCACATATACCCCAGGTTGCAATTGGTTTTTTCCGGAAAAACTGAGCTGTGCCCGACCGTCATGCAAAGTGATATAATTTTCACAAACCAACATTCCTGCTGAATTGTACCATTCAGCAGTTGCAATTCCCTGATGAAATGATGCCAGCTTCAAATTCAGCTTATCCGAAAAAGGATTGGGAAATACCTGGACAGACTGTTTGGTCAACAGTTTCTCATTTCCGGTAAAATCGTAGGGCCATTGCTGGTCGAGCCACGCTATACGCTGGTTTATCCAGTTTTTCATCCAGGTCACCTCTGCAGAATAGGTTGACCCCACATAATAATTGGGCCAAATATCAACACCTATTACATTCTGCCATTTTTGATAGTTCCGCTCACGGGCTTCCGTAATTAAATGAACCAGGCTATCGACTACAAAAGTTATTCGTTCAGAAGACAATTCTTTACGGCGAAGCAAAACCCATCTTTTATTCACTTTTTTTACAAACTCCGGATCTTTGATCAGTTTGCCCCACCAAAACGGATTTTGCCAGTAATCATTGCCCAGGCTGGCCTGATACTGGAAACCGGTTGTCAGCCAACCATTGAAATAATCAGCATTTCCGTAAGTCAGGTTAAAATCCCAGATTGGTCCGCAGTTAAGTCGATCATTTTTACCTTTATAGAGGTAGGAACTTAGCCGGTAACCGTCAACATTTTTGGCCAGTTCGTTTATGATCATGAAATCAACAAAAGATGAATCATTCAAAAAATCGTGATAACTGCCAGTTCCTGAAAACTTTTCCATATAAAGTGCCCTTTCCATATCCTTTACATAGGACTGGATATAGCTTTTTTGTGCACTGGTGATTTCCCTGGCTTTTGGATAATCATATTGGTAAAACGTTCGCCCATTTTTGTTGTAATAATCAGAAGTCCATCCATCACCGCCTCCACCAGTTGTCTTGTCAATTTTAATGATATAACCGCCGGTCAAATCTTCGCCCGAATTATCAGTTGTCAACAATTTGGCTATATCCACCCGGTTTTTATTCCTTTTGATTTTTTCCATCAGTACATAAAGGCCCTGATAACTGCCGTTCAAGAAAAGCTCGACGTAGCGACACCGTGGCGACCAATGACCAAGAGATGCATCGAGCGTGTAAGTCAATACGTCACGAATCATGGTTTTGTCGGTATAAGGAGCGTACAAAACCCAGTCGTTTTCTTCAGGCATACCCAGCAGAGAAACATCAACATCGGCCAGAGACGACGATTTTGTTTCAAAACCGTAACTTTTCTTGGGAAAATTTTGTGACGATGATCCCCTGATTTCGATGCCAATTTTGCCGTTGTAATTATTCTTCGGATCAGTTATTGAATTTCGCTTGCCCTGCCCATTCCAGACAATGCCCATATCAGCATAAATCTTTGGGTCATCATTTATTGTCTGACCGTTTGTATTGATGAATACCAGAGGAAGATTTGACGAAGTAAACGATTGAGGAAATGCCTTAAAAACTATGAGAAAGGCAAAAAAGAATACGATTGAAAATCGACACAGAGCAAGCATCAGTTTGTGGACAGGTTTAGTTGAATAAAAAAGTAAAGCTTCCCGATGAAAAGGAAGCTTTACCTGAATGTGTTATAATTCTCGAATCCAGATATTGCGGAAACTCACCGGATTGCCATGGTCTTGCAAGATGATCGGACCAGCGCCATGAGGTTTCACTGAATATTCCGGAATGCCAATATACTCGGTTGGACCACGCAATGCCACATGATTTTGCACCAAAACACCATTGTGCAAAACAGTTACATAAGGCGGAGTAAAATATGTTCCGTTTGGATTAAAACGTGGTGCGGTGTAAATAATATCGTAAACCTGCCATTCGCCCGGGCCTTTGCAGGCATTCACCAGTGGCGGATGTTGTTTGTATAAACTTCCGGCCTGCCCATTGCGGTAGGTGCGGTTGTTGTAATTATCAAGCACCTGAACTTCGTAAATTCCCTGCAGGAAGACACCGCTGTTTCCGCGTCCCTGGCTTTCGCCAACAACTTCAGAAGGCGATCGCCATTCGATATGCAATTGGAAATCATTAAACTGTTTTTTTGTTTTAATGACTCCTTGTCCTTTTACAACGGTAGCGCAGCCATCGGCTACTTTCCAGCCTGGTTCTGCTCCGTTGCCATTGGTCCATTCAGTGCTTAGATTCAGACCATCGAACAGGACAATCGCGTCCGAAGGCGCATCAACAGGAGTTGCTCCCGGCGTAATTACCGTAATTTCAGGATCCCATATTTCGGTCATCTCCGGTTTCATCGGGAAATCGGTTCTTCCCTGGGCAAATGTTGCTGTAACAGCAAGAACTGCTAATGCAGATACAAATACACGTTTCATTGGAATTGGTTTTTGTTGATTTATTTAAAATTTTAAAGGTCTAATTCTTTCATCATTGAATCAATCCTGGCATCCGATTGTTTTTCAACTGCATCAAATTCAGTACGATTGGTCAGTTTTCCGGCCACCTCGAAGTAGAATTTGATTTTTGGCTCTGTTCCTGAAGGGCGAACCGAAATTTTGGTTCCGTCTTCGGTAAAGAATTGCAGCACGTTGGAAGTCGTTTTCTGATCGATCGGAGTTTCTTCACCTGTTAACAGGTTTTTTGCAATCAGCGTTTCGTAATCTTTTACAATTTTCAGTTTCGAGCCTCCCAGTTGCTTTGGCGGATTGCTGCGGAAATTCACCATCATTTGCTCAATTTCTTCGGCGCCCGACTTCCCTTTGCGAACCACATATTTCATCTTTTCGCGCGAGTAACCGTATTCCAAGTATATATCGAGCAGCATTTCGTATAGCGATTTGCCCTGATCTTTTGCCCAGGCCACAATTTCAGCCATCAACGCGCATGACGAAACAGCGTCTTTATCGCGGACAAAATCGGCAGGCATAAAACCGAAGCTTTCTTCGCCTCCGCCGATATAAACTTTCTTTCCTTCCAAATCGCGAATAACTTCGGCGATGTATTTAAATCCGGTGAACACATCGAAAAATTCCACATGGTTCCGGCGGGCAATTTCAGCAATCAATTCGGTGGTCACGATGGTTTTCACCACAAACTCGTTTCCTTCCAGCTTACCGCTTTCCTTGCGTTTGCTGATGATGTAGTAGATAAACACCAACGCTGTCTGGTTTCCGTTCAGGATAACAAACTGGCCTTTATCGTTCTTTACTGCCACACCAATTCGGTCGGCATCCGGGTCGGAAGCCAAAACAACATCGGCATCAGTTTCAACAGCTTTTGCAATGGCCATTTCAAGCGCAGCTGTTTCTTCCGGATTAGGAGAAACCACAGTCGGGAAATTTCCACTCACCACATCCTGTTCCGGAACATTGATGATGTTGGTAAAACCAAATTTGCGCAAGGCTGCCGGAATAAGTTTTACTCCGGTTCCGTGAATCGGGGTATAAACAATTTTGAGGTCTTTCTGACGCTCCACCACTTCAGGCGAAATGGAAACACCTTTCACTTTTTCGAGGAAAAGTTCGTCCATGTCGGCGCCCATAATAGTAATCAGCGAGGCATTGCCTTTGAATTTAATGTCGGAAGCTTTCACCCGCGATACTTCGTCGATAATGTTTTTATCATGTGGTTCAACAATCTGCGAACCATCGTCCCAATAAGCTTTGTAGCCGTTGTATTCTTTCGGGTTGTGCGAGGCTGTCAGGATAATTCCGCTCTGGCAACCCAACTGGCGAATGGCAAACGACAATTCCGGAGTGGGGCGCAAATCTTCGAAAAGATACACTTTAATGCCATTGGCGGCAAAAATTCCGGCGCTGGTTTCGGCAAACAGGCGGCTGTTATTGCGGCAATCGTGACCGATAGCCACTTTCACTTCTTGTCCGGCAAAACACTGTTTCAGGTAATTGCTCAATCCCTGGGTGGCAGCGCCAACGGTGTAAATGTTCATGCGATTGGTTCCGGCGCCCATAATGCCGCGTAACCCACCGGTACCAAATTCAAGGTCGCGATAGAACGAATCGACCAGTTCTGTTGAATCATTGTTCGCGAGCATCCGTCGCACTTCGGCTTTTGTTTCTTCATCGTAAACATCGGTCAGCCATTCCTGAGCCTTCAGTTTTACACTTTCTAAAACATCCTGATTTGTTGCCATATCTTTAAGATTTACAATTTCTGAAAATACACGTTCAAGCTATCCCGCCAATGCGGAATTTGCAATCCAAAAATAAGTTTAATTTTCGATTTATTCATGACGCTGTAAGGCGGTCGTGGCACTGGCGATGGGTACTCTTCTGTTGAAATCGGCTTCACGTGGCATTTGATTCCAGAAATGTCAAAAATGGCTTTCGTAAAGTCGTACCAGCTGGCTACTCCTTCGTTTGAATAGTGATAAATCCCGGTTTCAAATGATTTTTCGCCTTTTTCTACGGATAAAATAATCGTTAAAATTGCCCGTGCCAGATCGGCAGCATTCGTCGGCGTTCCTATCTGATCGACTATTACTCCCAGCTCCGATCGCTCATTCCCCAACCGTAGCATTGTTTTGACGAAGTTGTTCCCGAATGCAGAATACAACCATGAAGTACGAATGACAATACTTTCAGGATTATTTTGAATACAAAGCAATTCGCCTTCCAGCTTGGTTTTTCCGTAGGCCGATTGCGGTGCCACCAGATCATCTTCCTTGTAAGGTCGCGGCCCCTTGCCGTCAAAAACATAGTCGGTCGAAATATGAATCATTTTGCATCCGGCCCTGCCCGATTGTTCAGCCAGAATTCCAACAGCCGTGGCATTGAGCAATGTGGCAGTTTTTTGATCAGTTTCAGCCTTATCAACATTGGTGTATGCAGCGCAATTGACCAGGTAATCCGGTTGAAATGAAGCAAGAAAACCAGCAACTTTTTCCAGATTGGTAATATCAAGTTCAGCTACATCGGTAAAAGCAAATTCCATTTCAGGAAAGGAACTTACCAGCTCCCGAATTTCGGAACCGAGTTGTCCATTGGCGCCAGTAACTAAAACTTTCGTCATTTTATTCGAATTTGAAATTCATTTCGGCATCAGCCAGCGCAGGATGCACCCGATCTTTTTCGGAAATAACAGCCAGTTCTGCCGGCAGTTTCCAGTCAATGTTCAGAGCCGGATCGTCGTACCGGATACCTCGCTCAGCAGCCGGATTGTAGAACGCATCGCATTTATACGAGAAAATGGCATATTCGCTCAACACCGAAAATCCGTGAGCAAATCCTTTGGGAATATAAAACTGCTTTTTATTGCTGGCACTCACAATGAGCCCATACCATTGCCCGAAAGTTGGCGAGCCTTCGCGCAGATCAACGGCCACATCGTAAACCGTTCCGCGCACTACGCGAATCAATTTGGTTTGCGCATAAGGAGCCAATTGGTAATGCAAACCACGAATCACGCCATAATGCGATTTCGATTCGTTGTCCTGCACAAATTTGGAAATCAACCCTCGATCAGCAAATTTCCGTTCGCTGAAACTCTCGAAAAAATATCCCCTTTCATCAGCAAAAACCCGGGGCTCAATAATAAAGAGTCCCGGGATTGGTGTTTCAATTATCTTCATTCCTCAATTTCTGTTAAAACGACAAAACTTTCCGGTTGGCCAGCTTTATCAGGTATTCTCCATATTGATTTTTTTTGAGCGGCTCCGCCAGCTTTAAAAGCTGCTCTTTGTTGATGTAGCCGCGAAGAAAAGCAATTTCTTCAATACACGAAACCTTCAACCCTTGTCGTTGCTCAATAGTGGCAATAAAATTCGAAGCCTGCATCAAACTTTCGTGAGTGCCGGTATCGAGCCATGCAAAACCGCGGCCAAGCAATTTCATATTCAGGCGACTTTCTTCCAGATAAAGTCGGTTCAGGTCGGTAATTTCAAGCTCTCCCCTTTTCGAAGGCTTCAGCCCTTTCGCTTTTGCAACTACATCGTTTCCATAGAAATACAATCCTGTCACAGCATAATTCGATTTGGGCTGATCCGGTTTTTCTTCAATGGTCAGCACTTTGCCGGTTTCGTCAAACTCGGCAACACCATATCTTTCCGGATCGTTCACATAGTAACCGAAGACAATGGCGCCATCTTTCAGCATAGCGGCTTCTTCCAGAATCGAGCTGAAGTTATATCCGTAGAATATATTGTCGCCCAATACCATACACACCGAATCGTCACCAATAAATTGCTCACCAATAATAAAAGCCTGTGCCAAGCCATCGGGCGACGGCTGGATAGCATACTCAAGTTTTAATCCCAACTGGTTACCATCCTCCAGTAAATCCTGATACAGATGAATATCTTTTGGCGTGGAAATAATCAGAATTTCGCGTATTCCGGCCAGCATCAGCACCGACAACGGGTAATAAATCATCGGTTTATCGTAAATCGGGATAATTTGTTTTGAAATACTTTTGGTTATCGGGTAAAGCCGGGTTCCTGATCCCCCGGCAAGGATAATTCCTTTCATATCGTTTGGTTTTATTTATTCGGATAACAGTTGATCGAAATATTCAATGGTTTTCATAAGCCCCTGACGCAGTGGAACTTTGGGCTCCCATCCTCCCAGTTTTTCTTTAGCCAGTGAAATGTCGGGCTGACGCTGAGTCGGATCATCGGCAGGCAAAGGCAAATAAACAATTTTTGACTTCGAATTGGTGAGTTCCAGAATATTCTGCGCCAATTCAATCATCGTGAATTCGCCTGGGTTACCAATATTGACCGGGCCAATAAAATCGTCGCCCGTTGCCATCATCCTGACCATCCCTTCAACCAAATCGGAAACATACTGAAAACTGCGGGTTTGAGTGCCATCTCCAAAAATCGTAATGTCCTTATTCTGCAATGCCTGAACAATGAAATTGGAAACCACCCGCCCATCGTCCGGTTCCATTTTCGGCCCGTAGGTATTGAAAATCCGGATGATTTTAATGCGGACATTATTTTGGGTATGATAATTCACAAACAGGGATTCGGCACAACGCTTTCCCTCGTCGTAGCACGAGCGGATTCCGATGGGGTTCACATGCCCCCAGTAACTTTCGGGCTGAGGATGCACATCGGGATCACCGTACACTTCGCTGGTAGAAGCCTGCAAAATTTTTGCTCGCACGCGCTTGGCCAGTCCCAACATGTTTACCGCCCCCATCACCGAAGTTTTGATGGTTTTGATTGGGTTATACTGGTAATGAACCGGCGATGCCGGGCAGGCCAGATTGTAAATCTCATCCACTTCGATGTAATATGGCATAGTCACATCATGCCTGATTAGCTCAAAGTACGGATTATCGAGCAGATGAACAATTTTCTGCTTTTTGCCGGTGAAGTAATTATCCATGCAAACCACTTCGTGCCCATCGTTCAGCAGGCGTTCGCACAAATGCGACCCAACAAACCCGGCGCCTCCGGTGACTAAAATTCGTTTCATTCTTTCCTATTTTGAAGAAATAACTGGTTTTCGGCCAATGCTGTAATAATTAAATTTTAATTCCTGCATCTCTTCAGGTTCATAAATGTTTCGGCCATCGAAAATGGTTTTAGATTTCAGCAGCTTTTCAATCACCCTGAAGTTCGGCATCCGGAATTCGGGCCACTCGGTAACCACAAGCAAAGCATCAGCATCAATGCAGGCATCGTATTCATCATTGGCGAACGTAATTTTGTCGCCCAAAATGCGACGAGCCTCCTCCATTGCAACCGGATCGTAAGCTACAACCGATGCACCTTCATTCAAAAGTGAATCGATGATAACCAAAGAAGGTGCTTCGCGCATATCGTCGGTTTTTGGTTTGAAAGATAATCCCCACATCCCAAATTTGAGTCCTTTCAAATCATTTCCAAAATGACTCTTGATTTTGCCAATCAAAACCGATTTTTGCCGATAATTCACCGCTTCAACTGCTTTCAGTATTTCGAGCGGATGACCCTGTTCTTCGGCAGTACGAATCAGCGCCTGAACATCTTTTGGAAAACATGAGCCGCCATAACCAGTGCCCGGATAAATAAATTTATTGCCGATGCGGGCGTCCGAGCCAATTCCTTTGCGCACCATACTCACGTCGGCTCCAACCAATTCGCACAGGTTGGCAATGTCGTTCATAAAACTGATTTTGGTTGCCAGCATCGAATTGGCGGCATATTTGGTCATTTCCGAAGAGGCAATG
>CAYRBM010000067.1:0-27582 GCA_964422425.1 uncultured Odoribacter sp.
CTTGTTTGGCAACGTTTAAAGCTGCCAGTGAGGAAGACGCGCCAAACTGGTGGCTTTTTTTATTCTGAATTTGAGCCATTCCAGACATTATTGGTTAAATCTATAACCTACTGTTATCCCCAAAATCCTATTGCTAAATTTTCTGCCATTTACAGATTGGTTGGAAATATTCGCTAAACCTAAACTATAGAACAAGCCTATCTGAATAGATTTAATTTCGACTCCCGATCCTGCTGTTAATCCATAATCCAATCTTTTATAATCATTTTCCTCTGATCCCCAACTAATATTTTTCTCGCCGGTTCTTGTTTCTCCCTCTCCTGTTATTTCATATTTGTTTTTCCCACTTACCCCCATTCCAAGGTATGGACCGAAGAGACCATAAATTTTAGTACTCCCAATGTCAAAATATGCTTTAGCTGTAAATGGAATGTCTAAATATAAAAGATTCATTTTCCCTTTTAACACGGTTGTTGGTCCTAAAGGGATATCTTCCACCTGATTTATTTTTAACCCTTTGGTTGAGAGAAGCAGACCCGTTTCAAATGAAAATATTTCAGTTAGAGGAAATTCGCCTGTGACACCTACATGAAAACCTGGATTCATTTTGAAATCATCACTATAGTTTCCATTATTATCCTTTAAACTCATAGTTGATAGGTTTACACCTGCTTTTATCCCAAATATTTGTGCATAAGATGCTGTTGTAATAATTAACAGAACAATCAAGCTTAAATAGTTTTTTAATTTCATTTTGTGTTATTTTTAAAGTACTCCTATTCCTTTGGCGTTTCCGTATCGCCCAGTTTTTTTGATTGGATTCTCTCTTCAATTAATCCTTTTCTTGTTTGACAATGATTTGCCTGCAAGGAACACGCGCCAAACTGGAAGCTCTTTTTTAAAGAATGACCGATTTCGAGTCGGGCCCGGACTTATTTCAGGCAAAAATTAAGCTGCCGGCCAGAAGACGCACCAGGCCGACAGCTTTGTATTACTATTTTGTCCAGGATATCCGATAGCTTATACCTTTATTTTCTAGCATTTCCTTGAGAGATAATTGTAATTCCTTACTAGAAGTCGAATGGGTGTCAATTTGTACGAATTCCTTTTTAGGATCAATAATTTCTAGCATTTTTTCTATCTCGCTAAGTGTGCATGATTTTCTATTTACCCGGAAAGCATCTTTGATGATGGTTATGCTAAAACCCATTTCGTTTACGTTTGGTGGTGGAGGTGGTGGAGGTGTAAGTTTTTTGAAATTATCTGTTACTTTATTAACAGCCGCTTTAACTTCATCAATACGATTCTGCGGCATTGGATCATCAACGAGATAATAAACCTTATCCTGATTTTTGATAGATAGTGCCTTCAGCTTTTCGGTAATTCCCTCAAGAGTGTACAATTTATTATTGATGTAATTGCCATCTTCTCTAATTTGAATTGTAATCTGCGGTTTTGGTGGAGGTGGAGGTGAAAGTTTGCCAGTACCTCCGTTAGCAGTTGAGTAATTAACATGCAGAACTTTTGAATTGCGAAGAACTTCTTTAACTTCAGTAACCCGAGAGATTGGGACATCAGATTCTACCTTCAGACTAGCAACTCCATTGGGATTTTTTTTATACAATAATTCAGCCTTTTTGCCTATTTCTTCAAGTGTACACAGTTTGTTGTCAATGTAGTTGCCATCTTTTCTGATTTCAATTAATAAACTTGACTGTGAAATTTGGAGAGTGGGAACAGCTTTGGGTGTTTCAATAACTTTTTCAGGTACGTTTTCTTTTACGGGAACTTTTTCGCTCCTGTTGCCGAAAGCCATCAGCAGCAGGGCAAGCAATGGGAGAAAGGTCGCCACCTTCCAACGCCATGCTTTACTGGTTTTTTGTTTGTTCATCATGGTAATTCTTTTTTTAATTTGACAATGATTAAAACTGTTTGCAAGGGCGAAACGCCTTGGCCCTACCCCTTTTTGAATAACGAGTAATTGATATTGAGTTGCATCGATGCCTGAATGAAGGGTTTGCTCGTCGGCCTGAAACTCGTGGATTTCTTTTAGGTCGCCGATTAGCGCGTAAACCGCCGGGTTAAACCAATGAAGGATTTTGACCAGTTCGAGCAGCAGCAAATCGACAAAATGATTTTGCCGGATGTGCGCCTGTTCGTGCGCCAGGATGGCCTGTCCATGCGCCTCGTAATCGGGTTGCGATATGATCACCGAACGACCAAAGGCAAAACTGGGAACTTCGCGGTCAACAATCAGTAGCCGGTAGCCGTCCATTTGCTGCACGGTTGCTTTTCTCGAAAGCATGAAAATCAGGACAACATTCCGGATAAAAAGCAGGAGTGCCACCAGCACACCGGCCAGGTAAAAATACCGGAGCAACGTTTCCAGCGGAATCGTTAACTCATTTGCGGTCGATGTCGGTTCACCAACAGATTGCTGAACCACAAACGACGCTGTATTTTCTGTTGCGGGCAGGTTTTGAATCTGTACTTTGCTTTCCGAGAATTCGGGAATCAGTTCCACATGCACAGGTGTTTGCAACAGTTGAGGCAACTGCACCAGCGGAACAATCACCGAAGCTGCCACAATCGTGAGCAAGGTTGCCCGGTTGACTGCAAACGAAGTTTCTTTGCGCATCAGCACCCGAAACAGCAGGTAAAACACGCCGATGCAGATGGTTGATTCCAGAATGTAGGTCAGAAAGGTGTTCATATTGGTAGGTTTTTATTGTTCCTTTTTTGTGTTCCCGGCCTGCCTGATCAATTCCTGAATCTCTTCGAGCGAGATTTTTTCTTCCTGCACAAACATCGAAACCACCGAGGCATACGACTGATTAAAGTATTTGCCCACCATGTTTTTCAGCGTGTTGCGACTAAATTCTTCGCGCGAAACAATGGCGTGGTAGCGGTGCGTGTTCCCAAACTGCTCGTGCCCCACAAAACCTTTTTCTTCCAGCAGCCGCACAATGGTTGAAATGGTATTGTAGTGCGGCTTGGGCTCACCGAGTTGCTCGATGATTTCCTTTACAAAAAGCGAACCCTTTTCCCAAAAGAGTTCCATAATTTCTTCTTCGCGGTTGGTCAAATGTTTCATTGGATTAAATCTTTGACCAAATGTAACTATATTTTTTAGTTTTCAAACTAAATTCTATAGTTTATTTACTATTTTTTTTAGTTGTATGAAAAAATATGGATACATAACAAGCTGATTCACTTATTTACAAGCTACCATATCGTTTGAATTTTGTTTTAGGATTCCGTTAGGAATCCAAAGTCGGTAGAAAATTGCTGGTGTGAAAATCTTTTGTCCCGGACGGGACAATACATTGCTTGTAAATTGAAATTTCTACCGATAGATTTTCCCTAACGGGAAATTTTAGCACCGGGTACCAACAAAAACAGGAACCGAAGCCCCTGTCTGCAATAATTTTCAAATTAATTCCCGAACATTTCGTCCAACTTTCGGTAGAAGTCGGTTGCTTCGCCAAGGTATTTCCCAACGATTCTCCCTTCATGATTTACGATTATTTTCGTCGGGTAGCCCTCTATGCCATAAGTTGTGGCCAGTTTTTCATCCGGACTTAACAAATTGACCCAGTTCATTTTGTGTTTTGCCAAAGCTTCCTTCCAACGCTCCTCCGATTCGCGAAATGCAATACTTACAAATTCGGTTTTGCTTTTGTATTTGGCGTAGTACTTTTTCATGGCGGGTATGTCTTTTATGCAATAGCCGCACCATGTTCCCCAAAATTCGAGCACCACGAATTTCCCTTTAAAGCCCGACAAAGCAACCATTTTCCCATTCGAATCCGGAAGCGAAAACTTGGGCGCCAGATCGCCAACTTTTGCGGAAAACAACACATTTTGAGCGTACTGTCCAAAAAAAGATGATTTTGCTTTTGGCCCCAATTGGTGAAAGTACTTCGTACACGAATCGGTGGGCAAGCCCATCAGTACTTCTGCCGAGACCTCCCAATCGGGGTGCATTTGAATAAAACTGATGGTTTTCTGCTGAATTAGCTTTTTAAATTGCTCAATCCTTTCGGTTTCATTTTTCAGCAACAAACTATCCTTGTCCTTTTTTGCGGCTGCAAATTTCAGGCAATGCTGGTTAAAATCGGCATGATAAGGGAAAAGCAGTTTGGTGAATTCGTTTCTCTGCTCATTGATTTGGTTGCCAAAAGCCTGACAATAAATCCCGGCTAGGCGAGGCTCGGCCGTGAAATCAATCCGGTCGCCTGGCTGAAGAAAGAAATTAATATCGCTATGTTCAGCCAAATAAGGATGCGTATCCACCTCAAACGCGCTCCATTTTTTACTGCTGATGCGCACCAAATGTAGCAACGGCGACACTAGTTGAACTTCGTAATTCAGCTTCCCTTCCTTGCAAACCACCTGATCGATGATTGGTGTTTCATTCATTTTCATTGGCAGAAAGTAGATGGTCAAAGTGTCGTTTTCAAAACCTTTTATAACTCCTGAAACAGAGGATTTTTGGGCAGGACAAACCAATGTAATTAATGAAAGGAATAGAATTATTATAGTCTTTTTCACTTTTAAGCTGTTTGTGGAGCAATTTTGGGTTGGCTATTTTCCTGATTTATATTGGGCAATTCGCTTGATTTAGCCAGGGAGACCAATCCACCCATCGCTCCCAAATTCATCGAATCCAAAGCCGAACTTGGCACAATCACCATAGAACCTTTTTCTTTCAGGCCTTCAAAGAGCATGTTCATTCCACGCAAATGCAGTGCAACCGGGTTATTTACGTACTGAAGGCTAGCTTGCGCAAATTTTTCTGCAATTTCGGTTTCGGCAGTACCCAATATAACACGAGCCTGACGTTCACGTTGAGCCTGTGCCTGTTTACTCATGGCATCAGCCAGATTTTTAGGAATTACAATATCACGGATGCCCACATTCTGACAGGTAATTCCCCATGGATTGGTATGTTCATCCAAAATAAACTGAAGTTCACTGGAAATCTTTTCCCGATCAGAAAGCAAATCCGAGAGTTCATGTTTTCCGATGGTATCGCGCAACCCGGTCTGTGCAATAAAAGCTATAGCCTTGGCGTAATCCTGAACTTCAAGCGCTGCCTTTTCCACATCCCAAACCGTCCAGTAAACCACCGCATCAACATTTACGGGAACGGTATCCTTGGTCAGCGTTTCCTCTGCTTTAATGTCAGTAACCCTTACCCGCTGATCGATGTATTTATCGACCCGGTCAATGATTGGAATAATCATGAAAAATCCGGGGCCTTTTAGTCCGGTAAATTTACCCATCCGCAACACCACCGCTTTTTCCCATTGGTCAGCAATGTGTATGGCTGATGAAAACAGTACCGACAAAACCAAGCCACCGATTAAAAATGGGATTGCAAGGATTTGCAAAACATATAAAACCGCCAATCCGGCTGAAAGAACAATGAGAACTGTAATTGAAATTGGGTTGAAATACTTTGTTGGTTTCATTTTTTTTGGTTTTTAAGTTCTTCAATTAATTCTTCTATTGTAAAACCATAACTAAAGGCTATGGTACTAAGCTCGCGAACAATCTCCTGAAGTTTTTGCATTCTTTCTTCATTAGAGATACTGTTTTCGAGACCACTGACAAAGGTTCCCGTCCCTTGCTGTGTTTCGAGTATATTCTGGATTTCTAATTCCTTGTATGCTTTGGCAACTGTATTCAAATTGACTTTCAATTCCACAGCCAATGCCCTGACTGTTGGCAACTGCTCTCCTACCAATAAATTTCCGGAAGCAATTCCAAAACGAATCTGATCAATGATTTGCCGGTAAAAAGGAGTTCCAGCTTTGGGATCAAGAATAAATTTTATCATGATTCAATATTTTCTATTGTAATATTACACTAGTACAATAATACAACATTAATTTTGAATCTCAATCCATTTTGAAAATTATTTTTCCAAACAGATTCCGGGCCCGACTTCAAGTCCGACTCGGAATTTTTTAACACCGGCCGCAAACAAAAACAGGGACCGTAGCCCCTGTTTTATCAATATTCTATGTTGTTCTGAAATTAGTCGCGGTTAGCAGCCAATTTGGAGAGCAGTCGCAGCATTTCGAGGTACAGCCAGATTAAGGTGACCATCAGTCCGAAAGCCCCAAACCATTCCATGTATTTCGGAGCGCGGGCATTGGCTCCCTGTGTAATCATGTCGAAATCGAGGATTAAGTTCAGTGCGGCAATGGCCACCACAAACAAGCTGATTCCGATGGAAAGCGGGCTGCTGTCGTGCAAAAAGCTCACGTTCACGCCAAACATTCCCACCACAAAACTAATCAGGTAAACCAGCGCTATACCACCGGTTGCAGCCATAATTATAACACGGAATTTATCGGTCACACGAACTGTTCCGGAGCGGTAAAGCAACAACATGATAAAGAAAACGCCGAATGTCAGCGAAACGGCACGCATAACCAGTCCGGGAAATTTTGCTTCGAACATGGCTGAAACGGCGCCAAGGAACAAACCTTCGAACACGGCATAAATGGGGGCAGTCATAGCAGCACGGCGGGGGCTGAAAGTGGTAATCAACGCAGTGATTAACCCGCCGATAGCGCCAACCATAGTCCAGATCATAATTCCCGATGGCATCACGCCCGGATTGGCCGGATCGATCGCACCCATAAATTTGCGCCAGGTAAAGGCAGCAGCAAACAGAACAATGGCCAGCATCAGCCCGGTTTTGTTGACCGTTCCGTTGATGGTCATCACACCCTCGTCGGAACTCACGGCTGATCGTGTAAAAATGTTATTCCCAAATACGGGATTGGATGATTTTGTCAGATTCATATTTCTAATTTTAATGTTCTTACTTATTCATAAAAATTGTACCAAAACTAAACACAGTAAAGCAATAGACGGCCGGCGTTAAGTATTCTTAACAAATAATTCCTGAACATAGTCGCTCGCCAATTCCGTTAAAATCATTTCGGCAAGCTCGCTACTATGCTCTGAATCAAATTCTTTCAGATTTTCCGCAAATTCGATTGCCTTTTCGTTCATCGGCTTGCTTTTCATGCCCAGCAAAACATACGACCGGTAAAAAACCTGCCGCAGGTTGGCATCTTTGGCCAAAGGTGACAAAACGTCAAAAAAAGGCTCGAACAGCTCGTCCATTTCTGCCTTTTCGACCACCGCCAAACGCCCCATCAGGTGGAGCCCGGCATAGCGAACCAAATGCTTTTTGCCCCGGCACCATTCGAGCGACTTCACAAACGAATAGCGCGTTTTCGCCCAAAGCCAGGTATTCAAAGCTTCGACAATCTCGGTAGTTTCGCAACTTTTGGTCCAGTAATCCATTTGTTCTTCGGTCACTTCAGAAGGGACATCGAGCATCGCGGCCAAAATCATGGTCTCGCGCCACTGTTTGTTCCAAAGCTTCAGTGCCAGCAAATGATTGGGTTCGTACTGCGAAGCAATCTGTTTCAGCGAAATCACCGAAGCTCCCCAGTTGATTTTGTAATTCAACCCAAGTTTCTTCATCTGATCAACCGTTTCGCCGTTTTTGGCCAAGCGGATTTTGGTCAGAATCTGCCGGAATTCCTGTTCCTGTTTCGGGTCATCGAGAATAAAGTCCATATTCAAGGTAAAAGTTAAAAGGCAAAAGTGGTTAAAATCGAATAATAGATCAGAAACTTTTTAAAATTTCCCGTAGGGAAAATCTGTCGGTAGAAATGTCAATTTATGAGCAAAGTTTTGTCCCATACGGGACAAAAGGCATGCATATTCTCAATCATTCTACCGACCTTTAGTTCCTAACGGAACGAGAAAACTAAATTTAGCCGTCTGCTATTAAATCAAAAATTCTACCACCACAAATATTGCTGTCAAAAGTAAGGAATAAAGCAGATGCTGCTTCAGGTTCAGATAGTCGGCAACCTTAATCCGACAGGTTTTTCGAACAAAAACCATCAGCACGAGCTTTTCGAAAATATACGCGCCAACTGTTCCGTAAGCCACACCGGGCAGACCCCACAGACGAACGAACCATAAACTAAGCGCAACATTCACAACGATTTCGAGAAAAGAAGCCCACAAAATGGCTTTATTTTTCTGAAGCCCGATCAGGATGGTTTGCGGAAACAACAGGCGACTGACGATCAACAACAAATAAATATTAAAAATGGTGGCGCTACCGGCAAAGCTGGCATTAAAGACCACCGGAAACGCCCAATGCGAAACCAGCATCAGTACTCCGGAAAGCGGGAACAACCAGCGGCCAAGCTTTTCAGAATTTATCCTGATTTGTTCCAGGTTGGATTTCAGCTTCGAACGATCGGCAAAACCCGGCAGCATGGACGCGCTGAATGCATTGGCCAACAGCAAAACAAGCGGAAACTCCCGTGCTCCAAAACGGAACACTGCAAAAGTTGCTTCGTCGAAATAGGAAGTGATGATAAAACCATCAACGTATTGCGCCGAACCGCTTAAGAACAATGAAAATACCAATGGAGTAGCCGATTTTAAATGTATCTGTATAAAAGCAAAATCGGGCTTTGGAACGGAATACCGGAATAAAAGGACCAGCGCCCACACCAGTCGAAAAGCGGCACTGGCTACCAATCCGGCCAGACTGTATTCGATCGTCATTTCTGCAACCGACGGAAGAACCACCAGCAAAAACATCAGCAAAAACGAAATGGCGCCGTAAACAACAATTTTCCGACTCCGATTTTGCACCAGGTAAATGTATTCGACCAGGCTGGCCGGCGATGAAACCAACAGGTAAATGAGCAGATATTTCAGGAACGGAACTTTTGCTCCATTCAGCAATATGCCCGAAATCGATTGTTCAAAAATCAGGACAAAACCCGCCGCCAGCAAACTTAAGATCAGCAACAGGTAAAAAACGCTGAATAGCCGGGCATTTTTCTCCTTTTTGTTTTCGCCGTGGGCAATGGGAAGAAAACCCTGAATCAGTCCGTTGATCCAGAAAAAACTGACTGCCCCGGCCAGAAAAAGAAATGTTTCGTATTGCCCGATTTCGGAGGTACTCAGCCCGGACTTTGAAAAAACCACACCGATCAGGATCAGCGCCGAGAAGCGGATCATCTGAAAAATCTGGAGGGCCGAAATGCGGGTCAGGTTAAAGTTCACGGCTGAGTTTTGAAGCGTTGGTGTGAATTAAAAACCACAAAAAAATGAATTTCAGATCACGATCTCACCTCTGAGGTAGGTTACCGCCCTTCCTGAAATCAGCACACGGTCGCCCTCCAAAGTACACCACAGCTGGCCTCCTCTTACGGAAAGCTGCCGTGCAGTGAGATTACTTTTCTTCAATTTTTTTGCCCAAAAAGGAGTGAGCGTTGTGTGAGCCGATCCTGTCACCGGATCTTCGTTTACTCCAACTGACGGTGCAAAAAAACGGCTTACGAAATCAACTGATTTTCCTTTTGCTGTTGCGATTACGCCACGAACTCCTTCATTAAGTAACATCTGAAAATCAGGATGTAGCATTTGAATCGTCTCTTCCGAATTGAACAGCAACAAATAATCAGTTCTTCCTTTTAGCGTTGCCAGCGGTTCAGCGCCAAATGCTTCGGTAAACAGCGGAACAGGTTCGGTATCCTCCGCAAAATCGGCCGGAAAATCAAGCTGAAGTTTATCCTGCACCTTTTTTACGGTCAGCTTTCCACTTTTACTTTCAAATTCAATCCAATCATCCGGAAAGTTCAGTTCATTAAAAAGAACGTGAGCGGTAGCCAAGGTAGCATGTCCGCACAAAGCAACCTCTGCCTTTGGAGTGAACCAGCGGATGTGAAATCCGTCTCCGTCGGGTATATAAAATGCTGTTTCCGACAAATTATTTTCCAGGGCAATCTGCTGCATAAGTTGATCGGGCAGCCATTCGGACAACGGAACAACTGCTGCCGGATTACCTTTAAAAAGACTGTCAGCAAAGGCATCTGCCTGAAATAGCTTAAGCTTCATGGTTTTAAAATTTAACGGTCAGCTTTAAGTTGAGTTTTCGACGGGTGAGGTAGTTAGGCACCCCAAACATATCGCCCGAATTGTTGGCCACCCATAAATATGAAATGGTATTGTTGATTCCCAGAAGATTAAATACTTCCAGGCTCAGCCACATATCCTTAATTTCATTGAAAACTTTACTTTTGAATGGCCGATGATCCTGACTGATCAGAACTTTGGAAAAACCAAGATCGATACGGCGGTATGGCGGAATCCGAAAAACATCCATGTATCGCTGCGAATTTGGCGGCCCGGTAGGTAATCTTGATCCGTAAAAGGCAGTCAGGTGCATTTTGTAACTGGGATTTCCGGGAAAATAATCCTGAAAGAAAATGCTGAAATTAAACCGCTGATCGGTTGGACGGGGAATGTAGCCATGATTATCGCCCAGCACATCCTCCTCGGTTTTCATCACCGACAAGCTGGCCCACGACTCAATGCCGCTCACAAATTCACCATTAACTTTCATATCAAGCCCGGTAGCATATCCATGAGCTTCCTGATCGGGCAGATACCGGATTCGGACATTATCAATCTGGTAAGGCGTCAGATTAAGAAAGGTTTTGAAATACAATTCCGAAGAAAATTTAAACGGCCGTTCCCAGGCCCTGAAAATATAGTCGGTTCCCAATACAACCTGTGCCGAACGCTGAGCTTTGGTTTCAGGATGAATAACTCCCTTCCGGTCTTTTATTTCCTTGTAAAACGGAGACTGGTCGTATAATCCTCCGGAAAGATGAAATACAAAATTCGAATTCCACTCCGGGTAATAGCGCAACGCAGCACGCGGACTGGCAATAAGTTGACCTGTGTAACTCCAGTATTGAGCCCGGACTCCGGCCGTTAAGTAAAGTCCTCCCTGGCTGACAGGAATCTGGTAGGTGTCCTGAAGGTGAGCGCTAAACCGTGCTGAGCTTAATTCAAAATCGGTAAAGGTGGTGCTAAAGAGCTCAATTTTATCGCCATGATACGGGATAGAATACCCGGTCGAATCGCGTAAAATCCATTCATTCATCCGGTCGTCAATCTTTTCAGCCTGAAATTTAATTCCCCAGTTCAGTAAATGCTTTTCCGAATTGTAGGCCCCCTTATGCTCCAGACTGTAAACCGTGGCATCGAGGTAATTGCGTGCATGATTCAGGAATGTACCCACCCCCAGATTCAGCACACTGTCGCCCAGATTTTCTGAGCCCAGATTTCGTTCAAGTTCATTCAGGTAGTATTGACCTAAAATGTCGTACGTTTCTTCTTCAGCCGAATGAAAAGCCGAGGCAATCAGCTTCAGATTAAGCCGGTCGTTGGGATGATAATTGGCTGCAACCGCTCCGGTGGTGGTTGCAAAACGGTCAACCTCCTGCCCCTCAAAATAAACGGTAGCATTGTAAGCCTGATTCCAGGTTCCGAAGCTCGTTTTGCGGGTTTGGGGAATAAAATTATACCGGTTTTGCGCCAGGTTTCCCAGAAATGAAACATCAAATGAGTTGTTGAATTTGTAGGTCAGGTAGGTCTGAACATCGACAAACCGCGGGTCGTATTCGCCTTTTTCGTCGAGAGAGCCCAGAAGATAGCGATTGGTTTTGTACCGGATACCTGTGATGTGCGAGAACTTTCCACTTTTATCCAAACCTTCCAGCTGCAAAGAGCCACCCAGGAAACTGGCCGAAGCCGTTCCTGCAAATTCAGTTGGTTTACGGTACTTGATGTCGAGAACGGATGACATTTTATCTCCGTATTTGGCATCGAAACCTCCGGCTGAAAACTCGATGGAAGAAACCATATCTGAATTGATGAAACTCATTCCCTCCTGCTGTCCGGCGCGGATCAGCAACGGACGATAAACCTCAATATCGTTCACATAAACCAAATTTTCGTCGAAATTGCCACCGCGTACCGAATACTGCGAGCTAAGCTCGTTGTTAGTCGAAACTCCCGGCAGGGTTTTGATCAGCGCCTCAACTCCGCCAGTCCCAGTGTCGGTCATTCGGTTCAGGTATTTAGCATCAATCCGGTTTATATTTCCTTTCTCGCGACGATGCTGGGTTACCTGCACCTCGCCAATTTCCTGATCGATCTGCTTCAGCGAAATGTTCAGTTCAATGCGCTGTTCTTCGGTGGCCGTCAGCACTTTTTCAACCGACTGGTACCCGATAATGGAAAACACGATGGTTACTGATTTTTTAGAAGGAATTCGCAGGAGGTATTCTCCCTCGCGATTGGAAATAGTTCCGATTGTGGTGCTTTTGAGCGAGATATTAGCCAATTCGATGGGCTTCCCGTTTGTGTCTGTTACTTTTCCGAATAAGGTAGCATTGTTACTTTGTCCCCATGCAACAGCCGCGCTAAAAATCAGGATGAAAACGATAAAGATTGCTTGAATTGACCTCATGCAGGCAAAAATAATACTTCTGCAATAATTAACTGTTCAGAAGCCCATTAATTGTTTAACCTTGTATTTTTGTTTCAATTCATTTTAAACTGAAAAATATGCCAACACGCGACTACCTGGTCAGGCAATTTGAAGAAATGGGAATTTTTCTGGCAACTTTGCTGCGCCGGATCCTGAAAATGAAAGAAGAAGACCAGCAAACACAAATGGAAGCAGCCGTGCGTGAGGAATTGCTTCAGGAGTTAAAACTGGATATTGATCAGGTAATTATGCTTGACAATGCAGACTTTTTGCCCCTTGTTCAAACCTATTTCACCTCGGAAAACCAATTGGAAAAACTGGCCGATATTCTGAAGACACTGGGGCAAAACGCTGAATTATCAATAACCCCGACCCGAGCGAACTATCTCCGTAAAGCACTTTTTCTTTATGGCCATTTACAGGAAAACAGCGAGGTATTTTCTTATGAACGACGAATGAAAATCATGGAAATTCAGGATACAATGCGAATCAGAGGATTGGATAGTTAAATTGACAACATTATGACTGAGCAAATAGAAATAACTCTGCCCGCTTTTAAACGCGGCTATCACCTGATTACCGATTTGGTGGAGCGACAAATGCCGTATCTGCCCGAAAAAGGTTTGGTAAACATTTTCATTCAGCATACCTCGGCAGGAATTAGCCTGAATGAAAACGCCGATCCATCGGTTCGGTACGATTTCGAAACCTTTATGAACAAGCTCGTTCCGGAGAATGATCCGGGATTCACCCATTTGGATGAGGGTGACGATGATATGCCTGCGCACTTAAAAAGCTCACTGATTGGCGCCAGCCTGACCATCCCAATTACCAATCACCGGCTAAACCTGGGTACCTGGCAGGGAATCTATCTGTGCGAGTTCCGAAATTTCGGAGGAAGAAGACGGTTGGTGGTGACGATTTTGAGCTAAAAGGGTTAGGGATATTTTGCCAGTTTCTTATTGAGTAAATAAACACCGATCATACAATATTCATCAAACTTTCCACCCTTTTTTGTTAGAAGTTTTTGTTTTTCTGATTCAAAGAAGCGTTTTTGAATTTCTTTTCCTTGTCTGCTTCTCCCTTCTTGTTCAATCATTTCTTTGTAAAATTTATATCTCTCTGAACGTATTCTCTTTAAATCGAAAGAGTTCAGGTTAAGTACATCAACAAGTTCTTTATTCAATTGCTCATCATCAGAATAGATTTCACCAAGACCATTGTATTTGATCAGCTATTCAATATTTCGTCTTCCAGCCGGGTTATAATGAAAATCTTTTGATTTTTGAAAGGTATCACACGTTTGAACCATTTCTGGTTGTCCATAGTTCCCATTGCAGGCAATCAATAAATTCTGGTAGTTGAGTTGTTGGTCTGGATGGTTGTCTTGCGATAAGATATGTGCAATCTTACTACTCGGAAAGTGTCTTTGAATTTCATCATCCTTTAACTTTTGAGGAATCCGCCTCATACAAAAGCAGCAAATATTTCCTTGCTCTTCTAAAAGTTGAGCTCTTAATTCATCTTTATGAAGCCCATCAAAATCACCGCCTCTCGACCGATGTTCTTCTAATGACCGGGGCTCTTTGCCTTTTTCAATCCGCTTCATCTTCCTTCAGATAATTGAGTTGAATGGCAGCATTTTGAATATCGGCATCGGTATCGCCCAATACTTCAGTCAAATCTTTCAGCAGCTTTTCGGCTTCTTCAATCTCTTCATTTTCGATGAGCTTAAACAGTCTGCTCAATTCTTTACGGATGGCTTCGTTTCTCTCTTCAACGCCCATGAGGTTGTACAAAATAGAACTAATTTCGCGCCCGTAGTATTTGGGCGTTTGTTCTACCAGTTGTCCATCTTCAATAATTTTTACAAAGGTCTTTTCGGGGTTGGCATTCGAGAGTAGTTGAGGTGAATGAGTTGCTATTAAGTAAGTTAATTCATTTGGACGGTGCGATTCGATGGTTTCTTCTATTTCGCTAATGAAGTTCCGTTGCCATTTGGGATGCAAAAAAGTGTCGGGTTCGTCAAACAGGAATAGTGTGTTTTCACCAGCCAAAAGTTCGGTTAATCCTTTAATGGTAATGGATTGCTGCTCGCCTTCGCTCAAAACGCTGAATGCTTTTTGCACTCCGTTTTCATCTTTGATTAATGTTATTTGAAGATCAGCTAAAAGATCATCTATGTACATCGTTCGAAGCACCTCAAAAAGAGCTCGTTCTTCTTGTAAGAACTCTTTTATGACGTAAAGTGTTTCCAATCCATTTATAGTAATCAAAAGGCTTTCGTAGTCAATCTCCTCAACGGAAACATTTGATTTAATGAGGTTATAGTCCAAAAAATCGTATGCCCCTTCGTTTCCAGCATATCCAGGACACAAGAAATCTAAAAACGATCTCACATCTCCAGCGGCTCCCCAAAAGTCGTTAATAATACTGCTTGAATCGGCCCAATAAGGTTCTTTCAATTTTATTTTGATTTTTTCAATCCCTGCAATTTTGGCTTTTTGTTTCAAAAACTCTGGCACATCGCCATATTCAAAGGCCAACAGGCTGAGCAAGATAACATTAAACAGTTTCGGTTCGTGGTAATAGAACTGAACTGATGAACTCTCTCCTTTGCGTAAGTTTTCCGATAGTTTTTTATTGTGAGGTTCACAAATAGTTCGCATAATCTCGGAGTAGCCAGAGTAATAAATTACGATACTTTGAGGAAGATAAAGATGATAGCGACTTGTCGGTGGAACCTTATAAAATACGTCATTCTCATCATCCTTTTCGGGCAGAATCAGAAGTTCAGGTACTTGTCCAGAGTCGTCAGCTTTAATGTGAATTTCTTTGTATTGGATACTGCTCCATTCCAAACCGCTTTGTGATTTTGAAGGAGTACTTTCATATCTCATGATGTACTCCAATTCAAACCCAAACTTTGCCTTTTCACCCAAAACAACGCAGCTAAATATTTCGGCAATGGCTTCCAGTATGGTTGATTTACCCGAACCATTTATCCCGATTAAAACATTGATGTACCGCTGATAATCGCAGGGAAACTCGTAGGTGAAATCCTTAAACAGCTTGTATTCCTTGATGTATAACCGCTTTAGTTGCATGGCATAAATATTTTGCTTTCAAATTCGGAAATGGCTTGCTGACGTTGAACCTCTGAATACAGCAATTTTTGTTTTATTATATCTTTAAAGTCTTTGACTTTTAATACTATACTATTTTGAATATCAAGCGGAGGAACAGGAAATAGAAAGTCCTGCATTTCTTTTGAATTTATATTGGCTTGTCCGAGAATTTTCCGACTAACCATATCTTTCTGATATTGAAGGATGCTAGAATTAAAAAGAAGATTTATAAAATCAACATTAGCTAGCTGCGGTTTCAATTTTACCCGGATTAGGTATGACGCAAACGTGTATTCGCCATCCTCTTTAAAAACGGCAGTTTTGCCAACTAATTCTTTGCTATTGGTTCGGTTAAAAAGAAGATCACCTTTGTTAAGGATATATTTTTCTTTTGTCTTCTCATCAATCGTTATATATTTCAAATCTTTGATGTCTAGCTCCGAATTCTGGATATTATTCATTCTCAACATTGGTATTCCTGATTTCTCTTTTGTTGATTTTTCAGATAAGCCGTATTGAAATGAATCGATTAATTCAGCAAGCGCCATAACCGGAAAATTTCCTTCCAGAAATTGGGTGGAATTAATTACTTTTTTTAAGTAGTCAACAGCCCACCTTTCAAGAATACTAAACTTAGTAATTTGAAACTTGCGGTTGTCTTTTTTATCATTAGCCCGTTTTAATCCCAAAACGTCAAAAACATACGCCTCAATTCCTTCCTCCAACTGTTTGGCTTCTTTCTCCAACCTTTCGGCTTCAGCTATTCGCTTGTTGTAGGCTGCAACAATCTGGTTTTGTTCTTCGAGCGTGGGAAGTGGAATTTTTACATTTAAAAAAGCTGCAACATCAATGCGCTGCCTGTTTGTTGTTCCACTACTGCAACTTTGTGCAAATTTTACAAACTCTTTGGTCGTTGTAATCAGAACCAAGAATTCAGGATTAATAACCTTACGATTGACATTAAACGCGGGGAAATCGTTTGTCACCACAGCACCTTCCAGTTCTTTAGGGACGATTCCAAATGCACCATTACGGGCATCAATTTTTGACATTAAAAATTGGCCTTCACTAGTCCGATATTGAAGTTTAGTTCCAATGCGTTCTCCAATCTCGATGTCGCGCGGAATTACTCCACCATTGTTGATCTTTATTGTTACACGCTGATAGCTTTTCCCGTTCTCTATTTCAACTTGATTTCTGCTTCGAATCAAGAAATCACCAATCTTCGCCAATTTGTAGATTGGATTGTATAAAAAGGTGGATTCAATCAGGTATTGTACACTCCAATTTTCAAGTAATTGAAATTTGGTGTGCTGAATGTATTTGGTTGTGGTCTCAATCATTGTTTGCTGTAAAAAACTTCGGGTTCGCCTGCAATTGGAATTCGATAAATCTGCTGATCGTCTAGAACGGTATAATCTATCTTTTTAAATTTGGGTTCCCAAAGTTGCTTTTCCTTTCGGTATTGGGTAAACTCTTTGGCCAGTGGTTCCAGTTCGTTTTCAATTACGGCCCCGGTTGAGCTTATTCCGGCCTTTTCAACTTGCGCAATCGGTATTTCGTAATCGAAGCCGGTTTTTATCAGGCTTTTTATTTCGGCAGCCATTTGTTCTTCCAACTGTTTCAGTTCGGCCTTTACTTTTTTCCTGGCATCGGCTGCAACTGCTTTTTGAGTCAGCAGGTGTTTTAGTTCGGCCAATTGTGCACTGTATTTTTGCTCGGTTTCTTTCTTCGCTTTCGTTGCAATCTTTTTCCAGTTTGCAGCTTCTTCTTCGGTAAACTTTTTAAAGAAAAGCAGGCTAGGTTTCACGGTTGCCCCCGATTTCATAAACACATCCTGCGGAATGGAGGTAATGAGGATGATTTTGGCCTTGCTTTCCACAAAATCGCGCACTTTTTGCAGGTTGGTATTGTTCAGCACTCCTTCGGGCAACACAATACCCATGCGTCCGCCGGGCTTCAGCAAGTTTAGGCAACGCTCAATAAAAAGCACTTCGGTAAGGGTGCTAAACTCTCCTGTTTTATAAAGGCTAAGCAATGATTTCCCGATATTGTCGTTTACTTGTCGCAAAGCCAAATCGTAAGCTTTGCCATAGCGTTCCTGGTATTTTTTAATACGGTCAATGTCGTTGTACTTGTCGGCCTCAGTAATTTTCAGGCTCTTTTCAACCCGCGACCCGAAAGGAGGATTGGTCAGGATAATGTCGAAACGGTTCTCAAAAACCCCGTTTACGTTGAGTAATCCATCGTTGTGATGTACCCCGCCATGCCCATCGCCGTGCATAATCATGTTCATTTTAGCCGTTCGGCTCATTCGCGGATTGGCATCGGTTCCAAAAATGCAGTCGTAACTTAAAACACGAATCCGGCTTTTTTCATTGTTAATATCCAACTCCTGATTCAACACCGAAAAAAGGTTGTTTACAGTCTCATCAATCTCTGCTTTCTTCTCGTCTGGTAATTTTTCGTATTCTTCGGTATAATGTTCTTTTTTAATCTTTTCCTTGGCTTCGTGTATCTCCAGTTCTATTTTCGATCGCACATATTCAAACGCCTTAATCAGGAAACCGCCGCTGCCACAGCAAGGGTCGCACACCTTTTCGCCTTCCTGCGGATCGAGAACTTCGACCATAAAATCGACTAAAGTACGAGGGGTGAAAAACTGTCCCAACTCGCCACGAAAGGTTTTACCGAGGAATTGTTCAAACGCAATACCTTTCACATCGTCGGATGTGGTTGACAGGTTATACTTTTCCAATTCCTTTACAATGGCCTCGAAGCTGTTTTCACGAATTCGGATGATTTCGTTCATCTCAAACAAATCGTCGTCTTTAAAATCGAGCTTGGTTTGCTCAAACAAAAACTGGTAAAATTCGGCACCATCTTTTGGCTTGAATTTCTCGTAGCTTTCGCGGGCTTTTTTGAATTCTTCTTTAGAAAATATTTGGGCGCCAGTGTTCGAACGCTCATAACGTATTTTTATAAACAAGATTTTGCTGATTTCATCAAAAGCCGCCTCTGGCGAAAGTTTATCGTTGTTGCGGATGATATTGTGGCACTTAAAAAGCAGTTTCGAAAATTCGTCGCGCGTAAAAGCTTTGGTTTGCTTTAATAATTCCTCAAGCTTTTTTGAATTGGTAACCGTCGAAGCGTCGGGAATATCAATTACTTCATCCTCCAAATCTTTTGGAAAGCCTTCAAGGTTTACCCTAAAAATCTTGGTTTGCTTTAGGTTGGTAGTAACAAAAAAAGGAGCCTTCACATAGCGTGCATAGTGAGCGCCCTGGTAATAATCGTCAGAAATGATGGTCAGATTGTCGGCTTTGCATTCAACTACAATAACCGGTGGATTTTTTAAAACGTCTTCCTTTGAAGCCCACACGACAATATCTGCACTGGCACGACCCGTACCCCGTTTGTTTCCTTCGGCAACAGTTACTTCCTGCTGCATTTGATCTAACGAATAACCATAATTAGTTACAAGTCGCCGAATGTATTCTTGTCTTACCCTTTCCTCTGGTGTAAAAACCAGCCACTTGTTTTTTAGAGGAGCGAATATTTTGTTGCCGTCGATCTTGACTTCCATTTCCATATTAAAAACTTTTCCAGATTTGATTTACTGGTTTGTCAAAAATACGAAACAATAAGCAATATCTGCCATTTAAAGAAAAAGGAAAATTGACCGTTGCGATTCATGGAAGGCAGTTAAACTCTTCCTATCATAAAAATCGCAGGGCGCTTCTGAATATCAGGCCGATGAGATTTCCAGTACGAAACAGGTTTCGAAAGGATAAATTCACTATCCAAAGTAATATCAGCAGCAACACAAAGCAAGGTTTGCGGGTCGCAGTTTTTGATCAGATCGTCAAATAATTGCATGTTTCGATAGGGCGCTTCAATAAAGATCTGCGTCTGTCCTTCGGTTTGCATACGGCGCTCTAAAAATTTAATTTGTTGTGCCTTTTCCGGATTTTTAACCGGCAGGTATCCATTGAAGGCAAAATTTTGTCCGCTCATACCCGAGGCCATCAGCGCCAGCAGAATGGACGATGGGCCAACCAGCGGGACCACCCGAATGTCTTTAACGTGCGCCAGTTTGACCACATCAGCGCCCGGGTCAGCCACTGCCGGACAACCCGCTTCAGAAATAATTCCAATGTCCAGTCCCTCCTGAATGGGTTCCAGAAAACGGCTGATTTCCTTTCGATCAGTGTGCTCATTCAGCTCAAAAAAAGTCAGGTCGTCGATAACAATAGCAGGATTTACTTTTTTCAGAAAGCGACGTGCTGTACGAATGTTTTCAACGATAAAAACGCGAATCGAAGAAATCAGCTGAGTCATATCCGGAGGTAAAACCCGCTCAATACTGGTATCTCCCAAGGTAGTGGGTATCAGGAAAAGTTTTGCCATACTGAAATTTTCTTCAAAAATAGTCAAAAAGCATCGGCAGGCTTTGGGCAATCCTTATTTTTGTGAATCAAATTGTCGCGATTGTGAAATTTACTTTTTTAGGAACGGGAACTTCTCAAGGCGTGCCGGTGGTTGCTTGCCAATGCCCGGTTTGCCAGTCGTCTGATCCAAAAGACAAGCGACTGCGCTCATCGGTTATGATTGAAACTGATGAACTGTGCCTGGTTATTGATGCCGGCCCCGATTTTCGCCAGCAGATGCTCCGGCAAAATGTGCGGCATTTAAATGGCATCCTTTTGACGCATGAGCATGTCGATCACATCTTCGGACTCGATGATATCCGCGCTTTTAACTGGGTACAAAAACAACCCACCGATATTTATGCCGAGGAACGAGTTCAGACAGCTATCCGCCGAATTTTCGATTACGTTTTTGCCACTTATCGCTACCCGGGCATTCCGCAAATGCACCTGCACCTCATCGAAAATAAACCATTCCGAATTGGAAATCTGGACATCATCCCCATTCGCGGGTTTCATTACAAGCTTCCTGTATTCGGGTTCCGTTTTGATAAAATGGCCTATTTGACCGACGTGAACCGGCTTGACTCAGAAGAAATGGACAAACTGCGTGGATTGGACATTCTCGTGCTTAATGCTCTCCGAAAAGAAGATCACATCTCGCATTATAGCCTGCCTCAGGCGCTTGATTTAATTACCGAACTTAAGCCCGGCAAGGCTTATCTGACACACCTTTCGCATCAAATGGGATTTTACAGTCAGATTCAAAATGAACTTCCTGAGAATGTATTTCTAGCCTACGACGGATTAGTTTGTACAATTTGAGAATACAGCTTTGATTGTTCAACCTGCGGGGATTTAAAATTTAACTGTGACATCTTTTTTTGACTTTATAAAATCAATTTCTTTGGTTACTCCGTCAACGGTAATCCTGTACTTTCCGAAAAAAGCATTGACCGAAAAATTACCATTACTATCGGCTTTACCCTTTTTGTTGGTCCACCATTCCTTAAAAACTAAATTTTTATAGGCTATTGCTGCGGGCGTTGGTGTCCAATCCTTTTTGTAGAGCGACGAAGTTGGTATCCAGTTTGCACCTTCCCAAAAGCCCCACATTAAAATACCTTCAACCGCCGGATGAGCAAAACAAATGCGATAATAATCGGTCAATTCCTTTGCTTTCAGTTCTTCCTCCTCAGCAGTGAGCTGCAATGTACGGTCTTTATAATATTTTGATCGTTGACCGGGAATGTTGAATTCGGTAACCCTGATGGGTAGCTTAAATTGTGCCAGCGAATCGAGTGCATTCTTCAGTTTGGCACGATCAAAAGTCTCGGCATGAAGGTGCCCCTGCACACCAATCCCGGCAATCGGGACACCCTGTTTCAGTAAGGAACGGATCTGCGCCATGTACTCCGGAAGTTTCACGCCGGTCAAAATATCGTAATCATTCAGGAAAAGCCTGATTTTCTTGTCTCCGCTTCTCGCCCATTTGGCCATTTTTTTGGTAATGTCAGCACCTAAACGATCTTCATAATAATTCCCATGAACCATCTCATTATTTAAATCGTATTCGGCAAACCTGCCCCGATACCTTTTGGTCACAGTTTCAGCACGATTCCGTAGCGTTATTTCCAGTTCTTCGTCTGACAGTTGTTTCACCCAGGGCTGAACAAATTCCGGAATTCCCCAGAAAAGATTATGCGCTCTAAGCGGAAGTTCATTGGCTTCAGTCCATTCGAGTATGGCATCGATTGTGGCATAATTCACTTCTCCCTTTTTCCTTTCCATATTTGCCCATTTTACTGCATTTTCAGTAACTCCTGAATTAAAATTCTCCAGAAATTTTTGTTTGAATTGTTCTGTATTCGATTTTGATGCAGAACCGTTGAATATGCCATCAGGAATAGCACAGCCAAACCAGAATTCGTGACGAATTTGTTCGATGATTATTTCGGCGCCGGGCCTTGCTTTAACTATCATTGAGCCTTTTCGATGCCGGGCAATAGATTGATCAGTATCGGCGTCACGCGCGGTGACTGACAAGGCGAAAAATAAAAATGAGAATACCAGGCAGAGATGAGATTTTTTCATATCAGGTTTAGATTTAGTTAGTTTTCATCAGAAGATAATTTGTTTTTAATTGCCTGATGGAACTCACACGTTGCTGAAGATTATTTCGCTTCGCGGATTTCCACTTCGTTCCAATTCATTGGTGTTTGTGTTCACGGCAACATGTTCGTTTCATTTGAATCAGTTACACGTTCAAAAATAGCGTTTTAATCAGGCAGTCGGGGTTAATCATACAAAAACATTCTGCAATTTTCAGAACCTCTGTGAATACATGTTTTATATTTGTGATCTTTAGAATAAACCAATGAAACGAACATGTTGCTTCACAATACCCAAGCGTATGATTATCAATTTTCGCGTCGCGGATTTTCACTTCGTTCCAATTCAGCAACATAGAGTTCCAAACTACCTTTAAAAATCAAATTATTTTAGTGTGAAAATACTTTTAGCCTTCCTTCTTTCTATTTTTCTGATCAGCCTTCAGGCCCAGGAAGATAATTCGAAAAACCTTGATCTTTATCTGCTTGTAGGTCAATCAAACATGGCAGGCCGTGGAGTTATCGAATCACAGGATACTGTGGGATATACAACCGTTTTGACATTGACCAAAGATTTAAAATGGGTTCCTGCCCGCGACCCCATTCATTTTGACAAGAAAGAAGCAGGAACCGGATTAGGGCGCACCTTTGGCATTATAATGGCCCAATCGAGCCGGAAAACCATTGGATTAATTCCATGCGCTGTTGGCGGTACGTCAATCGATTTATGGAAACCGGGAGCATTTGATCAGGCAACCAAAACACATCCGTGGGATGATATGGTCAAGCGTGTGCAGTTTGCCATGCAATACGGACAAATCAAGGGAATACTTTGGCATCAGGGAGAAAGTGATTCGAACCCGGCCATATGCAACAATTATGGTGAAAAACTTACTGATTTGATCGGTCGGTTGCGTCAACTCACCGGGGACCAAAATACGCCTTTTGTTTGCGGTGAACCGGGAACTTTTTTCAAAGAGAAAGTACGCGGAGAAGGGAATAAAATAGGTCCAGCCGACCGGGTAGCTGCTGAAACAAAGAAAGTTGCCAAAAATGATTCCCATGCAGCATTTGTATCAAGCAAAGGACTTACACACAAAGGGGACAAAACGCATTTCGATGCTCAGTCCCTTCGCGAATTGGGCCGACGTTACGCCAGGGCCATGCAAAAGATTCTGAGATGATGATACGCATAAAGGTTCTGAAATTTTCAGCACCCGACCATTGGAATTCCATCATTTCTTCACCACTTCCTGTTTCCCAATATCGGGAACTTTTGAGGTGAAATCCTGATAGTAATTCCGGAGCTTTTCTATTTCAGACTTATAGGAGTCGTTATTTATCTGATTATCAATTTCCAGCGAATCGGATTTCCGGACAAAGAACTGATCGCCAAACGACCGGTAGTCAAATTTGCGGGCATAATCGGTGGGGTCGAGCATGATTCCTAACTTGTAGTCTTTGGTAATGACCGTTGCCTGCGACCAGCTTTCCGACACGAAATACTCGCGCTTCATCGGCTTCCCTTTGGTGAGCGTTGCCGCAAATGACTGCCCCTGAATGGGATATTTTAATTGCGGCATCTTCAAGCCGAGTAAGTCGACCAGCGTTGGATAGATATCCACCAAACTGACCAACTCCGCATTGCGTTTCCCTTTTTGCTTGTTCCCCGGATAACGGATGATTAAAGGAATGTTTAAAATGTCTTCGTACACATTTTGCCCGAGTGCCGCTTTTTCGACCATGCCATGATTGCCAACAAAATCGCCATGATCAGACGTGTAAATCACGATGGTTTCTTCAGCAATGCCAGCCTCGTCGAGGGCTTTGAGTATTTCGCCCACACAATGATCGATTTCGGTAACCAGCGCATAATAAGCCCCAATGTGATTGCGCCAGATTTGCTCGTCGGCGTAAGCTTTGTTGACATTCCAAACTTTGTTGCCGCCATCACGGATCGACTGCATCATCGGTGGAATATTCTCTTTGGGTTCGTACAAACTGGCAGGTTTCCGAATGGAACTCCCGTTTTTCCGACCTTCTCCCCAAGCCGAAACATTATACAAATCCATGTACTTTTTCAATGGCGTATAGGGCTGATGCGGCCGGTAAAACGTAGCCCAACAGAAGAAGGACTGATCGCTTTTTGCCTGCTCCCGTATCATTTGAATAGTGCGTTGGGTGGTAAAAGCCTCCATCGTCATATTTTCAGGAAGTGCCGAAGTACGGGTTCCCAAGTCGCCTGTGGGTATCTTTTCTTCGGAAAAGCTTGAACACGACGAACCTTTGCCAAACTCTGCTGCCCAATCCGCAGCGAACTCTTTGCCATAGCCATTCCGTTCGACCCATTCGGTGTAACTATTTCCCGGAGTTTCCTCGCATAAATGACTTTGCTGCACATCCCAGCCTGCATCGATGGCGCCGGTGGTGTGCCGCTTGCCAAAAGCAAAGGTTTTATAGTTATTTTGCTGAAATACGGTTGCCAATGAAACCACTTCGTTGATGACGCTGGTTTTCTCACCGTTGGAAAGCAAACCCATTGTCCGTGAATACAGTCCTGTTAATAACGAGGATCTGGACGGAGCGCAAATTCCGGTCGTACAATAAGCACGGTCGAACACGACCGATTGTTTGGCCAGTTTATCCAGATTGGGAGTCAAAACATCGGGATGGCCTTCAAATCCCATCACATCTTTGTTGTGCTGATCGGAAAAAAGAATGATGACATTCGGTTTTTTCTTATGCTCTTTTTTCTTTTCACTTGTGGCATTGGCAATACCAGCCAACATACAGAAGGCTGGAAGCGACATTAAAGCGTATTTCGATTTATTCATTTTCTTATAATTAGTTTGGTTCTGTAGGAGATTCCTTCCATCGAAATTTGAAAAATAAAAATACCATCAGTAATTCCATCAACCTTAACTTCACCCCATGGATCGGTAATTGTTTTTGAATACATTAGTTGGCCTCCCAAATCAAATATCTTCAATTCAAAGTTTCCTGAAACCACATTTGAAGGTAAATTTTTAAACCTGAACATGCCATTTGACGGATTAGGGAAAACAGAAATACTTTCTTCAAAATTAAGTTCCGGTTTTATTCCTGAAATCACTTGATCAGCAGTTAATTCAATCCCATCAATACGGGTGGTGATTGTGCCTGTTTTCTGGTTATAAATCCTGAACCAATTGATGGCATTCAGGTTTGGTGACCCAAGTACTGTTGCCTGGCTGATTTTCAGTGAAATCTGGTTCCAGCCATTGACCAATCCGGTCAACGGCCAGCTTAGTTCGTCCACATCGGCCTTTCCGGCACTGCCTAATTCCACCCTGACTGTACCCGATTTTGATACATCGGAAATATAATACCAGAATTTCAATACTGCATTTTCAGTAGTTAATCCTGAATGGTATGCCGGTGAAAATGATCGTTTAAACTCATCGGTGGTGCTTCCGGAAAACTCAATGCAGCTTGTTCCCTGTTTGGGATCCGTGCTGTTTAATTTAAGCCCCGACGACGATCCCCACGAGGATAGCTGATCGCAATTGTCAAGAAAAATGGTTCCAGGTACTGTAATCTGCATTGATGCAGACTTCTCTCCGTCGACAGCAATTGCCCAAATATGTGCAGAGCCTGGTCCTCGGGCAGTAACAAGCCCTTCGGTACTTACGGTGGCCACCGCTTCGTTTGTGGTCGACCATCTGATTTTCTGGTTACTGGCATTCGACGGATTGATGGTAGCTTCAAGCTGAAGTGTTGAATGAATGGTTAAAGTTGCACTGTTTTTCGAAATGCCCACGCTACTTAACGGTACAGCAGAGATGCTGTTCCGGGTAAAGTAATTAATATCGGGCGATCCGGAAACCACTGTTAAGCGTACCGCGTGTTCACCTTTTGCCCCGGGATTGTAGTTCCCGGCGTCAAGGGTTGTCCAAACATCGTTGGATACAGGGAGACTGATGGTTGTAACATCTGTTCCATCCACCGAAATCTTTACAGAAGCAGCTTCCCGCGATTTGTAGCGGATGTAAAATTTGTTGACTGCCAGCATGGGCAATTCCTTCCATTCCATGAATTCACCAGGCTGTGTGCCGGTAACATACCAACCGCCATTAATGTCGTTTGATTTGGCAATATCAAGATCTCCATCGCGAAAAGTCCCACCGGAGTTTCCTGTACTTAAATCAGAATAATTGTCACAGGTTTCCACCTCCATTTTAAGCTGATCGGGGAAAGGGACCTTGCTGTATTTTCTTAAGATATTCAGGCGCTGGTTCGGGTATTTATAATAGGTTACATCTTTACTTCTCCAAAACGCGGCCGACTCGGCAGCATCGGTAAAACCTTCGCACAAGGTAAGACTTGCACCCGATTTTACGGTTCCTTCCAGACCCTGAATCAACGTCTGACCGCCTTTCGGATCGATAAACGGTGTATTATCCGGATGGCCAAACCCCGGGGTAACAACGCCAGTCGTTAGCCCATTCCAGTTGTAGTTGGTAAATGAAATGCTGTTCGCCGACGAAAACCAGTTGTGAACAGCATCTGCCACTCCCGGGCTATTGCATTGGCTGTCGGCATCGAACCAGTTTCGGGCTATTACCAGATAGGGGTTGAACCCATAGGTTTCCTGACATTGTTTGCGGATATGCTCCAGTATTTTCTTCAGGTTTCCATTGCCCATGTTGGTCATCCAGGTTGATTTAACCGACCAGAAAATAATTACCATTCGGCCATTGATTTTATAGCGTCGTTCATCAGGAATATTTTTGATTGCCTCTTTCAGGTTTAAATCCCAGATATACTTGTAATTATTTACATCGCCGCAATCGAATTTTGGGTCGGTTGAATAGATTCCAGTTTTGTCGTAATTCGAATTGGCTGTCCACGAGGCCGGACAATCGTCGAAAATGGCCAGTTTAAACGAATTAATAGCCCGGCGATCCATCGCATTGACCAGATCCTTTATCTTCTCCGGGTGGCCGGCTCCCCTGTCGGGGCGGCCGGGCGAGTAGCCCCGGCTTAGCAAAGCCACATAATCCAATCCGGAAAATTCAACCTCTTCTGCAATGTTTTCCCACCATTCGGGTTCGGTTAATGTCGATTTCGTGATCGATTGATTGAATGGATAACTGGCTCCAGCCTGCAATTCCTTATACTGCCAACACAAAGTAGCTCCAAGTTCCTGCGCGTGCAATTCGGGAATAATGGTCGATAAACCCATGAATACTAGAAGGGTTATAATGTAAATTCTTCTCATTAAAAGCTGATTTTTTTTGTTCAAATTATTTCCTGTCAATGTTTTTTTTGTCAGTGCGCACCCAATTAGCCTATTTTTGCTTTTCCACAACCCATTTGTTTTAACCGGGCAATCCATTCTTCTGCCATTTCAGGGGGAACAGTTTCAAGATGCGAAAGGCTTTCACCAATGCCGATGCTGGTTCGTTTGCTGTTGCCCATTGTATGGTAGGGCAATATTTCGATACCTTTCAGATTCGGGTACT
>CAYRBM010000068.1:0-26856 GCA_964422425.1 uncultured Odoribacter sp.
TTGGCCTGAATTCGGGATTCACACTTGATTATGCCATCAATCCGGATTTCGGTCAGGTTGAAGCCGATCCTTCTGTTTTAAACCTGACTTCCTACGAAGTATTTTACGATGAAAAAAGACCTTTCTTTCTGGAAGGTAATACTGTACTGGATTACACAGCCTCAGATGATATGCTTTTTTATAGCCGAAGAATTGGTCATGCTCCCAGTTATTCGCCACAGCTGGAAAGTAATCAGACCATTTCTGTGGTTGATAATACACCAATTCTGAGTGCATTAAAACTGACAGGGAAAACCGATAAAGGGCTCTCTGTTGGAGTAGTCCAGAGTTTTACGGCCAAAGAAAATGCGAAGATTTATGATTCGGGTTCGAAAACAAAAATGGCCGTTGAGCCATTCACCAATTATGCCGTCGGAAGAATAAAACAGGATTTTAATAAAGGAAACACTGTTGTGGGAGGAATGCTGACTTCAACATTCCGCAACATCCGCGATGATCATTTGAAATTTTTACCTAAGTCAGCATTAGCAGGGGGTATTGACTTTCAACACAACTGGAAAAAGCGAAAATATTTTGTCGATTTTAAAAGCTTCTTTAGCGACATCAGAGGGGAAAAGGAAGCTATTGCCCGGTTACAGCAGTCGTCGGTTCATTATTACCAGCGAGTAGATGCTGATCACCTGGACTATAATCCCGATCGTACAAGACTTACCGGTTGGGGCGGTTCGTTTCAGGGAGGGAAAAGGAGCGGTAAATTTCGGGCGGTTGGTTCGTTAAACTGGCGGTCGGCCGGCGTTGATTTAAACGATGTTGGCTATTTGTATCAGGCCGATATTGTTGAAGAAAAGTTTAAGTTAACCTACAAGGTAAGTAATCCAAAAGGAATTATCAGAAGTTACTCGGTTGATTTTCAGCAGGCGCATAACTGGAGTTATGGTTTGGAAAATACCCTTGATCATTTGAAGGTGCTGGGTTATCTTCAGCTGAACAACCTGTGGAATGCTTATTTAAATTTGAATAAGTATTACCATATATACGATACGCGCGAACTTCGGGGAGGGCCCAAATTGTATAAGGACGGCTATTACGATACGGAATTGTTTATTCAATCGAATTCGGTGAAGGATTTGTTTGTGGCATTTGGACCAAGAATGAGGTTTTACTCCGATCAGATTTCGAAGACTAACTATTTCACCGCTCATTTGAGGTGGCAGGTCAATGATCGTTTCAGTATTACTTCGCGCACCGTATTCGATCATACCATCGATAACAATGAGTACATCCGCAATACCAAATATGTGGTTGGAACCATCAACAGAAATACCATTTCATCCACGCTGAGGTTTGAGTATTTTGTATCGCCCGAGATTTCGATTCAGTATTACGGAAACCCCTATGCCTCCATTGGTAAATATGATAATTTCAGGGAAGTGGCTGATGCTTCAAACAAAGATCTCGGTTCGCGCTATAATTCATTAACCTATTCCGGAACATCGGATGGAAAAGAAATCTATCTGAATGGTAGTGGTAAGAGCTATTCATTTAATAAGCCCGACTTCAACTTCCAGGAATTCAGATCCAATCTTGTCGGACGCTGGGAATTCAGGCCCGGATCAACCTTGTACCTGGTTTGGACCAACACTCGCTCAGGATATTCCGATAAGCTCGACCAGTCAATCGGTGGAAGTTTTGGCGATATATTCGACGTGAAATCACAAAACGTATTCATGGTGAAATTCAGCTACTGGTTCTCACTCTAGTTTTTGTAAATTTGTCCCTGATTTTACCTGACAGTGCGTGAAAATTTCTGACTTTTTTCCTGTTTACCGCAAGAATCTGACTTTGGCTGTTCCGGTTATTCTGGCCCAGATTGGACAGGTAACCGTTAATCTGGCCGACAACATGATGGTTGGTCATGTCGGGACAACCGAACTGGCCGCCGCTTCGTTTGCCATCAATGTTTTTCATGTGGGTATGCTGTTTGGGTTGGGTATCACTTATGGCTTAACTCCTCTGGTAGGTCAGTCGTTCAGCTCAAAAAATCAGCAAATTGTAGGAAGTTGGCTAAAGAACGGGATTTTGGTTCATTTTGTTTCATCCATTCTGCTTTGTATGGTTATGTCGTCGGTAGTTTTTTTTATGAACCGGATGGGACAAAGTGAAGAAGTGGTCCGAAAAGCGATTCCTTATTTTCTTATTCAGGTCTCTTCCCTCATTCCGATGATGTTGTTTTTTTCTATCAAGCAGTTTTTTGAAGGCATTGGAAATACCCGGATTGCCATGATGATCACCATTATCTCAAATCTGGTGAATATTGGTCTGAATTACATCCTGATATACGGCAAACTGGGTTTCCCGGCCCTCGGGCTTAACGGAGCAGGTTATGCGACACTAATTTCCAGAATAATCATGCCCATACTGTTTGTATTCATTGTGCTGAAGAAGACTTCATTTAAAACATATTTTCAGAAAGCCAGCCACTCAAATTTGAACAGAGGGCAAATACGTCAGATTATTTCCATTGGATACCCCATCGGATTTCAGCTGGTGATAGAGGTTCTGGCATTTAGTTTTGGGGCTATTATGCTTGGCTGGATATCAAAAGAATCGCTGGCCGGGCACCAGGTTGCCATTGGAATGGCTTCGATGACGTACATGATTTCGTTTGGATTGGCGTCGGGTACAACGATTCGGGTTAGCCATGCTTTTGGAGATGGCGACAAGCAAGAACTGAAAAGTGCCATTTTTGCTTCGCTTCAGCTGGTTGTTGCTTTCATGTTGCTGATGGGAATTTTGTTCGTGTTGCTCAGGTATTATTTGCCTTTGCTTTTTACTTCCGATTCGGCGGTGGTTGAAGTTGCAGCCAGTTTGCTCATTGTGGGTGCATTTTTTCAGATATTCGACGGGTTGCAGGTGGTGTTGCTTGGCGCCTTGCGAGGCATGGCTGATGTAAAAATTCCGATGTATCTGGCTTTTTTCTCCTACATTGTGGTTAGCCTTCCGGTAAGTTATTTCTTTGCTTTTGTTCTTAAAATGGGATCTCCCGGAGTTTGGATGGGTTTTGTTTTTGGTCTGACAACAGCAGCCGTGCTTTTTGGGTTTCGGTTGAAACACCAGTTACACCATTTTGAAACAAAAAAAGCTGATAACCGGATTTAACCCAATTATCAGCTTCATCTATTTCAGCAAATAAAATTTATTTCACGTAAGGAGCAGCTTTCAGAAAATCGTAGCTTTTCTGAACACTTACTATCGGGTCGAAATTGTATCTTTCCACTTCAACAAACGAGTCTTTTAACCCATTTTTGTAGGCAAGGTCGTAAATTGGTTTGAAATCAATCAGTCCGCTTTCACCAATTTCTTTTTCATCTTTAATGTGCAGAACCGGGAAGCGATCCGGATATTTGGCCATGTAATCAACTGCTTTGTAGCCACCTTTCATGACCCAATAAACATCCATTTCGAAGAATACATTTTTTGAATTAGTATTTTTGATCATGTAGTCGTACATGATTTCGCCTTCAATTTTCTCGAATTCGCGGGCATGGTTGTGAAATCCAAACTGAACCTTTGATGCAGCAGTTACTTCGCCAATGGCATTGTAAAAATCGCACCACATTTTTAATTCATCCAAAGTTTTAGGGATGGGCATACTTGGTTTTACCAGGAATTTAACACCTACTTTTTCGTGATCTTCCAATGCTTTTTTCCACCAGTCGATGGCTTCAGTGTGTTTGTCTTTCGAATAATTTGGACCGCCAAGATGAGCGCTGGTCATTTTCATTCCAAGGCCTTTAACCACCTTTTTGAATTCGGTTGGAGCCATTCCGTAAATTTTTCCATCTGCATAGTTTGCTGCTTCCAGAGTAGTCCAGCCCATATCAGCAACCTTTTTTAAAGTTCCCATGGCGTCGGCTTTCATGGCATCACGCAACGAATACAACTGAAGGCCAATGTTCTTTTTCCCTTTTTCAGCAGCTGATGCTTTTAACAACTGACTTCCAAATAAACTACCGGCAACGAGAAGTGAACCGGTTCTCAAAAAATCTCTTCTGTTTGTCATTTTCTATTGGTTTTAATTGGTTTGTTTGTCAAAATGATTGTTCAAAAATAATCAAAGCAACGGTATCCAAGTTCACTAATCATGAATTATTCTGAAATGAAATGAGCAGGCGAACAGCTTTTCGGATGGGCTATTTGTATAATTGACTGAATGAGAAAAAGAAAGCCGGATTCGTGATGAAAATCCGGCTCTTGATCTATATGGTAAAAATGAATTATTTTTTAACAGCGGTCAATACTTTAGGGCCTTCCGGAGATTCAACCTTGCCCGAAAGCTTATTATTTTCCTGCGTGAGTTCTACTTTTACCGGGCTTCCTTCAACCATTGCGGAAAATGTAATTTTGTTCTTTTCAATTTTCAGATCACTTACGGCCAGTTCGCCGGCTTCCAGTTTAACCACGCAAACGGTTTTACCTTCCTTTTCTGCGAAAATCAGACTGCCTTTTTCATAACCATATGGGGCATCGCTCACCTGGTAAAGCCATTCGCCAAGCAGTGGCGTTTTTTTTACCTCGGCCCGAAGGTTCAGTGAGGCTGAGAAGCTAAAACCAGCCAATAAAATAAACATCCAAACAAATTTTTTCATAAACGTTTCAATTTAAGTGAATGAATAAAAGTATAGATTTTAGATGAAAAAATCATGATCTGCTGATCATCAAATTAGGCATTGGCGTTAAAAAAGTTACGGACTGCCTCATAAAATTGTGCTTTTGCACACCGATACTTCAATCTCGATTTCGTCAAAAACGATTAACTTCGTGCCTCATTTTTTATTGCTATGGAACAAAGAATTATCGCTCTGATGGCCAACCGGCTTGGGATTTCTGAAAAACAGGTCAATAACACCATCGCTTTGCTGGACGAGGGAGCAACTGTTCCCTTTATTTCAAGATATCGGAAAGAACGCACCGGCAGCCTCGACGAAGTTCAGGTGGAGGCCATCAAAACCGAAAAAGAACGAATGGAGGAATTGCTGAAGCGGAAGGAAACCATTTTGAATACCATTCAGGAACAAAATTCGCTGACTCCGGAGTTGAAAAAGCGAATCGACGATTGCTTCGATTCAACCGAACTCGAAGATATTTACCTGCCATACAAGCCTAAACGCCGCACCCGCGCTATGATTGCCCGTGAAAAGGGACTGGAACCCTTGGCGAAAATCCTGATGAAGCAGGCCGAGTATAACATCGAACGACGGGCCGAATCGTTCCTGAACGATCAGGTTGAAACGGTGGAAGATGCGTTGGCCGGAGCACGTGATATTATTGCCGAGTGGGTGAATGAGAATGAAAAAGCACGAGGTATTGTCCGACGGTCGTTTGAAGTTGGCGCGATGATTACCTGTAAAGTGGTGAAAGGAAAAGAAGTGGAGGGCACCAAATACCACGATTATTTCGATTGGAACGAGCCGTTGCGGAAATGTCCGTCGCACCGGTTGATGGCCATGAGGCGTGGCGAAAACGAAGGCTTTTTGCGTGTGACTATTTCGCCTGAGAGCGATGAGGCTGTACAGAGGCTCAACCGGTTTTTTATTCATTCGTCGAATGCCTGTTCAGAGCAGCTCGAACTGGCGGTTGCTGATGCTTACAAACGTTTGCTCGAACCATCGATTGAAACCGAATTTGCCAACAGTTCGAAAGAAAAGGCCGATGAGGAGGCTATCCGGGTGTTTGCCGATAATTTGCGCCAGTTGCTGCTAGCTGCACCGCTCGGACAAAAACGGGTGCTGGCCATCGATCCGGGCTATCGCACAGGCTGTAAAGTGGTTTGCCTCGATGCCCAGGGAAACCTGTTGCACAATGAAACCATATATCCGCATAAACCTCAGGAAGAAACGAAGCAGGCTGCCCGCAAAATAACCTCGCTCGTGAGTTCGTACCAGATAGAGGCCATCGCTATTGGCAACGGTACGGCCAGCCGCGAAACCGAAGCGTTCATTAAAAAACTGCACTACGACCGCGATTTGAAGGTTTTTGTGGTTTCCGAAGATGGTGCGTCGATTTATTCGGCGTCGAAAATTGCCCGCGACGAATTTCCGCAATACGATGTTACCGTGCGCGGGGCTGTTTCCATTGGCCGACGCCTGATGGATCCGCTGGCCGAACTGGTGAAGATCGATCCAAAGTCAATTGGGGTGGGGCAGTACCAGCACGATGTCGATCAGAAAAAACTAAGGAACAGCCTTGATTCGGTGGTGGAGTCGAGTGTGAATATGGTGGGTGTGAATGTGAATACAGCTTCGCAGCATCTGCTGACCTACATTTCAGGATTAGGACCACAGCTCGCGCAAAATATTGTCGATTTCCGAAAAGAGAACGGACCATTTGCATCGCGTAAAGAACTGACGAAAGTTCCACGTATGGGTGCCAAAGCATTCGAACAGTCGGCAGGCTTTCTCCGGATTTCGGGTGCCGAAAATCCGCTGGATAATTCGGCTGTTCATCCGGAATCGTATTTTGTGGTCGAACGCATTGCCAAAGACCTGAAATGCAGCATTCAGGAACTGATTTCGAGCGAAGAACTTCAGAAGCAAATTAACTGGTCGGCGTACATAACCGATCAGGTGGGCATGCCAACACTGGAAGACATTAAAAAGGAACTGGCCAAACCGGGGCGCGACCCGCGGAAAGCTGCCAAAGTATTTGAGTTTGCGCCCAATATTTATAAAGTTGAAGATTTGCAGGTGGGTATGATTTTACCCGGCATTGTGACCAACATTACCAAGTTTGGTGCTTTCGTGGATGTGGGTGTAAAACAGGACGGATTGGTGCACGTGTCGCAACTGGCCGAACGGTTTATCAGCGATCCCACCGAAATCGTGAAGCTGCACCAGCATGTTCAGGTGAAAGTGATTGAAGTGGATTTACCGCGCAAGCGAATCCAGTTAAGCCTGAAACAGGTTCCGCAAAATGCATGAGTTGCAGAAGTAAATGATCATTAGGTGGCCATTAAGTAGTCATTCATTGTTTTTTATGACAGTGAATGACTACAAACGACCGTCCCAGATTAGTACGATTTTTCTTCCGGGATAATGATCCACATAATGATGTAGGCCAACAGCCCCGGGAAACCAATACTGGCAATGGACAATACAACGTAAAGAATCCGTACGATGGTGGGGTCCATGTTTAAGTAATCAGCTATTCCAGCCAATACTCCGGCGATCATTTTTTCTTTTGACCGGTAAAGTCTTTTTTGTGGTTCCATATCATTTAGTTATCCTCTTCGTCTTCAAAATAATTGTCCTGATTTTCGAGTTCTGCTTCCAGAAACTCTTCGGCATCTTCAAGTAACTGTTGAATCAGTGCCTTGTCAGCGGGTTTTTCATCAATCCAGTAGATTTGCTGGTTGACACTAAAATCCTCGATGTCACTTCCTACAATAAAACGGGGTTCTTCGTTGTGAACCACATACAACATATCAGGCATTTCCTGTGAGTTGTCGGCAAGCAAAAATTTGGGTAGCATAGTTTTCTGTTTTTGTGATTTGTAACAAATTTAGTTAAAAAACTGCTCCCCAAGCGGGTGGCATCAGCTTTTTTCAGTCATTATTCTTTCAATAATATTGTTACTTTTAGCCAATCATCAACGATCTGACCTGACTTATGCACAAACTGAATGAAATTCTGACCTTAATTGATAGTTATATCGGTAGTTCCCAGTGGTTTGTTTATTTCCTGCTTGGAACGGGTTTATTTTTTACCCTTTATCTCCGTTTTCCACAATTCCGCTATTTAAAGCATGCTGTTCGCATCGTTCGCGGAAAGTTTGACCGCGAAGGCGATGTGGGCGATACCTCGCATTTTCAGGCATTGGCCACAGCACTTTCAGGAACGGTTGGTACCGGAAACATTGCCGGCGTGGCGCTGGCCATTCATTTGGGCGGTCCGGCAGCGCTGTTCTGGATGCTGATGACCGCTGTAATCGGGATGACCACCAAGTTTGTGGAAGTGACGCTTTCGCATAAATACCGCGAGATTACCGAGGATGGAACCGTCGCGGGAGGACCTATGTATTACATGAAGAACCGCCTGAACATGAAATGGCTGGCCGTTATCTTTGCTGTTGCCACGGTGCTGTCGTCGTTCGGAACGGGCAGTTTACCGCAGGTGAACAGCATTGCCAGCTCGGTTTTTACCACCTTCGGAATTAAGCCAATCGTTACCGGGGCAGTTCTTTCAGTCATTCTGGCCTTTGTTATTATCGGCGGGATCAAGCGCATTGCCAAAATCACCGAAAAACTGGTGCCGTTTATGGCCATCATCTATTTTGTTGGGGCGGTTGGTGTGATTGGTTATAATTACCAGAATATTATTCCTTCCCTGATTTCGATCGTGGGCGACGTGTTTACTGGAACGGCTGCCGTTGGCGGATTTTTGGGCGCCGGATTTTCGTTTGCCTTTAATCGTGGCGTCAACCGTGGTTTGTTCTCGAACGAGGCCGGACAAGGCTCTGCGCCGATTGCCCATGCTGCGGCCCGAGCCCACGAACCTGTTTCCGAAGGTTTGGTGGCTTTGCTCGAACCGTTTATCGATACCATCATCATTTGTATGCTGACTGGTATGGTGGTTCTGTCGTCGGGGCTCTGGAATAAGAAGATCGACAACCAGTTTCAGTACACCGACATGGTTATCCTGAAAGGCGTTTATTCCGACCAAAATCCGGAAGGGACCGAAACACTGTATCAATACATTTCCGGGAAAAAGCAGTTGGAAACGTTTACCGGAAACCTGGCTGTAAATGATGGAAAAATTGTAGGCGATGTAACCATTATTCAATCGCGGTCGGTGGCCGAGGATGTGCTGGTGCTGAAAGACGGAAAGAACCTGACCGGCGAAATTCCTGTACAAAATGGAAAGGTAACCAATACCGAAAAACTTGTTTTCAAAGGGAAATCGCTCATTCACAGTGCACCGCTCACTACCGAAGCCTTTACCCAAAGCTGGTTTGGCCAGTACGGAAAATACATCGTTTCCATCGGTATTTTGCTGTTTGCCTTTTCAACGGCCATTTCGTGGTCGTACTATGGCGGGCGGGCCATTACTTTCCTGTTTGGCGTGAAAGCCGACATGTACTTCCGAATTGTTTATGTGATTGGCTTTTTCATTGCTTCGTTTACCGATACCACCATTATTTGGACACTCTCGGGCGTTACCATCGCGCTGATGACACTGCCTAACCTTGTCGGGATTTTGATGCTCCACAAGGAAATGAAGTCGGAAGTAAAACTGTTCTGGAAAGAATGGGCGAACCGCTTCCCAGGTGAGAAGGTGCCGAAAGGGTAGCCGAAAGTTTCAAGTTTCAAATTCCAGGTTTCAAGTTCAGGATTTGAAGAAAATCGCCCTAACTGCCCCTCGTGTAATCATTCGAGGAAACAAGTGGTTGTTGGTTCTGCTTCTGTGACGCAGTATCTTGAAATTAAACATGAAATTGAGTTACAAACTCAAAACTGTTTAGCTACTCTCTGCAGAAAATAACTTACTCTCTGTGGAAAATAGGCTTCCGCCGATGGAAAATGAACGGCTACCTGTGGAAAATAAGTTACTCTTTGTGGTGAATAAGATTCCGCCAACGGAGAATTAGCTACTCTCAACGAAAAGTGAATTACTCTCTGTGTTTAGCAGGTTACTCCTTGTCGTGTGAAAGCTTCCGGCGGCGGAAAATGACCGGCTACCTTTGGAAAATAAGTTGCTCTCAGCGGAAAATAAACGGCTACCTGTGTGGCGTGTTTGACTACTTGTGCAGGCAAGGCAGATGAAATAAAAATCTGTCCTGAAACATCAAACATTCTGCTTTACAATCGACATTCTTGAGATGTTAAATTTTAACTTAGTAGAGTAGCATTTCAGTTTAATAATAGATGAAAAATAAGCGCACATATGTAAATGAAATACGTTGTGGGATATTCCAAGGCCGCATAACCCTTATAAATGAAAGAAAATGACTAAACTTTACATCATTGGAAATGGCTTTGACAAGTATCATAAACTGCCGACGGGTTATAATGATTTTCACGAGTTTGTAATTGCCAATTATACTGAAGTAGAAAATATCTTTGAAGATTATTTTCAACTAAAAGCAAATGAAAAAGGTTTGTGGTCCGACTTTGAAAGTGATTTAGGGACCTTTGATTGGAAATCATTCTTTGATAAAAAAAATAATATAAATATTCAAGATGAAAGCTTTACGTCAAGTTTATTATTTGGCTTAGAAGATGATTTAAAACAAGAAACTGATGAATTAATTAAAAAAATTAGAGATGCCTTTGAAAATTGGTTGAATCAAATAAGCCTTGACTCAATCGATAAAAAGATTGATTTTGAAGTAGAATCCATTTTCCTAAACTTTAATTATACATTAACATTGGAAGAAGTTTATAAAATTCCATGCGAGAATATACTTCATATCCATGGTGATATTGAAAAAAATTATGACTCTTTAATTTTTGGGCATAATGCAGAATTAATAGAAATGCCAGAAATAGACGAAAATGGAGATAGCACTAGAACAATAATTTCGGATTCTGAAAATGTTTCAAAGTCTCCTTTTTATGCGTTTCAAAAACCAGTAAAAGAAATTATCTCTGAAAACCTAAACTTTTTTGAAAGCTTAAAGGGTATTGAAGAGATAATTATATTAGGACATTCATTAAATTCTATAGACATTCCATATTTTCAGGAGATCGTAAATCAAACAAATAATAATATAGAATGGAAAGTTAGTTTTTATGAAGAAAATGAGAAAAAAACTCATTTGTCAAAACTTCAAGAAATTGGAATTAAAGAATCTAATATCGAATTGTTTAATATGAATAAAAGAATTTGAAAGACTCTTCGCTGGAGTGGATTTTCGATCCGTGCCAAAACATTACAGCAATAGGATATTAGTCGCATGATTTCAAAATAATTCAGGATAAAAGTATGAAGCAGGAAAACGCTATAAAGATTTTTGAAGACAAAAAGGTAAGGACCCTATGGGATGCCGATCAGGAGAAATGGTATATATCTATTGTTGATGTTATTGCCATACTTACCGGTAGTGTTGATGCCGCAGCATATTGGCGCAAACTTAAACAAAGGTTAAAAGAGGAGGGAAATGAAACCGTGACAAACTGTCACGGGTTGAAAATGAAAGCACCTGATGGTAAAATGCGATTAACTGATGTTGCTGACCCAGAGCAGCTTTTCAGGCTGATACAATCTATTCCATCACCAAAGGCAGAGCCTTTTAAATTGTGGCTGGCACAAGTGGCAAGCGAAAGGCTGGATGAAATGCAGGATCCAGAATTAACTATTGACAGGGCTTTAGAGCAATATTTGCAGTTAGGCTATTCCGAAAACTGGATAAACCAACGACTGAAAAGCATTGAAATACGCAAAGAGCTTACCGATGAATGGAAAAAACGAGGACTGAAAGAAGGACAACAATTTGCTACACTTACCGATATTATTACCAAAGCATGGGCTGGCAAAACGACCAAAGAATACAAAATACTGAAAGGTCTGAAAAAAGAAAACCTGCGCGACAACATGACCAACACTGAACTCATTTTAAATATGTTGGCCGAAGCTTCGACCAAAGATATTTCGCAAGCGGTAGAGCCAAAAAACTTTGATGAAAGTAAAAAGGTAGCCAGGCAAGGCGGTAACGTAGCCAATGTGGCCAGGAAAGAACTGGAGGCTAAAACCGGGAAAAAGGTAGTGACATCATTAAATGCAAAATCAGTTTTACCTGAAAGCAAGTTGGGGAGAAAGCTGAAAAAATAATAGGCAGTTTTTGTCGTTCCGCAAAGGCAAGTACGGGCACAACTTAAAGTCGCACTCGAACTGACAATAACAAACCCGCAACATGCAACCCGCCTCTCTGAAGTGCAGATTTCTTTGTACTTTTGTGCCACTAATTGCAAAGTATGAGTTTGGTTTATCCCGATAATTTTGAAAACAAAATAGGTTTTGATAGAATCCGCGAGCTGATTAAAGGGCGATGTCTGAGTGATCTGGGCCGCGAACATGTTGACGAAATCCGCTTTATCAGTCATTACGAACAGCTTACCGAAACCCTTTCTCTGGTGGATGAGTTTGTGACCATTCAGCGCGAAATGGAGAATTTCCCAACCAGCTATTATTTCGATCTTCGCCCTGCGCTCGGTAAAATCCGCATCGAAGGCCGTTTCCTCGAAGTTCAGGAATTGTTCGACCTGAAGCGCTCGTTGGAAACCATTTCAGGAATTGTTCGCTTCCTGAAAAACACGAAAGAGGATCAGTTTCCCTGCCTCAAACGAATGCTTTCGGGCGTGCAGGTGTATCCTTATGTGATCGACCGCATCGACGCCATTCTGACCAAATACGGTAAAATAAAAGACAACGCTTCGCCCGAACTGGCGCGCATCCGCAAAGATTTGCTGGCCAAACAGTCGGGCGTTTCCAAACGTTTGCAAGCCATCCTGAAAAAAGCGCAGGACGATGGTTTGGTGGAAGACGATGCTTCAGTAGCCATTCGCGACGGACGTGCTGTGATTCCGGTTTTGTCGTCGCTCAAACGCCGAATGAACGGGATTGTACACGACGAGTCGGGCACGGGAAAAACCTCGTACATCGAGCCAGCCGAAGTGGTAGAACTGAACAATGAAATACGCGAGCTGGAATACGCCGAACTGCGCGAAATCGTAAAGATTTTGACCATTTTCTCAAACGACATCCGCCCATACCTGCCCGATTTGGTGCAGGCGTACGAGTTTTTGGGTAAGATTGATTTCATACGCGCCAAAGCCATTCTGGCCATCGATTTCAACGCCATCAAGCCGTATATGGAAAATAAATGTCAGTTAGATTGGGAGAATGCCGTGCACCCGCTGCTGATGCTAAATTTGCGCCGCGAAAACCGCAAGGTTGTTCCGCTGAACATTCGACTGACGCCTCAAAAACATATTTTGCTCATTTCGGGGCCGAATGCCGGTGGTAAGTCGGTGTGCCTGAAAACCGTCGGGCTGCTGCAATACATGTTGCAGTGCGGGCTGCTTATTCCGGTGAAGGAAAATAGCGCGACCGGCGTGTTCGAGCGTTTATTCATCGACATCGGCGACGAGCAGTCGATTGAAAACGACCTGAGTACGTACAGTTCGCACCTAATGAACATGAAGTTCTTCCTGAAGAATTCGAACGACAAAACGCTGATTTTGATCGATGAATTCGGGACCGGCACCGAACCCATGCTTGGTGGCGCGATTGCCGAATCGATTCTGGCGCAATTGAATGAGATGAAAACCTTCGGAGTCATCACCACGCACTACACCAACCTGAAGCATTTCGCATCGTCATCTGAAGGCATTGAAAATGCAGCGATGATGTACGATTCAGCCAAAATGGAGCCTTTATTCGTGCTCGACATCGGGAAACCCGGCAGCTCGTTTGCCTTCGAAATAGCCCGCAAAATCGGCCTTCCGGAGACCATATTGCAGGATGCCACCGAAAAGATCGGGAAAGACCACATCAATTTTGACAAGCACCTGCGCGACATCGTGCGCGATAAACGATACTGGGAAACCAAGCGAATGAAAATACGCAAGGTGGAAAAAACACTCGACGAAATGGCCGAGAAATACGAGACCGATCTGTCGCAGCTTGACAAGCAACGCAAGGAAATTTTGCTGAAAGCCCGTCAGGAAGCCGATCAGATTCTGTCGGAAGCCAACAAACGCATCGAAAATACCATCCGCGAGATTCGCGAAACGCAGGCAGAGAAGGAACGGACGAAGGAAATCCGCGCCAAACTGGCCGAGTTCAAGCATGAAGTGGTGGAAGCGCCGGTTGCCGATCAGGACGATGTGATCAACCAGAAAATTCAGAAATTAAAGGAGAAAGAGTCGCGGCGCAACCTGAAACGGTCGGTCAAAAAAGTCGAGCCGCCTAAAGAAAAGGAGAAAGCGCCGGAACCCGACGAATGGAAACCCGGCGACAAAGTGCTGATGGCAGGCAACCAAAATGTGGGCGAAATTCTGGAACTGAACGAGAAAAATGCGATCGTAGCTTTTGGCCATATCCGCACCTCGGTGAGCCGCGACAAATTGCAGCGAATCACGAACAACGAAGCGAAGAAAATTCAGCGTACCTACAACCAAACGTTGCCCAATATCAACAAAGGTTTGAGCGAAAAGCGGTTGAATTTCAAGACTGAAGTTGATGTCCGCGGCCAGCGTACCGAAGAGGCCTTGCAAAAAATTCAGGCGTTTATCGACGATGCCATTATGCTCGATTTTAGCGAATTACGCATCCTGCACGGCAAAGGCAACGGTATTCTGAAAGAAATGATCCGCAATTACCTGAAATCGGAACCGGCCGTGAAAAGCTTCCGCGACGAGCATGTGCAGTTTGGCGGCGCCGGAATAACGGTGGTGGAGATTGGGTAAAAGTAGTGGTCAGTGATCAGTCGCAGATTTCAGAGACTTGCTGCTAGCTGCTAGTTGCCAGCAGCTAATACAACTCCGAACTCTAGTTCACTTTAGTCACTCCGAACTTTTAAATTGTAAATCGTAAATAATTCAATAGTCAATAACACAATGTTTACAGAAAAACTTGATATACTGCTGCTGGAATCGCTCGAAGAGAACGGCTTAACCGAATCAACCGGATTGCAGCACATTTGCATCCCGAAAATCAAAAGTGGCCGCGACCTGATTTGCATAGCCGACGACGAAACCGGAAAATCGACTACGATTGTGATCACTGTATTGCAGAAGTTGAAAGCATCGCTCGACGATAATCCGCGCGCCATTGTGGTAGTGGCTGATGTTGACCGCGCCAATGCCCTGAAAGCCGAATTCGAACGACTCGGCAGTTACACAGACTTGCGGGTCTTTACCGCCTGCGAAGATCAGCGCATCGACGATCAGAAAGACAAGATTTACATGGGCTCGGATGTGGTGATTGGTACTGCCAAACGCCTCAATCAGCTGTATTCGGTATATGCACTCAACCTGACGATGGTCAAGATTTTTGCCATCGACGATGCCGACGAGGTGATCAAAAGCTTCAACTATCCGCAATTCGACCGTCTTTCGGAAAGTATGCCCCGCGTGCAGAAAATCATTTTTGCCAGTCAGGTAACCGATTGGATCGACCGTTTTGCCAACGAGTTTATGAATGTGCAGGAAATTATTGAGGTAGGAGATTCGGAGGAATCAGAGGAAGACCCGACGACTAATTGATCAGGTCTTCCTTTGATTTTATTTCAGTTTCAGGCTTACCAAAACAGGCTGATGATCGGATGGATACCTCTGATCTTTTGAGTCGGTGAGAACACCGTATTGCAGCACTTCAATTTTGCTGTTTACAAAAATATAATCGATACGGTCTTTCATCGGAGCATCGAACTTAAATGAATTAAATGTTCCTTCCGGACCATAAGGTGCTTTTTGGCTGATCGCGCGGGAATCCTTCAGTTTTGTGGTAATTACCGAAATCGGTTCTGCTTGAGGCGTAAGGTTGAAATCGCCAGTCAAAATAACCGGCAGATTTTCCCGGTTGTTCTCTTCAATTTTGCTGAGAATCAGTTTGGCCGATTCGGTTCTGGCTTTCATCCCGATGTGATCAAAATGGGTGTTGAAAACGATGAATTTTGTGCCGGTTTTCTTTTTCTTCAGAATAATCCAGGTGCAAACCCTGTTACAGGCGGCATCCCAGCCCAATCCGGGTTTGTCGGTTGCCTCATTCAACCAGAATGTTCCGCTTTTTAATCCTTCAAATTTTTCAGCATTGTAGAAAATTGGTGAGAATTCGCCTGCATTTTTGCCATCGTCGCGTCCAACACCAACCCATTTCATGTGGGGAAGCTGGACCTGAATGTCTTCGATTTGGCCGATTAATGCTTCCTGAAGTCCGAACAAATCGGCCTGATGAAAATCGAGCAGCGCAGCAACCTGCTGGCTACGGTTAGGCCAGGCGTTGACGCCATCGCCCGGATTGTTGTAACGGATGTTGTAGGTGATTACACGGATGTTCTGCGCAAGAATTACATTACTGGCCAGAATCAGGATGATAAACAAAACACGTTTCATTCGGTGCAAAAATTAAAGGTTTGATATTCACATTTTTTACTGTTGCCTTTGATCACGGTGGTCTTTTGCTCAGTCCCTTTTTTTACCACATAGGAATAACAAAATTCAACGATTTCGTTCAGGTTAGCCGACATGGGACTGCCTGCAATTTCGTGTGCAGCATTGCAATAGGTATAAAGCCAATAGGGAGTTTCCAGTTTTTTCAGCTTTTGAGCAATGGTGTATGATCCGTGCAGCATTAAATAGCCGGGCTGATTTTCCTGGCAATAATGATGTGATGCGCTTGCATAGGGCACCAGATTGTCGCAGGTTCCGTGAAAAAACAGTGAAGGTATGGCCGATTCCTTAAAGATACGCGAAGTATCGGGTATGGCGCCAGCCATCGAAATAACTCCGGCGTACGAAACAGGGCCGCTGTCGAGCCCATAGCAATAAGGAGGCTGATAGGCCGTGTTCAGCACTGTTTCGGCTCCGGCACTGCTTCCTGAGATAATTATTCTTTGAGGATCAATACCCATTTTTTCGCGATTTTTAATCATGAAAAAAGTAGCATCCTGAAGATCTTTCACGGCTTCGTTAAAGGTGTTGAGCTTGTCAACAGCCGGGCAATCGCAGCCAAAGGCAGTGGAAGTTCCCTGTCGCAGCAACCGGTAGGAGATGGATGAAACAACATATCCGCAGCGAGCCAGTTTTTTGCAAAAGGTCTGAATACCCGGAGTGTTCCTGTTTCCTCCTGAAAATCCGCCACCATGAACGTAGAAAATCAGCGGACGATTGCTCTGATTATCGAAAGCCGGGGAATAAACGTCCAAATCAAGCGGTTTACCGTCTTTAAACGCGTAGGTTAAGGTTTCAACTTTGACTGAGTCGGTAATTTCTTCTTTGTATCGTTCCTGGGCATAAAGATTTGTACCAAGGAATAACATGGGAAGGACAATCTTCAGAAATAATTTCTTCATGAACTTTGCTGGTTTAGGTTAATCTGAAATAGCTGGTTAAAGATATGAAAAAAAGTCCTGCGCCTGTTGGTTTATGCAGGCACAGGACTGTTCATATCCGAATATTGGAATTTTCCGGAGAAAGCTTACACTTTTAATTTAATTACCACCTTTTTTACTTTTTCCGGACCATTAATTTGCATACACGGGCGGTGTACATCCTGCGGAAAAAACACGGCAAACATTCCATTCTCCAAAATCAGCGGAGTAGTATCTCCGGTAAAGAAAATGATATCTTTTTCCGGGATGTATTCGGTTGTCACCTCCTGATTTTGCAGGGTGGCATAGCCAATGGCTTCGCGTCCCGAAACAATATACTGAATGTCGGCATAGTCGCGGTGTGCTTCAAGCCGGCAGTCCTGGTGTGCTTTGCTGTCGTATTCGCTGACCAGCGCAAAAACATTGGTTCCGTCAATTTCATATCGGCCGGTTTCAAGAGCCGACAGGTTGGTATTCAGCAGGAAATCAAACCCTTTTTTTAGGTTTTCACTGATTGCGGCATAAGAAGCTGCATGTTCAAGTTTATCAAGAATCATAACTAGAAATATTAAGTTGAAATTGGGATAATTGCCAGATGCAATCGATTTCAAAAGACCCGCAAATATAAGCTTTGAATTGATTTGCTGTTCAGTAGAATGGTTTTTTTATCTGTTGCAACGGATTAGATTTTAAATACTAAATTCGTATGCTTTCGTTCTTACAATATGCGACAGTTTTTAAGCTAACGGGTGATGTACTCAAAATTATTAACTGAAAATCAGATCGGGTATGCACTATGGAATTTAAAGGGTGATTTTGGTATTCTCGACTCCAGACGCATGGATATCGATTACGAAGATTGGTATGGTCAAAAGCTCGACAGGAGGATGACGGACTTGCTCAAAAAGCATTAGCCGTAACGTTAAAATTTCCTGACTTTTATTAATTGTTTTTGTATTTTGGGGTCAGTTTCTAAACTTCAGACTTAATTTTACGTTCTTTAAAGTATAATCTTAAAACAATCAGAAATGGAAACTAAAACAATGTGGAGAGTGAGATTAACCCACGCATTATCATTTATCCTGGTAATCGGTTTGTTGTTTGGCTGTAAAAGTATGAGCCGAACAGGAAAAGGGGCCGCAATAGGCGTTGGCGCCGGTGCTTTACTTGGTGCGGGAGTTGGTAAACTGGCCGGGAATACGGCTGTTGGAGCTGCTGTTGGTGCCGCTGTTGGCGGGGCAACTGGTGCCGCTATTGGAAAATATATGGACAAACAGGCTAAAGAGATGGAAGCAGAAATGGAAGCTGCCAAAATCGAACGTGTTGGCGAAGGAATCCGGGTTACTTTTGACTCAGGATTACTTTTTTCCTTGAATTCAAGTGATTTGAGCGCCAAATCGAAGGAAGAGCTAAAAAAGTTTTCTGAAGTATTGAATAAATACCCAGATACCAATCTGCACATCAACGGTCATACCGACGATACTGGATCGGATGCGTTTAACCAAACCTTGTCCGAAAAACGGGCTGCCAGTGTTTCCAAATTTTTAACCAGTCAGAATGTATCTACTTCAAGATTAACGGTGACCGGATTTGGTGAAACTCAGCCGATGGTTGAGAATAACTCTGCTGAAAATCGCGCTTTGAACCGTCGGGTTGAAGTGATTGTGATTGCCAATGCCGACTTGATTAAGGCAGCTGAAAACGGTGAATTACAAGTGAAATAGTCGATCATCCAAAAAGATAAAGAACCGCTCAAAAGGCGGTTTTTTTATTTGGAGGCATCTTCAGGTTAAAGCTTAAACATATCTTTCCACAGCTGATCGAACTGGGATGAATATTGCCTGATAATGTCGAAATTGGTCGTCACCAAAAGGTTTTCCTGATTGTGTTTGGTGGCCGTGTAGGTCCAGTTAAAACTACCGGTAAAGACAATCCGCGAATCAATAATTCCGAATTTGTGGTGCATGTGATACCTCGACCTGTCTATTTTAACCTGAATCCCTTCCTTTCTGAATCCTTTGACTGCCGAACCACGATCAAACATTTTATCGTCATCAGTAATAATGCGAACCTGAATTCCGCGCTGATGAGCAGCATGGATATCGTTTGCCAGTCGTTCGTCGGTGATTGTAAACACGCAGATTTCGAGTGTCTTTTTAGCCTGCCTGATTAAATCTGAAATAGTCTCCAAAATATCGGTGCCCGGACTGAAAAATACGCGGTGCATCCGAAACATATATTTGTCAATTGCATCGAAGCAATTCTGCAACCAGAATAAGGCCTGTTGTCCGTCGTTGTCTTTTTCGAGTTTACGGGCCTCGTTAAAAAGCCGGTATCGGAGCTCATGGCGCTCTTCGCGGTTCAGACTATTGATGTGGTCTGAAATCTTAGAATCAATACTGTTTATGAATGGCTTGCCAAAGTTTAAAGTAAAGTATCCAATGATTTTTTCCATGTTCCTGATTTGTAATTATTCAATTGACACTTCTACCTTAAACTGAGGAATCCTTAATTCCTGCGGAAGTGTTCTGAAATCGGCTGTTGAAACCTGCACTGATTCCGCCGGAATTCCCTGGTTTTGAACCAGGAAGTCGGTGATGGCCTTGTTCCGGATATTTAATATTTCCTGAAACCGTGATTCCACCCGACTGGTTTCGGTGCGTTTAATGGCAGCCGCTTCAATACCGAGCGAATCAACAGCCGGAACGGTTTTTCGAATGAAAGCCAGCAGGTTGACATCATCCGTTTTTAAGTCGGAAGCGATAATTTGAGGTGCATTTGGATCACTTGCCAGCGAGGCTAAATAATCAGCTTTGGTGAGTTCAACGGCCAACTGCACTTTTTCTTTTTCCGGATCGGTGGTCTGGGTGAACGCAACAGTTAGCTCTGGTTTCTTTTTCAGGATGGCGGCCAGTTTGGTCAAATCATCGCGCTGCTGTTGATTCAGCGAATCCTGGGCAAAGGCAAACGGCAGTTTTTCGAGCGACTCGGGATTGGTTCCTGCCAAACCGGCCAACGCTTTAAACGGCGAAGCAGCAGTTTTAATCATCAGGTTGGCCAGCGTTTTCCAAATCAGTTTTCCCAATTTAAACTGCGGTTCCGAAGGATTTCCCGAAACCGGCAAGTCGAAAGCAATCACGTCGTTGGCATCTTTCATGATGTACAAAGCCAGGCGGATGGGCACTTTCATGGCGGTGGTATCTTTGGTTCGCTTGCCAAATTCCAGTTCTTCAATCTTTACATTGTTGGTATTGACGAGACTGGTGGTAGTCATCTTCAGGCCTAAATCGTAATTGAACCAGCCCTGCGTAATGGGCGACGCGATGTAATATTCGGAATAGGGCGAAAAGCTGACCAAATCCATGCGCTTCACTTTGGCATTCATCTGCAATTTCATGAAATCCATCATACTCCAAACCGTTTTTCCTGTTAATTCGCCCTTATTGTTCAGTTTGGTGCTGAATTCAACCGGAATTTCGTCGGCGCTTTCGGTAAGGCCGGTCATAGTTGCATTGAGTTCGTTCAGGTCGTAGGTAAACGGGCGGTTCAGCGTGTTGTCGGCAATCGATACCAGTCCGTTGTTGATTCGGATGGTGTCGATGCTGTAGGTCACCGGCGTTGATGCTTCCTGGACAGTCGCGCTTGCAGCTGCTATTGAATCGCTCCTGAAAAGCGGTTCGAAAAACTGTAGAATGTTCATCGCCGTTTTATCGCGGATAACCATTAATTTGGGCTGATCAAGTTCAATTTTTCCGAAGGCGAAGCGGAAGGTTTTCAGGTTCATTTCGTTGATGCCAACCGAAACTTTGGGCGCCGAAATAATCTGTTCCGAACGCCCGTCGGTTACCGAAAAGTTGCCAACGGTTCCATTTCCGGAGATTGAAATGTTGATGACCTCATTCATGTCGCCCACGATTTTCAGCTTCGAAGTCAATGCACCGCGCAGCGACTGTACATCGAAATAGTCAGTCAGATAACTAGTTACAGGTTGTATATCAACATTTGCGGTTACCAGGTCGATCTGGTATTTTTTAGCCAGATTGTCAACAGTGGCCTGTATGTTCACGCGTCCGTTTTCGCCCAGCGTAAAATCAACGCCCATATTCGATTTTTCGTTATTCCACGCTATCAGCGGCAGGTTTAGGTTCAGGTTTTTCATGTCGAGTTCACTTTTTTTCTGAATGTCGACATATTTCAAATGACCATTTCCCAATTGGATATTCTCAATGGTGAATTTCAGAATTTCGGTGGCGGTCGTGTCTTTCACTTCTACGGTGTCTTTGGGGATCAGGCTGTCGAAATTAAACGATTCGCCGTTCTGAACGACTTGTACTTTCGGGTCGGTCAGCCTGATTTCGGATACCGAATATTCGTTTTGCAGCAACGTCCATGGATTCAGGTTGATGTAAAACTCGCTGAACGACAGGAACTGATCGGTTTTGTTATCCTCGAATAGCACAAAATCTTTGACCTGCACCGCAACTTTGGCATAATTGAAATGCAGTTCGCCAACGGTAATCTTTCGGCCAATCAGCTTTTCGCTGTTTTTAATGAGGTAGTTTTTTGCGATATCGGAAAGGAAAAATAAGGCAATCGACAGAACCAGCAGAATTATGGCTGGAATGAGGTATCGTTTTTTAATGCGAGTCATGGCTTTTTAATTTGAGGTAAAGATAAACAGGAAGTTTGATTACTTTTGCCGGAAATTTTGAAAATCATGGGAAGAGGCCGGAAAATTAAGCCGTTTTTGGAAGGAGTTCGAATTACCGATATTGGAGCCGAAGGAAAAGCAATTGCCCGCGTGAATGATGTGGTGGTTTTTACCACGCATGTAATTCCGGGCGATGTGGTCGATTTGCAGGTTACCAAAAAGCGGACGAAATACATGGAAGCCATCGTAAAACAGGTGGTTGAAGAATCGCCCGACCGCGTTCCCGCATTTTGCGAGCATTTTGAGGTTTGCGGCGGCTGCAAATGGCAGTTTCTTCCCTACGAAAAGCAGCTTTTTTATAAGCAAAAGCAGGTAGCCGACCAGTTACGCCGCATCGGACGGATTGAACTTCCGGAGATTACCCCGATTTTAGGCTCGAAGAAAACCACTTTTTACCGGAATAAACTCGAATTTGGCTTCTCGAACAAACGTTGGCTGACGAGCGCCGAAATGGGTTTGGAAGGCGACGACATTAACATGAATGCGCTGGGTTTCCATGTTCCGGGCATGTTCGATAAAATCATCAACATCAACAAATGTTGGTTGCAGGGCGATCCGTCGAATCAAATCCGCGATTTCATTAAAAAGTACGCCGACGAAAACCGACTGGAATATTTCGACCGGCGGATTCAGTCGGGCTTGCTGCGAAACATTATCATTCGCACATCGACCACCGGAGAAGTAATGCTGATCGTTAGTTTTTTCAGGAATGATCGGGAAGATATCGAAGGTTTGATGGCGGCTTTGGCCGCTGAATTTCCGCAGATTAGTTCGCTGATGTATGTAATCAACGAAAAAGGCAACGACACAATTACTGATCAGGAAATACTGGTTTACAAAGGAAAAGACCATATTCTGGAAGAAATGGAAGGCCTGAAATTCAAGATTGGGCCCAAAAGTTTTTACCAAACCAACTCCGAACAGGCTTACGAATTGTACAAAGTGGCCCGCGAATTTGCCGGCCTGAAGGGCGGGGAAGTGGTGTACGATTTATATACCGGAACCGGAACCATCGCTAACTTTGTGGCCCGCAACGTAAAGAAAGTAGTTGGAATTGAATATGTTCCGGAGGCCATTGAAGATGCCCATGTGAATTCGGAACTGAACGGCATTGAAAATACCAGCTTCTTTGCTGGCGACATGAAGAAAATTCTGACCAGTGAGTTTATTTCCCTGCACGGAAAGCCCGACGTCATTATTACCGATCCGCCGCGCGCCGGAATGGATGAAGATGTGGTAAAGACCATTTTGGAAGCTGCTCCCGATCGCGTGGTGTACGTGAGTTGCAATCCGGCCACCCAGGCCCGCGATTTGGCTTTGATGGACGAAATCTACCAGGTAATCCGCATCCAACCGGTAGATATGTTCCCGCACACGCACCATGTTGAGAATGTGGTGTTGCTCGAGAAACGCGGTTAATCGTTTGTTTTCGGCTGTTTGGAGTGAAAAATATTTATTTTCAAATAGTTGTAGTTTATCCGATTTATATGCGTAGCTTGCGCCCACATTATTTTATCAAAATTATTATGAATAAAGGAACAGTAAAGTTTTTCAATGAATCCAAAGGATTTGGATTTATCACCGATGTTGTATCAAAGAATGAGTATTTCGTTCATGTATCAGGTCTTAACGATCAGGTAAGAGAAAATGACGAAGTTACTTTTGACCTTCAGGAAGGTCGCAAAGGATTAAATGCAGTTAATGTTAAACTAGCTTAGTTTACAATTATATACGACATTTATTACCAGAGGCTGTTTCGAAAGAGACAGCCTCTTTTTTTTTGCTTTAGCGCACGGATAATCAGTTCAACGATTTCAAATTCAGCAAAGCTTCTGGTAAATACTGGTGCAGACTTTTAACGGTTTCGCAGGTGTCGAGTTGATCGCACGAGGCGCAGGTTTTATAACCTTTTGCATTGGCGCATTTGCGTATTTCACATTGGCTGCAATGTGCAAATTTGGGTCCTTCCTCGCGACAACCAGTGCAGTTTATCATTTCAGGAGTAATATCGGCACCGTAATTTACTTTCCAGGTTGCTGCAGTTTTTTCGCGTAATTCGTTGTCGTTGGCAAGGGTGGCAATGCGGGCGTCGCAGTTGGCGCAGTTGATTCCGCAGCAGGCAATTACTTTTTCCATTTGGTTTGTTTTCAAGGTTGTTGAACCCAAAATTAAGAAAGAATGCCGAATAAATTTTCAATTTTGACTTCTGATATTGAAGGTAAAATTGTTAAAAATATTTCCGGATAGATTCTATTGTATTTTGGTTTTAACGAATTCGTTATCTTTCGCAGCATGTAAATCACTAAACCAACGATAATGCAATACAAACAACTTTTAGCGTTAGGAGCGTTGACGCTCCTTTCTTCCTTTTCATTTGCACAGCCCGTTAATCTCCAGTGCGAACATCTTGCCAATCCAATCGGGATCGATAATCACAATCCCCGACTTCAATGGCAAATGAATGACTCTCGGGAGGGCGCGTTGCAAACAGCTTATCAGCTGCTGGTCGGGGCCGATTCAGTTGAAGTGGCTTCCGGCAAAGGAAATTGCTGGAACACCGACCGGATACAAGGCCCCGAAATGCTGGTTACTTATGCCGGAAAGACTCTTCAGCCGTTTACCAAATATTATTGGTCGGTGACTGTTTGGGACAAAGACCATCAAAAAATGGCTGTATCGCGGATTGCCAGTTTCGAAACCGGAATGATGCACATCAGCAACTGGAAAGGCGAATGGATTTCGGATTCAAAAGACATTAATCTGAAAGCCGCGCCTTATTTTAGGAAACAGTTTCAGCCTTCAGGAAAAGTGAAAAGCGCCCGTATTTACATGGCTGCTGCCGGGTTGTACGAACTTTCAATCAATGGTCAGCGCGTAGGTAATCACCGCCTCGACCCCATGTACACCCGGTTCGATCGCCGCACACTGTACGTAACTTACGACGTTACATCGCTTGTTAATGCGAAAGATGTCGTTCTGGGAGTTTTGCTCGGAAATGGCTGGTACAACCATCAGTCAACCGCAGTCTGGTATTTTCATGAAGCGCCATGGCGCGATCGCCCCAAGTTTTGTCTCGATTTGCGCATCACATACCAGGATGGCCGCGAGGAAATCGTCAAATCGGGCACCGACTGGAAAACGTCGTTGAGTCCGATTATTTTCAACAGTATTTACACGGCAGAGCACCACGATGCACGCCTGAATCAGCCGGGTTGGGACAAACCGGGATTCGATGCATCGAAATGGAAAAATACAATCCCGGTAAACGCACCTTCGCAAAATATCGTAGCGCAGCAGTTGCACCCCATCCGGTTCGTGGAAGAAATCAGCCCGGTGAAAGTGACCAAACTGGCCGACCAGAAATGGGTATACAACTTGGGCCGAAATATTGCCGGGATCAGCAGGATCAGTGTGAAAGGGGAGAAGGGAACGGAAATCAGGCTAAAACATGGCGAACGTCTGAAAACAGATGGTTCGGTTGATCAATCGAACATTGATGTGCATTACCGGCCTACCGACGATAAAGATCCGTTTCAAACCGATATTTACATTCTGAACGGTGATGGCGTTGAAACCTTCTGTCCGCATTTTAACTACAAAGGATTTCAGTATGTTGAGGTAATCAGTAATAAACCAATTGAAATACAGGGTTTAACCGGAATTTTTATGCACAGCGATGTACCTCCGGTTGGAAATTTGAGTAGCTCGAATGAAGTGCTCAATAAAATCTGGAAAGCCACCAACGTATCGTATTTGTCGAACCTGTATGGTTACCCAACCGATTGTCCACAGCGCGAAAAGAACGGCTGGACGGGCGATGCGCACATTGCCAGCGAAACCGGCCTGTATAATTTCGATGGAATTACGGTGTATGAAAAATGGCTGGCCGATCATCGCGATGAACAACAGCCAAACGGAGTTTTACCGGCGATCATTCCAACAAGTGGATGGGGCTATACCTGGGCCAACGGGCCCGATTGGACCAGCACCATTGCCATTATTCCGTGGAATGTGTACCTGTTCAATGGCGATTCGAAATTACTGGCCGATAATTACGACGCACTCAAACGTTACGTCGATCACATTACCGATATCAGTCCGAATGGTATTACTGACTGGGGTTTGGGCGATTGGGTTCCCGTGAAATCAAAGGCTCCGAAAGAACTGACCTCATCGATTTACTATTTTGTCGATGCTACAATCCTCTCCAAAGCCGCCAAATTGTTCGGGAAAGAAGTCGATTATCAGCAATACTCGGCACTGGCCAAAAAAATTGCCGATGCTATCAATACCAAATACCTGAACCGCGAAACCGGAATTTACGGGCAAGGATTGCAAACCGAGTTGAGTGCACCGCTTTTCTGGGGAATTGTTCCTGAAAACCTGAAGGCCAAGGTCGCAGAAAACCTTGCCAATCGAGTGATCGCCGATGGAAAACATCTGGATGTTGGCTTGCTCGGGACCAAAACCATTTTGAATGCATTGAGTGAAAATGGATATGCCGATCTGGCATACGAAGTAGCCGCACAGCAGGATTTCCCGTCGTGGGGATGGTGGATTGTGAACGGCGCCACTTCGCTTTACGAAAACTGGCCGATTGATGCCAAAAGCGATATCTCGCTCAACCACATCATGTTTGGCGAAATCGGCGCATGGTATTACAAAGCGCTCGGCGGACTAAAACCTGATCAGGAAAAACCAGGTTTCCGCAATGTATTGCTCGAACCCAATTTTGTGAAAGGCCTGAATTCGTTACAAATCAGCCACAAAGGACCGTATGGAGAGATTCAGTCGGGCTGGAAACGCGAAGGAAAGAAAGTGGTTTATTCGGTGGTTATTCCGGCCAATAGTTCGGCAACGGTTAACCTGCGCGGTGTAGAAATAAAACGCAACGGAAAAACTGTTTACGAGGCTAAAAAGGCCGAAAGCAACATTTATACCACCCATCTGCCATCCGGAACTTTTGAGTTTGTTGTGGCACAGTAACTACAAAAACTTGCTAATAACCTGAGTTCGATTCTAAAATAGAGTCAATTGATTTGATTTTACGGTTT
>CAYRBM010000069.1:0-26823 GCA_964422425.1 uncultured Odoribacter sp.
CCCAGACTTTTGCTACCATTACGCTTCAGAATTACTTCCGTATGTATCATAAACTTTCGGGTATGACTGGTACTGCTGAAACTGAAGCCGGTGAGTTGTGGGACATCTACAAACTGGATGTGGTGGTTATTCCGACTAACCGCAAAGTTATCCGTCAGGATCGCGAAGACATTGTTTACAAAACCAAACGCGAAAAATACAATGCCGTTGTTGAAGAAATTGCATCCTTAAATCAGATCGGTCGTCCGGTGCTGGTGGGAACAACTTCGGTAGAAATTTCGGAATTGCTGAGCCGTTACCTTAAAATGCGTGGTATCAAGCACAATGTTTTGAACGCCAAGTTGCATGCCCGTGAAGCTGAAATTGTTGCTGACGCTGGTATGAAAGGTATGGTAACCATTGCCACTAACATGGCAGGTCGTGGTACCGACATCAAGTTAACTCCTGAAGTGAAAGAACTTGGAGGTTTGGCCATCATTGGTACCGAGCGTCATGAGTCACGCCGTGTTGACCGCCAGTTGCGCGGACGTTCAGGCCGTCAGGGAGACCCCGGGTCATCTCAGTTCTTCGTTTCGCTGGAAGACGATCTGATGCGTTTGTTCGGTTCAGACCGTATTACCGGAATCATGGACAAAATTGGCTTGAAGGAAGGTGAAATGATTCAGCATTCCATGATCACCAAGTCGATCGAACGCGCACAGAAAAAGGTGGAAGAAAATAACTTTGGTATTCGTAAACGGTTACTGGAATATGACGATGTAATGAATTCGCAGCGCGAAGTTATTTACAAGAAACGCCGTCATGCCTTGTTCGGAGAAAGGGTTGAAGTTGACATCCTTAACACGATGTACGATTTGATTGAAAACCTGGTTAATGAACATCAGTCGAACGGATCTTTCGAAGAATTCGAACTCGAACTGATCCGTTTGATGTCGATAGAATCACCCGTCAGCGAGCAGGAATTTATGAAAATGAAAGCTGACGATGTGGTGGATAAGGTTTATCACGAAATGGTAATGGCCTATTCTCGCCGTATGGAAGCCATCTCCAAACAGGCGTATCCGGTTATCCGCGACGTTTATGAGCAAAAAGCTCACCTCTACCAAAATATTGTAGTGCCTATTTCCGATGGAATCCACATTTACCAGGTGATTACCAATTTGGAGAAAGCTTATAAAAACCAGGGGAAAGAACTTGTTAAATCGTTCCAGAAACAAACCGTATTGGCCACTATAGATGAGGCATGGAAGGAACAGCTTCGCGAAATGGATGATCTGAAACAATCGGTGCAGAATGCAACCTATGAACAGAAAGATCCGCTTCTGATTTATAAGTTCGAGTCGTTCAACCTGTTTAAAGTGATGATAGGCAAAGTAAACAAGCAGATTGTGTCGATGCTGACCAAAGGACATATTCCGATCAGTGAACCGGAACAGGTGCGCGAAGGGCATGAACGCCGTGGGCTGGATATGAGCCGCATGTCAACATCCAAATCCGAATTGCCTGGCCCGTCAAATCGTCCAGAAGCTCCCCGCGAACCGCAGAGCCATCAGCCGGTCAGGGTTGAGAAACGGGTAGGGCGGAACGATCCGTGTCCTTGCGGCAGTGGAAAAAAGTTCAAAGCCTGTCACGGGAAAGACTTAGTTGATTAAAACAGATATGCCGACCGGAGAAAGGAAACTGGGAAATACCCGGTTTTGCTTCTCCGGTCTTCTTATTCCAAAAAAAACATTCCAAATCAATCATTTAAAAAATATGGACATACTAGCCTACATTCACTGGAACGTCAGCCCCGAAATATTTTCACTTGGTCCGCTTCACGTTCGTTGGTACGGATTAATGTTTGCTGTCGGATTTCTTTTCGGGTACAGTCACGGTGAAAAGATGTTTAAACATGAGAATATTGACCTGAAATGGCTTGAAAGTTTGTTCATTTACCTGATTGTGGCTACCGTTGTTGGTGCCCGTTTGGGACATGTATTATTTTATGGTTGGGATTATTATTCGCAACATCCCATTGAGATTCTCTACGTTTGGCAGGGAGGATTGGCCAGTCATGGCGGGGTACTTGGTATTTTGGTGGCGTTGTACTTTTGGAGCCGCAAAGTTTCCAAACGTTCTATTTTATGGGTATTGGACAGGGTAGTGGTTCCAACCGCGCTGGTTGCGGCCCTGATTCGTTTCGGTAACCTGATGAATTCGGAAATTAATGGCGTTGAAACCACCTTGCCTTGGGGCTTCATTTTCGAGCGTAACCATGAAACCGTTGCTAAACACCCAACCCAGATTTACGAATCGCTGAGCTATCTGCTTACCTTTGGTGTAATGCTTTACATGTATTGGAAAACCAAAGCAAAAGATTATCAGGGTTTAATCTTTGGCGTTTTCTTCACTATGGTTTTCGGAGCGCGTTTCCTGATTGAATACATCAAGGAAGATCAGGAAGCCTTTGAAGCCACTATGAGCCTGAACATGGGCCAGTGGCTAAGTGTTCCGTTTGTTCTGACTGGCATCTTGTTGATTGTGCTAGCTATCCGTCGCGGACCTGTTTATTATCCCAATAAATCGGCGACAAAAAAATAAACTCACAAAGAGAAAACGAAAAACCCTGAATTTGACTCAAATTCGGGGTTTTTCGTTTTGTAATAATTGATTAAGTGACCCAGGAATAAATTGTTTTAAGGCACCAGGAACCTCAAAATCTGCTATCTAAAACTTCCGGTAAAATTGTGTTTACCTCAGTTTTTATTTGATCGGAACCTGTCGTTTAAACTCCATTTCGAGTGAAATGAATGTTTCGGTTCTGGCAATTCCTTCTATTTCCTGAAGATCTTCATCAATCAGTTTTTTCAGATGTTTATTGGTTTTTGTCTGAACTTTGATGAAAATGGCGTAAGAGCCTGTTGTGTAATGGCATTCTACAATTTCAGGAATTTTGATTAGAGCTTCAACAACCTGTTTGTGAAATTTTGCTTTTTCGAGGTGAATGCCCATATATGCGCAGGTGAAATATCCCAGCTTTTGAGGATTGACGATAAATTCACTCCCTGACACGACTCCCAGATTAAGTAACCGCTGCACACGCTGATGAATGGCAGCTCCGGAAACACCACACTCACGGGCAACTTCCAAAAACGGAATACGTGCGTTCTTCGTGATTAACTTGAGTATTTTTTCATCCAGTTCATCAATGTTTGGAAGCGGTTCAATATGTAAATCATTCATAAGATATAAATATAACTGTCGTTTGAAATTTGAAACCCAAAAGTATAAAAAAATGATAAATTTTAAATATTCTTGCTGAAAAACATCATGATTGTAATGATCTGAAAGTGTTTTCAGAAAAACGATCAGCAGTCGGTTTGGTTTTTGGGACTATTTGGCATGATTATCCTGTTTTGGATTAGTTTATATTCCGGATAAATCCATTGGATATTTTTTCCGAAAGATCATTAATGTCGTGACCCGAAGGAGCCTGAAAGATGCGCAGTCCAAATTCAGGGATCACTGCCAAAATATGATCAAAAATGTCGGCTTGAATTCCTTCATATTCATTCAGTTCTTTTTGATGGCTAAAAACATAGATTTCGATGGGTAAGCCAGTTTCAAGCGGTTGAAGATGCCTGACCAAAAGTGTCATTTCCTGGTTGATGTTGGAATTATTTTTTAAATATTCCTCCAGGTATTTTCTGAAAACACCAAGGTTTGTCTGGCGCCTTCCGTTTGGAATGGTATCGGTTTCTATTCCTAGTTTTTTATTGTATTCGTTAATTTCTGACTGCTTTTCAATGATATAATTGCTTATTAATCTGAATTTTTTAAATTTTTCAAGCATGTCTTCATCACAAAATCTAACACTTTTCATGTCGATGTTGAATGATCTCTTAATTCTTCTTCCATCAGATTCTTCCATTCCAGACCAATTCATAAACGAATCGGAAACCAACGAATAGGTCGGGATTGTGGAAATTGTCCGGTCGCCGTTTTGCACTTTTACTGTGGTTAGTGAAATATCGATAACAGTTCCGTTGGCATTGTGCTTTGGAACTTCAATCCAGTCTCCGGGTTTTAGCATGTTGTTTGCTGATAACTGGATACTGGCAACCAGACCAAGAATAGGATCTTTAAATACCAACAGAAGTACAGCTGCAAACGCTGTTAACCCAGTGAGCAATACCAGCGGCGATTTCTTGAAGATTATAGCGATAATTAGAATAATTGCTATGAAATACACCAGAATCATTACCAACTGGATGTACCCTTTTATGGATCGGCTGGCTGCATAAGGGGTTGTCTGGTAAATGTCGCTTGATGCCCTTAAAACTCCGGAAACCACTTTAACAAAAATGAAAACAAAATAGATGTTGGTGAGTGTACTGATAAAACTGGTTACCTCGATAATTTCAGAATAATTGGCTGAATAATAAAAAACCAGTGCTGATGCCAAATGAGACAATGATTGAAAAACTTTGTGCTTCAGCAGAAAATCATCCCATTCTGTTTTTGTATTTTCCACCAACCGGTGAATTACCCGGATAACTATCATTCGGGTCATCCAATAGGCAATAACAGCCACGATAACAACTGCCAGAAATGTCAGGATTACTGCCGTTAACCGGGCATACATTTCCAGAAAATTTAGTTTTAGAAATGTGTCATTTAAAAGCAGGTAAAGCGATTTCATTGTCAATTTTGGGTTTTTGATTTATTCCGTAAATTTTTGTCGGCTTTGTTTGGTTTCCGATTTCAATTTTTTTTCACTTAGCCGTTTCTCAATTGAAGCCAGACTTGGTCTGGTCTTTTTTCTGGGTTTTTCTGGTTTTAGGGCCTTTGAAATTAGCTGATAAAATTTTTGTATAACATCTTCCTTGTTAGTAAGTTGAGAACGATCACGTTGGGAAGTTACAATCAATTGCCCATCGGATGTAATTTTTGATGTCAGTTTTTTGAGTAATAAGTCTTTTTGATCATCATTTAAAATCAACGATTTACGAATATCAAATCGCAGCTCAACTTTTGAATTTACCTTGTTTACATTTTGTCCGCCGGGGCCACTGCTTCTGGAGGTAAAAAACAGGAATTCGGATGATAAATCCGGGATATTAATTGATGCTTCATTCATTTGATTTCACTCACCTCTGACGATAACGGTTTTTTCTTTGGTTTTCGTTTGGGTTTGCAGTCGTAATAGTAAGCAACTTTTTCAATTGCTTTTCTGATGCTTACATTGATAGGGTTATAATCATTGGCCATTTGACTGTCAATGAAATAAATCTGATAATAAAAATCAGAAACAACCGGAATGGTCATTTTTCCTGAGTTTATTTGTTCTGAAGCCTGCTTAAACTCTACAGAAAATTCGTTTTTCATGTGCGAACAGGTATAAACAGCAAGATTTTGCACTTTATCCCGAACGGCCGAAAAGCCAAAAAGCCGACAAATCAATCCGCGATGCTCATAAACGGAACAACCTGCGGTTACGCCCGGTTGCTGGCTTTTTGCCAGATTTATGCAGTGCTCGGGATTGTTATCAATCAACTCGAGAGCTGCTTCGTGCAGATTATTTTTGACTAAATGATAGGCCAATGGCAAAAATTCGAGAACATTTGCTTCAAGTCCCTTTTTTAAACAGCACAAGTTGCAGTTTGTCAGGCATTTTAGCTTTGATTGTCTCCCGAATCTTTCAGCTTCTTTGTCTAGCTGCTTAAATACCTTCTCTACTTTTCTGACCTTGTCCAGCATAGATGTGTTTCACGTAAAAGAGCGCCAAATTTAATTGAAATGTTGAATAATTATTCCCGAAACCGAAAGTTTCGGACAACTGTTTTTATATCGATTTCAGGTACCTATGGTTCCCATGGGTTACTCCGGTTTGATATGCTTACCCTGGTTTCAACCTTAATGCTTTTTGAGATTTTGTATTGCATAAACATCGAAGCTCCTTTTACATTCATATCCTGAATGGCTGGATTTAGCTTTGGTTTATCAAAGATTGTCTGGGCCCCAAAACTGTTTCCTCCAAAAGAGAAACGGTCGTTAACCTGGTAAGTCGCCTGATTAAAAATATTTCCGGAGTATAGAAATGGGGAAAAATTTTGTGTTGTAAATGAACCGGATTCAATAATTAGTTTGTCTGAGGTGAAATATTTTTTGAAGTCAATATTTTTTGAATATTCGGGAATAAGTGGCTGATTGAAGAGCGATTTGTCAATTAATAACAATCCTTCCGGAGGAAACGACTCCATGAAAAATTGAGGCTTCTCCGGAGTCAGATTCCTGTATTTTTCCTGTAATTTACTGGCGGAGATACTGTCTGAAAGAATTTCCTTTTGCGAATACGCAAGCTGCGCTACGCAAAAGGAAAAAATAAATATCAATGACCGCTTCATACGGTTAATTTCGGTTTATTCAAAGCTAGAAGAGTTTTATTCCTAAACTTATAACAAAAGTACCTTTTTTGCTTCCAAAGTTGGCATCGTCGTAAAGATTATTTCGGTAAGATTCCATTCGTGCATCGAGTGTGAAGAACAGCACATCGACACCTGCTCCATATTGCCACCCAAAGAAATTATCGTCCAGCTTATCGGTTGTAAATTCTCCTTCAACACTTTTGTCGGTAACAAACGAGAAGACGGGGCCTCCCATAATCCTTAGATTAAAAGCCTCCTGGTTAATAATTTTCACACCGAGAAGTGCAGGGACATCGATGGTTTTTAAATCAAAAGAGTTGATCGTTGAAACTGTCACATTCTTAATGACTTCTCCTTCTTTTGAATTAAAATAAGCCTCGGGCTGCAGATAGATTCGTCCAAAATTTAGACGAGCGAAACCACCAAACAAGTAATTATTAATGGTTTGTGGAGTATAGTCGCTTATTTTTGCTGACATTTTGGAAGAGTTCAGTCCTACTTTTGCGCCAGCCTCAAAAAAATCCTGAGCCTGCACAGAAAAGGTTACTACGGTTAAAATGATAAGAATTGCAATTGTTTTCATAGCGTTACTTTTTTTGAAAAACGTTTACTCTTTGGATTCTATTGTTTTCTGAATTTCAAATAAAATACTTTTAAATCCTCAAAAACCCTACCATAATCATCCCTTTCCAAGCAATGCAGAAAAGGAAAAACAAGATTCTCATGAACTGAAAATCTATTCCAGGTCACCGTAAGTGTAAGAAACGAAGGCCACTTTTTTGCTATCTGGACTCCACGACGGTACATTAAACGTTCCCTGCCCACCGTAAATATGGGCCAAAACTTTTACCTCTGTCTCATCTGTAGCCTGCATTCTGAGCATCACCCGCTGATTATGCGGATGACTGGTTGCCGGAACTTCCGGTGGATAGGAAATGTAAATTAATTGTTTCCCATCCGGTGAAGGATGCGCGAACCAATCATGGTATTCATCAAAAGTGATTTGTTGCTGATTGGTTCCATCTGGCTTCATTCGCCAAATTTGCATGGTTCCTGTGCGGGTCGAATTGAAATAAATAAACTTTCCGTCCGGAGAATATTCAGGACCATCATCGAGCCCTTTAGCCGCAGTTAATTGCTTTTCCTCACCGCCTTTTGCCGGAATTTGATAGACATCATAATCTCCGTTTCTTTCTGCACAATAAACGAGGTACTTTCCGTCGGGCGACCACCCGTGCCAATATGAAGGACCTTTTTCTGTTACTCTGAACGGTTTGCCACCGTCAATCGGAAGTGTAAATATGATTGAACTATTCTTCCCGTTTTCCTGAATATGGTTGCTAATGGCCAACATTTTCCCATCGAATGAAATGCCGTGGTCGTTGTTGTTATTTATGGCTGTTCCAGTGTTGATCAATTCGGGCTCAGCTTTTTTCAGGTCGAACTTGTAAAGTTTGCCTCCTGAATTATAAATTAGAAATTTACCGTCGCGCGACCAGTTGGGCGCTTCAATATGTTCGGTGGTTGCATAAATCACTTTTCTATGTCCTGTTTGGGTATCCAGAATTTCTAATCTGCTTGCAGAGGGTGTTTTGTAGCCGTCAACTCCTTCGGTCGCTGCAACGTCGAAACGAACATTAGAGAAAAGTCCGGTAACAATATTTTGGGGATTATGCGAGCAAGCAACAAGACCAACATAGAAAGGGGCCTCAAATGGTAGTTCTATTTCTTTTGCTGTTGTCAGTGCTTTTTTGTTTTGCGCAATTCGTGCTAAAATTTTTCTTCCTTTTTTTTCAAGCTGGAGATAGTGAGCCATTACTTCGCTAAACTTGATTTCTTCGGTGTTCGCACCCTTTTTACTTCTGTATTGAAATGAAAGCAGCCCATCGGCATGAAGCACAATGTCGGCATAAGGAGAATTGCTTTCGGCATTTTGGCGGATCATTAATCCAATTTTTCGGTGAGCATCACCAGTTTTGGTTAAGATATCAATTCTGGCAGTCAAAATAAAATCGCCGCTTACTTTTCGGGCAGCATAAAAGAACTCATCTTTATCGAACCACATGTTGGTTCCTGCTCCTGATAATTCATAAGTTTGGTCGTTTGAATTATAAACCAGTTTCCCTGAAATGGCTGGTTGACCAACATCAAATGTTTCGGGAAATATTGTATTTTGTGCCAGCACTTCCAGCTGTTGGATCATCAAAAGAATAGATAGCAAGAGTAATTTTCCTGAATTTTTCATTTTTCGTAGTTTAGGATATCGGTTGCCTAAATTACGAAATTGTAATTATAACGAGCCTCTGATAATAAGTTGAGTTGGTATTACTTCGTTAATTTTCTCTTTGGTTAAAATGAAATTGGCGCACTCTCTTCCCATGCGTAAAAAATCTGTTGAAATTACTGTAATTCCCGAACTGACAATTTCCTTCATTGGTGTGTCATTGTATGAAATAATTCCTACATCGGTTCCAAGCTTGAAATTATTTTTTTTGCAGTCCTTTACGATTTTTACCAAATCAGAGTCTTTAATAACTAAATAAACCTGTCCAGGCATAACTTCGCGATTTTCAATCTGATCGAGTACGTTGTGCTTTATTTTGTGATCGTTGCAAAAACGCTTAAATGCTTCAATCGTTTCATTCGGATGAGGTGTGTTTTTGGGAAAAACCAGGATGAATTCCTGGTATTTACGAATTAGTTCGAGTCCTGTATTCAAACAATCATACACAGCCTGATTAAAATCTTGTGTCAGTGTTGAAACTTCATTTTTCAAATCCGTTCCCATGTCGAGTATCAACAGCTTTTTAGGATCGATCTTGCGTACCGAATTCTCGATCTTTTTGTTGTCGATGTTCATCACAACATACATGCTGTACCGTCCAAGGCTATTTAAAATCAATTGTTTAAAAACGTCCGCGTTGTAATGGTGAAAAAGCAGGTCCACCGAATAGTTATCAGGCAGATTGGAACGAAATGATTTATATAACTGTTCTTTAAAAGCGCTAAAATCGTCAAGTAAAACAAAAACCCGGTAAGATTCGGATGAAACAAAGTAGCCTTTTGTTGGCGTTGATGAAATAATGCTTCGCTGTTTTAGAATGGAATAGGCTTTAAAAATCGTATCCCTGGAAACGCCGCTTTCTTTATTCAACTGGTTTACTGAAGGTAAAAAATCTCCTTCTTTCAGAATTCCCAGGTTTATGGCTTCACTCACTGCATGAATAAGCTGTTGCAGCTTGGTTTGTGATGAAGTTTCGTCCAGTTTAAATGTAAATTTTCCCATTCGTTATATTTTGAAAAAGCCTGAACTGGACGTCCAATTCAGGCTTTCATTCATTTCAATATGCGAAGTTAGAAAATTATCTTTACTTATAAAGCGGTCCGTAAGTTGCACAGGCGCGATAATCAGAGCCTTCTTTGTCAGTTCCAAATGCTGACCATGCACTTGGTCTGAAAATCTGGTCTTCGCTAACATTATGCATGTTAACTGGTATTCGCAGGATCGATGCCAGGGTGATCAAATCAGCTCCGATATGCCCATAGGAGATGGCTCCGTGGTTTGCTCCCCAGTTTGCCATGACACTATAAACATCTTTAAATGCGTCGTTATCGGCTAAACGCGGAACAAACCAGGTTGTTGGCCAGGTTGGGTTGGTGCGTTTATCAAGTATTTCGTGAATATCATCAGGTAGCTCAACCGTCCAGCCCTCGGCTATCTGCAAAACTGGTCCGATTCCTTTTACCAGGTTAAGGCGCGACATGGTAACGGGCATTTCCCCTGCCGTTTTAAACAGTGAAGAATAACCTCCTCCACGGAAATAGCCCAGATCGGCCGGACACCAGCTGGTGTTTTCGAGACAAGCGGCAGCTTCTTCTTCCTTGATTTCCCAGAAAGGTTTCATTGCCGGATTTCCGTTAGTATCTTTCTGACGGGCAGTGGCATCAAGCGTAGTTGATCCTGAATTAATCAGGTGAATAATTCCATTACTGGCTTTTCCGGTAAGTTCTTTTCCTGTCACTCGTTTAACAGCTTCGGGGCTCCAGAAAGTGCGTACATCTGAAAATATTTGTGCCGTATTGGTAAGCAGATGCCCGAACAACATAGAAACGCCATTCAGACTGTCATTCTCGGTAGCGAAAACGAAAGCCTGACGAATTCCATTCCAGTCGAATGACGAATTTAAAATTGCTTCAGTAAAATCAGCGTTGGGGTAGTAGTCAGTCCACTGACGTTGTCCCTGAAATCCACCCAGAATTGCGTTTCTTCCTTTAGATTCCTCACCGTGCCCCAATTCTTTGAGTTTGGGGTTCCCTACCATAAGATCGCGGGCAATCAATGTCATTTTTACCACAGTTTCCCATTCCCAGTCTTTCCGCTCACGAGAGGATTGTTTTTCCGTTTTATTCAGGTCTTTCCCTTCTTTACAGTTTGCTTTGGTCCATGCCATAGCTTTCTTGAATTCTTCCTGATCGTAAATTCCCTGTTCCATCCTTCGAATGAATTCAACTGATTCAACAAATTCCGTCCGGATACCAAGATAATCCTGGAAAAATGAAGAATCAACCATGGAGCCTGCAATACCCATTGAGGAATATCCGATTGATAAATAGGACTTTCCTTTCATTTGGGCCGTAGCTAATGCTGCTTTCACAAATCGCAAAATTTTAACCTGAACATCTTCAGGGATAGAAGTGTCACCAGCATCCTGAACATCGCGGCCATATATTCCAAATGCCGGAAGTCCTTTTTGCGAATATCCGGCCAAAGCAGCTGCAAGGTAAACTGCACCCGGACGTTCAGTTCCGTTGAAACCCCAAACGGCTTTTGGAAGAAGGGGAGTGGTATCCATTACTTCGGTGCCATAACACCAACATGGCGTAACGGTTAAAGATACTCCAACGCCTTCTTTTTCAAATTTATCGGCACAGGCAGCAGCATCAGCTACACCACCAATTGTTGTGTCGGCGATTACACATTCTACTTTCTCACCACTTGGAAAACGTAGGTGTTCTTCAATAAGTTTGGCTGCTGCTTTTGCCATATTCATGGTTTGAATTTCGAGCGATTCGCGTACGCCACGTTCTCTTCCATCTATCACAGGCCGAATACCTACTTTGGGTAACCGTCCGATAAGTCTGCTTTTAAGTTCCATCTAACTATTTGTTTTTAAGTATGATTTATTTATTTCAAATTGAAATTTGTATTGTCCTGTACTGTGCTGCTAAATAAGTACTTTTTTTGATAATTCGAAATGTTGGTCAACACATTTCTATTTTATTACTTTTGCCTTACCTGTAAAATCTGAACTATGCTTTTTAAGATTAAACTTCACTGGCAGATACTTATTGCGTTGATTCTTGCTGTTTTTGTTGGTTATTATTTTCCTGATTCGGTTCCATTCACCTCATGGATGGGCGTTGTTTTTCTCAGAGCCCTCAATATGGTTGTTATTCCATTGGTTTTAAGCTCTATTATTAGCGGAGTTGCAAGTATAGGCGGAGGAACAAGTCTTGGTCGAATAGGCGTTAAAACCTTGTCATACTATATAGTTACAAGTTTGATTGCCATTTTAATAGGTTTGTTTTTTGTGAATTTATTTAAACCAGGCGTTAATGCGAATTTAGGAACTGCGGAAACCATAAAATCGATTCCAACCGCAAGTCATTCAGTTAGCGACATTTTGATTCGAACGATACCGGATAATATTGTTGATGCAATGGCCAGGGGGCAGATTTTACCAGTTATCTTCTTTGCAATACTTTTTGGTTTTTTTATGACCCAGGTTCAGAATGAAAAAAGACAATTTCTGATTTCTTTATTTGACTCGATTTTCGAGGTGATGATGAAAGTGACAACTTTTATTATCAGGTTTACCCCCTTGGGCGTTTTTGCAATTGTATCGAAAGAAGTTGCAAAGAACTCTGAATCACTTGGAAATATTGCAGGTAGCCTGGGCGTTTACATGCTGACTGTTTTTGTTGGTTTATTTATTCATGCGGGAATAATTTTGCCTTTATCGGTCAGGATTCTGGGAAAAGCCAACCCATATAAGCATTTTAAGAATATGGCAACCCCTTTGCTAACGGCGTTTTCCACTTCATCGTCCAATGCGGCTCTACCTTTGTCGATGGAAGCTACTGAGCACAAAAACGGTGTTTCGAATAAGATAACAAGTTTTACATTGCCATTGGGAGCAACAATTAACATGAACGGCACGGCTCTTTATGAGTGCGTTGCAGTAATTTTTATTGCTCAGGCCTATGGAATTAATCTTACTACCGGACAGCAGGCTATTGTGGTTTTAACCGCGCTCTTGGCCGCAATCGGATCAGCAGGCATTCCAATGGCTGGGTTGGTTATGATGACCATTGTGCTTACCGCCGTGAATCTTCCTATGGAGGGTGTCGGATTGATTCTGGCAGTTGATCGGATTCTTGATATGTCGCGCACAACGGTAAATGTTTGGGGTGATACCTGTGCTGCAGTAATCATTGCCAAATCAGAAGGCGAAACTTTAAATGTTTAAAGTTGATTGATCTGGTTTAATAAATAATGATCAGCAAGAACAAGGGCAGCCATTGATTCAACGATAGGCACCGCTCTTGGTAGCACACAGGGATCGTGACGCCCCTTGGGATTAATGATTACCTCATTCTCCGCTTTATCAACAGTATGTTGTTCTTTCAGCAATGTAGCAATGGGTTTAAATGCTACATTGAAATAAATGTCTTCTCCATTTGAGATTCCGCCCTGAATTCCTCCTGAATGATTGGTTTTCGTTCGAACGCCATTGTTTGTTTTAATGAAAACGTCGTTGTGTTCAGAGCCTGACAAGCGGGTTCCTTCAAATCCTGAACCATATTCGAATCCTTTTACTGCATTAATGCCTAACATGGCAAAACCTAAATCGGCATGTAGCTTATTGAAAACAGGTTCGCCAAGGCCTGCCGGAACACCCGTTATTACACCCGTTATTACTCCTCCAACAGTATCGTGATTTCGTCCAGCTTCCTCAATACGTGCAATCATCTGATCCGCAATTTCTGCATCAGGGCAGCGAACGATGTTTGTTTCAGTCAAACTTAAATCCAATTCAATGTAGGACTTCATAAGTTGTATTTCGCCTACTCTTGAAACATAGGCCTGTATTGAAATGCCTGCCTTTTTTAGAAGCAGTTTGGCAACGGCACCTGCTACAACGCGGGCAATTGTTTCGCGTGCAGACGAACGGCCTCCGCCGCGATGATCACGTGTGCCATATTTTTGAATGTAGGTGTAATCGGCATGAGAAGGACGAAAAACATCTTTCAGATCGTTGTAGTCTGATGAATGCTGGTCTTTATTTCTAACCAGGAATCCAATTGGAGTTCCCTGTGTTTTTCCTTCAAAGATTCCGGATAAAAATTCAACCTGATCACTTTCGTCACGTTGCGTTGTAATTTTTGATTGACCGGGTTTTCGGCGGTTCAACTCATTTTGAATAAAATCAAGTTCAATTTCCAATCCGGCGGGGCATCCGTCAATAATTCCACCTATGGCTTTCCCGTGTGATTCTCCAAATGAAGTCAACCTAAAAATTTGTCCAAAGCTATTCATGCCTAAAAAATGAAGTGAATAAAAACTAAAAATGTTGTTTCAAAATACAAAATTCTGAAACAACATCTTAAAATTATCTGGTTAAATTGATTAGCAACCGCAACCGCATCCACCTTTGCTTTCGGTGCTGCAACAGCCATCGCCACAATCATCGTCATCACATCCGCAGCTTCCGCTTCCACAACCGCATCCACCACCAAGAGTAGCTGCAATTTCCTCGTCAGTTGCTTCGCGAACTTCGAGAATTTGTCCTTTAAAGAATAAATTTTCGCCTGCAAGCGGATGATTGAAGTCCATTTTTACAATGTCGTCGGTAATTTCCAGAACCAGTCCGTTGAGACGCTGTCCGCTGGTACTCATCATCGGAACGGTATTTCCTACTGATACGATTTCTTCGTCAAATTCGCCATCAATGAAGAAAATATGTTTTGGAAGATCAACAATTGCATTTTCGTCCAGTTCACCATAGGCATCAACATCTGCCAGACTGATTTCAAAAGGATGGCCTGATTCCAGTCCTTCCAGATGAGATTCAAATTTTGGTAGCATTAACCCTGCGCCAAACACAAAACTCAATGGTTTCTCGCTGGTTGCCTGTTCAATCAATTCCCCGTCAACGTCATCGTAATGAAGGTCGTAAGTCAGTGAAACCATTTTGTTTTTTCCTATTTTCATAGCACTTTGTTTTAATTTTTAAACGTTTATTAAAGCATACAAAGAAATAAAATTAAAGGGGAATACAAAAAGTATCCAGTCTTTCATTTTGCATTGTTAAGGATAACATCAGAAAGAAGCTTTGGTTTAGGAGGATTGTATAGATTAAGAATTATTTGATTTTGGCTATTGTTTTACCAATTTTAAAACAGCCTGATTTTCTCCTTCTGAAATGCGAATAAAATAAATTCCGGGTTTCAATTGTGTCAATCCCTTTATTGACTCCTGATTTGAGATATTGTTGTGCCTGATTATAATTCGTCCGGATGCATCTGTAATGGTAATATGTGCCTTGTTTTCTATTCCGGAAATGACCAAAAAGTCGGAAAACGGATTGGGGAAAGCTGATACTTGCATTTTCCTGATTTCGGATGAGGCAGAGGGAATTTCTCGGTTGAGATTGTCGATGCAAAAATATCCCGGGGTGTTCATTCCCCAGTTGCTGTTGTCGGTTGACCGGAGTGAAAATTGGAGCTTCGAAATTCGTCCCAGCTTGTTCAGGTTTACCCATTTCCAGGTGTCAATAATGTAATCGTATGAATTGATGCTGTAGGTAAAATCGGCTAAATAGAATTCGACAATTCCGGTTGACTGATTTTCAGAATTGAAGCCTTCAATTTGCAGAATCAGATAATCAGAGTCGTTTCCTGTTACACCCCCAAATTTTTTGGCAAAATCATCACCATTTTTCATGGAAAGGTAGGCATAAGTGCTGTTGGTAACATACAAGCCCGACACAACTGTATCTTTGAATGTTATGGTAGAAATGGGTGCCGGATACACAACTGCATAATTTGGTGTTTCGGCCACGCCTTTGCCGGTAATTGCACTGTACTGATTATTCCATCCGGGAGTTGTTACATCGTTTTTTGAAGATGCTGCAAAGCCTGTCCAACTGTTCCATTCGGCATTATAATTGTTGAAAAAGCGGAAATTGCCACTCAGAAAACTGCCTTTTTGATCGCTGCCATTATAATATCCTTTCGAATCAAGCTTTATATCTTCAAATCCGGCAGTTGTAACCGGGAGGTAATCGTATGGTTTTTCGCCGTTGAGATCGTCGATACAGAAATATCCGGGTGTATTCATGTAGCCATAACTGTTGTCACTCGAACTTAAACTGAACCTCAGTTTTCGGGCATCTTTAAGTGTACTCAGGTCAACCCAGGTCCATTTATTCAGGATATAATCTTTTGAATTGTCGCTGAACCGGAAGTCGGCCAGATAAAAATAAACTGTATCAACAGGCTTGTTAGCCTCGTCAATTGCTTCGATCATCAGTTTAAAATAGTCGGGATCATTGCCTGTTACTCCTCCAAATTTCTTGGCAAACTGATCTCCGTTTTTCATCGAGAGATAGGCGTATGTAGAATTGGTTACATAAAGACCACTTAATTTAGTTGTTGTCTTGAATTCAGCAATGGCGGAAGGAGCAGGATAGCAGACCGCATAATTTGAGCTGCCGTAGAACCCTTTGCCAGTAATTGCACTGTACTGGTTACCCCAGCCCTGAGTAGTTACGTCAGTCATGCTTGAATAGGAAAATCCTGTCCAGCTTGCCCAATCGGCGACATACGAATTGTAAAATGTAATTTCAGAACTTTTAAAACTTCCCGAAAGGTCGGAGCCGTTCCAGAATTTGTTGGTTCCCAGAGGAAGATCATCGAATTTTGCAACTGGTTGTGCTAAACTGTTGAAAACTAAGAATAAGGCAGTAAATGCCATGTAAAAGTGTCTCATTATGTAATAATTTTGAATGGGTTCAAAACAATTACAATACGCAAAACTCCTGAAATAACCGAATGTAAATCGTTTTTGGTTACTCCAAGCTTTTTCTCCCGAAAGCTTTGAATATTGTAGCTTGTATGGCAGGTTTTCTGGCTCACCCCTTTTTTGCGGCCTTCCCATCCTAAACGGACAGTGGCAAGAGTTGCAAAAAATTATTGGAGATTACAGCTGCGGGTACAGCTCCGGATTTTAACCGGATTCCCTCTGAATGCCGTTTCCGGCATCACCAATACGATGGCGAAGATAAGGCAAAAATAGTTTACGGAATACTTTGGAGTATTAATTTATTTCCAGAAAAGACCTTTATTTTTCAGGAAGCAACTAATCCGGAAGTTTTAAAGGTGAAGAATTTCTGTACAAAATAGCTGTAAATAATAACAATACCCGTTGTTATAACTTTCGACATGGTTGGCCATAAACCTCCAAATTCGACTAGAAATTTTAGCAGGACATAATTCAGAAAAATGGAACCTGAAACGGAAATCATGTAACGGAATAATTGAATGCGGCCTCTTATTACAGAACTGGTGAAGGTGATGTATTTAGCCAGTAAAAATCCGGTGAAAAAAGTAACCGGAAAAACAATCAGAAATGCCGCAATATGCGGACTTATGGAAACTATTTGCAGATCAATAATCTTTTTATCGAGGATAAAATTATAACAGATGAAATAAAGTAGAATATCCAGTGCTGTGTTCATGCCTCCGGTTGCGCCATACCTGAACGTTTCAAGGGGGACAATTTTTTGAAACGGACCATAAAAAAAGTCAATAAAATGAATGATCAGATATCGTATCTTTCTGGCAAATTTTTTCATCTGTAAAAGTTTCAACCTTGTCAACAGGTCAAAAAAGAACTGTCTAAAGGTCATTATCAAAATTGCTTCCGCTGGTTTTTGCCACAAATTAAAGAGAAAAGATTGAAAGATAAATTTTACCTTCTGCTTTTTTTACATTTGCCATCAAATTTCTGATTTATGCGAAGTACGACTTTTTTAATTTTTTTCAGTGTTGTTTTACTCATTTATACCTCAGTTAATTATTATCTATTCGTCAGAGGGCTTCAGGCATTTTCGCTAAGCCAGAACATGAAACGCTGGTATATAATTGGTTTCTGGATTATTGCATCTTCGTTTATTGCCGGATCGGTGCTTGAACGAACTGCTTCGTCGGCAGTTAGCGAGTGGGTTTATCGCGTTGGCTCATTCTGGCTGGCTTTCATGCTGTATTTGACTCTGGCTGCCTTTTTAATCGACATTATTCGCATATTCAATTATTTCATTCATTTTTTACCACCGTTTTCGCCAATCATGAAATTTCGTTTGGGCTTGGCGGTTTTGTTTCTTGTTTCGGTAATTGTTATTGCCGGTCATATTAATGCTTTGTGGATTCATGTCAAAGAGATACCTCTGGTTGTCAATAAGCAAGTTTCAGGAAGTAAAGAGGTTAAGGTGCTTGTTGCTTCCGATCTTCATTTGGGCGCACTTATCGGGGAAAGGCGAGAAAAGCGTCTGCTCGAAATTATTCAGGAGCAAAAGCCTGATTTGGTGTTACTATGTGGTGATCTTGTTGATGGCGAAATTGCCCCGGTTTTGCGCAAAAATCTGGGACGTCATATTCAGGAAATACAGACTCCGCTGGGTGTTTATGCTATTTCAGGAAATCACGAATACATAGGAGGAATTGATAAAACTCTGCCATACCTGAAAAGTATCAACATTCGTGTTTTGCTTGATGAGGTGATTACCTTGCCTAACGGAATTCAGCTTGTTGGTCGTAACGATCATGCAGCCGGGAGAGGTACAAATGCTCCAAAACCCCTTACCGATTTGCTTTCAGGAGTTGATCCTTTAAAACCGGTGATTGTAATGAATCATCAACCGTTTAATTTGCAGGAGGCCGCCAATGATCTGGTCGATCTGCATCTTTCCGGTCACACACACAACGGGCAACTGTGGCCATTTAATTACATCACCAAAGCAATTTTTGAGGTTAGCTGGGGATACCTGAAAAAAGGGAACACACATTTTTATGTGTCGTCAGGCTACGGAACCTGGGGGCCTTCGGTCAGAACCGGAAACAGGCCAGAGGTTGTAGTTTTTAAACTGAAATTTGAGAACTGATCAGGCTTTAGTTAGCCGGCCATCCATGTCGCTTCGGTCATATTCGGGCTGAAGCGGAAATTTGACAGGTTTTCCGTCGCGCTGCGAGCGATAAATGGCTGTAAACAGTTCCACAGTTTTTCTTCCTTCTTCAGCAGTGACCAGCGGTTGACGGTCGTTCAGAATGGCATCTTTGAAATCTTCCAGTTGCTTGAGGAAATACCAGGTCATCGAATCGGCCGAGAAAAACTCGTTGCTGTCGGCTTTGTTCCATTCTTCCATAAGGTGCTCTTCTCCCGAAACAGTCCATAAATCCAGTTGTGGCGGACCTGCAATAGTGGTTTTCCCGGGCAAAAACATCGAACCACCTTCGGGTTGAGTGCCCACCGACGCTCCGTTGCTGCCATGAATATGAACTTTCCCGTAGATGCCGGGCTTTTGCGAATTACTGACGAGAATATTTCCAAGTCCGCCATTTTTAAATTTCACCAGGGCAACCGCGGTATCGTCAACTTCAATATATGGATGATTAATGTTGCTCCAATAGCCAAAAACTTCGTCGATATCGCCCATCAGCCATTGCAGTAAATCGAGCTGGTGCGGCGATTGGTTGACCAATACTCCTCCGCCTTCGGTTTCCCATTTTCCCCGCCATGCGTCACCTTCAAAGTAGGAGCGGTCGCGCCAACCCATCATTTGGATGGTCCCGAGCATTGGAATTCCAATTTTGCCTTCATCGATGGCTTTTTTCATTCGCTGAACAGGCTGATACCATCTGCGCTGACTGATCACTCCCGTTTTTTTTCCGGTTCGGCTCGCCACTTCAATAATCCTGTCGCAATCCTGAAGAGTAGATGCCAGCGGTTTTTCAATCAGAACATGAGCTCCGGCTTCCATTGCCTGAATGGCCGGATCTGCATGATAGGGATGAGCGTTACAAATTACAGTTATCTGAATGTTCTCTGCCTCAATCATTTCAGGAATTGAGGTGTAGAATTTTACACCGTATTCCGTAACAAATTTCTGCGCAGATTCGGGTGTCCTGCTCCAAACTGCTTTGAAATGAAGTTCAGGAATTTGCAAAATGGCTTTCGCATGTAAGTGTGCAATTTTTGAACAACCGATAATGGCAACATTGAGTTTCATAAGCTATTTTATTAGAACAGGCAATGCCTGAATTATTCATTTTTGTTTCTTCCGAAAGGTAAAAAAAGCAGTAATACGTTCGCGATAAATCCCGAAATTAGGATGACTTGTCCCAATTCGGGATGAGAAAAAGTTATCAGTAATTTTCCGGAAAGGGCTAAAATACCACCGGAAAGCATGGCCGCAATGGCAAAACGTTTGTTGTAGGGCAGGTTGAACAAGGCTGCAATCATCGGAATAATAAATGCTCCGGAATAAAACGACAAGGCTAGCAACAGCGACGAAACGATTGAGGTGACTTTTAGCGAAATCAAAATACTCATTAGCCCCACAACAATAATCAGCATTTTCGTTTGTTTGAATGACTTTTGATTGTTAATGTCTTTATGAAACAGTTCGCTTAAAATCATGGCAGCCGTTAGCAGGGTCGTTGCGGCTGTTGATAAAACGGCCGAAATTAGTGCAGCTACCAGCAACCCAGAAGCCCATTCGGGTAAATAAACATTGGCCAGATTAACCAGCGCCGAACTGTTTTGCACTCCGGAATGAAAAGTCGCTGCATAAATGCCAACATACGACAGGATAAACGCAAAAGGAACAAGAATGGCAGCAACCGTTAAAACGCTTCGGAAGGCTGTTTTCGAATCTTTAGCGCAAAAAACACGCGAATAAATATCGGGTCCAACCACGAAAGTGCTCGAAAACGTCAATATCAAGATGAACAGATCAAATGGCGAGAAATTGTCGTTGAACGGAAAGCTTGTTTTGAAATCGGGTAGTGGCTGATGTTCTGATCCATAAATAATTATTGCAGTCATAATCACTCCGGTCAAAATGAAAAATGACTGAAACAAATCAGTTTTCATGACTGAAATTTGTCCTCCGATATAAGTATAAATCAGGAAAATAAAACCAGTCAGAAACACTCCTGAAGAATAATTCATGCCAAAGAAACTCACTAAAATCTGGGCTCCGGCAATGATTTGTGCCGCCACAACACCAAGCCAGGCAACAGGAATTATCAGAGAGGTGACTTTTCTGGCTGACTCTCCATAATATTGGCCAATCAATTCAGGTAATGTGAATTTTCCCTGACGATAAACTTTCCTGACAATAGGAAGCAATCCGAATAGTCCCAGGCTGGCTGAAAGAATGTACCATGCCGATGCCCACGACTGGCTGGCGCTCAAACCAATTGTGCCCAAAATTGCCGAACCACCCAGGATAGTGGCAAGCAAACTTCCGGAAACTTGCCACACTCCGGTTTTTTTTCCGGCCAGAAAATAGTCGAAGGGAGTTTTAATTTTCAGGAAGGAATAAACGCCCAATATCAGCAGGACTAATCCGTATATAATTAGAATGGCAATTTGCATAAATTGGTTTGTGAACTGGAACAAAAGTAATGAATACTGGCACAAGAAATCGAACTTGTTGAAAGTCTTTATCGATTAGCTGGTTGGGAAAATGATTTTGTTTGTGTTCAAAAACATTGAACAAACAACCATTTAAATTTCTATTTTTGTTTCCGTTACCGTACACGGAAAAAATTTATAATCTAATCATAAACCAAATCTCATGAGAAAATTTCAAATTCTACTCGCATTCCTGATGGTGGTTTCTTCAGTTTCTGCCAAAAAAAATGACGGCTGGCAATCCCTGTTTAATGGTAAGGATTTAACTGGCTGGCATCAGTTGAACGGTCAGGCGAAGTACCATGTTGAAAAAGGAGAAATTGTTGGAACAACAGTGGCGAATACGCCCAATTCTTTCCTTTGTACCGATAAAAACTACGGTGATTTTATACTTGAGCTCGAACTTCTGGTCGAGAACGAAATGAACTCTGGAATTCAGTTCCGCAGCATCAGCAAACCCGATGTCATGAATGGCCGGGTGCATGGTTATCAGTGCGAAGTTGACCCATCGGCAAGAGCTTGGAGCGGTGGTATTTACGACGAAGCACGTCGAGGATGGTTATATACCAACGAATTGAATCCGGAAGCCAAAAAAGCCTTTAAACTGGGCGAATGGAATCATTACCGCATCGAATGTGTTGGAAACAGCATCCGCACCTGGGTCAATGGTATGCCGGTGGCATATTTGCTCGACGATATGACTCCAAGTGGATTGATTGCTTTGCAGGTACATGGAATTGGCAATTCAAAAGATCGTGAAGGAAAACAGATTCGCTGGAAAAATATACGTATTAAAACGACTGACCTGAAAACGACTGAAACACCCGATGTTTTCGTGGTAAATATGTTGCCCAATACTATTTGTGAAGCTGAGAAACAGCAAGGCTGGAAATTGTTGTTCGACGGAAAAACAACCACCGGATGGAAAGCTGCCGGACAGGATAAATTTCCGGCCGAAGGATGGAAAGTGGAAGACGGAACTATGATGGCAGTTGCCAAAGTAAAAGGTTCTGATATTGTTACCGAAGAAAAATTTTCAGCTTTTGAATTGCAATTCGAGTTTAATTTTGCCGAAGGAGCCAACAGTGGCGTAAAATATTTTGTGGGCAACGGCGGTCCTGGCATTGGTTTGGAATATCAGGTTCTGGACGACAAAAAACATCCGGATGCCAAAATGGGCGTGGTTGGAAACCGCACCATGTCATCGCTTTACGATTTGATTCCATCGGACAAACAGGAACGTTTCACAAAACCTGCCGGAGAGTGGAATGTGGGTCGCATTGTGGCTTATCCCGATGGCCGTGTGGAGCATTACCTGAATGGGGTTAAAGTTGTGGAATTTGTGCGCGGATCGAACATTTACAAAGCGCTGGTAGCCCGCAGTAAATATGCCGAATATAAAGACTTTGGAATGGTGAAGGAAACTCCGATTTTACTGCAATATCATCAGGATAATGTAAAATTCCGTAGTTTGAAAATCAGAAAATTGTAAAACCTAATCAATACAAACCATGAGTACAAATCGTAGAGAATTTATCCGGAATGCCGCTATTGGCGCTGCCGGAATTACATTGGGAGGAATGGCTTCTGGCTTCAGTGCAAAAAGTTATTCGCGCATTGTTGGGGCTAACGACCGTTTAAATGTGGCTTTAATGGGTTGCGGACGCCGTGTGAGCGCTTATTATGCTGCGCTGAAAGATAAAAACAACAATGTTGATGTGGCCTACATTTGCGATGTAATGAAGAAACAGCGCGAAAAAGTTGGTAAAGATCTGAATGGCAAAGTTAGTGGTGCGGCCAAACTGGTGAACGATATTCACGAAGTGTGGAACGACCAGAAAGTGGACGCCATTTTCAACGCTACCCCCGACCACTGGCATGCTCCCGGAACCTGGATGGCTATGCAGGCTGGCAAACACGTTTACATTGAAAAACCATGCAGTCACAATCCGCGTGAAGGCGAATTGCTCGTAGCTTTTACCAAAAAATACGGTAAGGTTGTTCAGATGGGTAATCAGCAACGTTCGTCGAAAGAGTCGCAGGAAATTATTGCTGAAATTCATAAAGGTGCAATTGGCGATGTTTATAAAGCTGTTGCCTTCTATGCCAATACCCGCGGCGAATGCCCGGTTCCGAAGAAAGCGCCTGTACCCGATGGACTCGACTGGGAATTGTTTCAGGGACCAGCTATCCGTCAGGAATACATGCACGACATTTGGGATTACAACTGGCATTGGTACGGCTGGAACTGGGGTACTGCCGAAACAGGCAATAACGCAACTCACGAATTGGATATTGCCCGCTGGGCTTTGCAGGTAACTTATCCTGAATTTGTGGATGTTGAAGCTGCAAAACGTCATTTCCTGAACGACGGATGGGTGATGTACGATACGATGGACGCCACTTTCCGTTTCCCCGGAAATAAAATCATCAAATGGGATGGCAAAAGCCGGAATGGACACAAAACCTACGGATCTGATCGTGGAACTATCATCTACGGAAGCGATGGTTCTGTTTTTGTGAATCGCGAAGGTTATACCTTATTTGACCGAAGTGGTAAAAAAATAAAGGATAGCAAATCCTCCGGAAGTGAAGCCGGAACTGCACTTGGTGGCGGTGGCGACATGACCGACGGACACGTTGCCAATTTCTTCAATGTCATTCGCGGAAAAGAAACAAAACTCAATTCGCCGATTGAAGAAGGTGCAATCAGCCAGATGATGACTCATTATGCCAACATTTCATACCGGGTGAACAAGTCGTTCAAGGTTAATCCTGAAAACGGCCGCATTTTGGACAAAGAGGCCATGAAATTGTGGGGACGCGAGTACCACAAAGGGTGGGAACCCAAATTATAAAACAAATTTACAGCGGTCAGTCGCAGTTGGCTGGCTGGTGAAATAATCAAAAAACTCCCGGGAACTTAATTTTCGGGAGTTTTTATTTATGGAAAAAATAGCACTAAATTCAAGTAAATAGCCATATTCTTCAGGATATATCAATCCTTCTGGCTATTTTCGTCAGGCTCTAAACTAAAACTAACGCGATGCAAAAACTAACTTTGTTTGTTCTTTTCATTTTTCTGGTTACTGCCATAAATGCACAGATCAATATGGTAGTGAAAGAGGGTGGTTTCCTTTTCATGGAAGGAAACGACAGCATTTTCTTTTACCAAAAACTACCAAAATCGAAAGACGGCGCTTATTCCAGATGTCATTATATCCATCCGCTTTATGCTCCGGATGGCACGCGGATTTCTGAAGATTTTCCGGCCGATCACCTGCACCATCGTGGTATTTTCTGGGCCTGGCATCAAATCTTGATTGATGGGAAACAGGTTTCGGATGGATGGGAGTTGAAGGACTTTCAGCAAAAGGTGACCAACTTTGAATTCAGATCGCTCAAAGGAAAAGGATTTATCGCTACATCGGTCGATTGGAAATCACCAGCCTGGAAAAATGGCGATGAAGCCTATCTGCGCGAGGATACTCGTATAATTATTCATCCGCGTGTTGGTAACTTCAGGCGTATCGATTTTGAAATAAAACTGAAGGCATTGGTTGACCAATTTTTTATAGGAGGTTCAGACGATGTAAAAGGCTACAGTGGTTTTTCGGTCAGGACAAAACTTCCTGAAAACGTAACTTTTACTGGAATAGGAGGGCTGGTTGAACCAAAAAATGAGGCTGTTGAGGCTGGAGATTTTATAAAGATTGGTGGTGCATTTTTGCAAGGCGGAAAACCGGGTGGAGTGGTCATGTGGAGCAATCCTCAAAATCCGACACCGGCTACAAGCTGGATTTTGCGTAAAAAAGCCAGTATGCAAAATGCAGCATTTCCGGGACGAAAACCTGTGCCCATTCCCTTTGATCAACCTTTATTGCTGAAATATTCGCTTCTTGTTTTCGAAGGTGATATGAGCCAGAAGCAAATCAAAAAAGCATTAAAATAACTATCCGGATCATAATTGGGAAACTCGTAAATTGTAAATGTTAACATCGTAAATAAATCAACATGTCAGTAGCAAAATTTTCAGAAACAACTCCGGAAATCGTTCGCCAAGGACTGGTGCGACGCAATATTTATACTCCGAATTTAATGACCGTGATCGTTGATTTCAGCGATGGCCCCTGGGCCGAAGCAGAACCCTTTCATTCGCATCCTCACGAACAAACCAGTTACATTGCAGAAGGGGAAGTGATTTTTTACTGCGAGGGGGAACCAGATCACCATTTGCGTCCCGGCGATATGTTTGCTGTTCCATCCGGAAAACTTCATACGGTCAAATTACTTACACCAACCGCCAGGTTGATTGATAGTTTCAATCCAATCCGTCAGGAGTTTATCAAATAGATTTCTGCCTTAGCTGCTTTTAACTTTCCGTAGGTATCAAAAATATCTATGGTAAATTCGAATTTTCTATTTCCAAAATCCGAACATATCTGGCATCCTGCTGTTTTATCCCGAAAATGACAGGTATGTTCAAAAATAAAACTTTAGTTTTTAAAGCGGTATTTACTCTCCTGGGAGCGACAGGAGGGTTTTTGTACTGGAAACTGGTTGGCTGTGTCAGTGGCACTTGTCCGATACAATCAGTCTGGTATTACTCTACCCTGTGGGGAGCCGTAATGGGGTATCTGTTAGGTGATTTGGCCGGAGGTTTAATTTTTAAGCAGGAGAAAAAACATGAGTAGAAGATTTTATCAGATTGTAAAGTCTGCCCGACCTGTACTTGTTGATTTTTATGCCGACTGGTGTGTGCCTTGCCGGGAGATTCCGCCTGTTTTGAAGGAAATTAAAGAGCAATACAGCAAGCATGTACGCATAGTCAAGGTCAACGTCGATCGTTTCCCGGATATTGCCTCCGCTTGCAAGGTCAATAATATACCTACCATTCTTGTCTTTCAGCAAGGTAAAGTTCAGTGGAGTGGCAGCGGAGTTCAACAGGTATCCGATATTTCTATTGCGCTGCGGGAACTTCTTTGACTTCCGTGTGTTTAATACCGGAAAACAGAATTTATATGGCCAAGCGAAGACTAACTATCGGTGACAAATTACCTCATTTTATCCTGAATAATGAATCACATCAACCAATTGATATTTCATCTCTGACCGGGAAATTCCTGGTTCTTTATTTTTACCCGAAAGACGATACTCCAGGATGTGTAAAGGAAGCCTGTAGCTTTCGGGATTCGTTCAATGAACTGATTGAGGCTGGTGCGCTGGTATATGGGGTAAGCAGCGATAAACCAACAATACATTCTCAGTTTAAACAAAAGCACAATCTTCCGTTCTCTTTGCTTTCAGATACAAACGGTGAGCTTCGAAAGTTGTTGGGAGTTCCGTCTGATTTTCTGGGGCTTTTACCCGGAAGAGTGACCTATATTTTTAATCCGGATGGCATATTGATTTGGGAGTTTAACTCGCAGCTTTCACCTAGGAAACATGCCTCCGAAGCACTCAAGGTTATCACTAAATTTACGAGCGATAAATCCTGAAAAATCAGGCTTATTATTCCAAATACCAAGGTTTTGGTGTTTCTTTAAGGGCCATTCTGATACGCCATTCTTTAGGATAATAATTGTTCATTCTATTACCCAGATTTTTTACGAATCCTAACGGAACCCCCTGAAAATAAAGCAACAGCCATCC
>CAYRBM010000070.1:0-26733 GCA_964422425.1 uncultured Odoribacter sp.
CATCGGCGCTTTCCCATGAATACTTCATTCGACATTTACGAGATGGTTACCAACCTGATGATCGAGCGCCTTGAAAAAGGAGTCGTTCCGTGGCAAATGCCCTGGAAGGCTGAAACTGGCTTGCCACAAAACATGGTTCACCAAAAGGTGTACAAAGGTTTTAACTTCTGGCTGCTGCTTACGGTGACCGATAAATTTGGGTCCCCGTTTTTTCTCACCTTTAACCAGGTAAAAGAACTGGGCGGCCATATCCTGAAAGGCGAAAAAGGTTTCCCGGTTGTGTTCTGGAAGATACTCGACAAGGAAGAAAAAGACGGCAGCATAGACCACATCCCGTTTCTTCGGTATTACACCGTTTTCAACCTGAAGCAAACCCAAGGGATTGATGAAAGCAAAATCCCGTCAAGCGAAGCACACGACCACGAGTTCGATCCGATTTGCGAGGCCGAACAGTTAATCGAGTTTTGGTCCGACAGTCCTGAAATCAGGTTGAACCAGTCCCATGCCTTTTACTCACCGTCGGCTGATTATGTCGGGATGCCCAATCCGCGCACGTTCTTTCAGGACGAACAATATTATTCCACGATTTTTCACGAGCTGGTTCATTCAACAGGTCACATCAACCGAACTGGCAGGCACGAAAAGCTTCCCAACCACCAATTCGGTTCGCAGGATTACAGCCAGGAAGAGCTGGTTGCCGAAATGGGAGCTGCTTACCTGTGTTACATGACCGGTATCCAGAATGCCACTTTTGACAACAGCGCTGCCTACATCAAAACATGGATCGGCAAGTTTAAGGAAGACAAGAAGGTACTTCTGATGGCCTGTTCGATGGCACAAAAGGCCGTCGATTACATTTTGGAGCACCAATCCCATCCCAACCCTACGAAACGAGTTAAACGGGTAAGAGAGCGGGCGGAGGCAGTGTAGCCTTCGCCTTTTTTTAGCTCATTCTTTCAAAACATCAGTGGTTAATCACAATTAAAAAGTTAAAAAATGGAACAGTTAAAAAGTTTTTCACAGTATATCCTGCAAATCGGTTATAAGTACGGTTTGCAATCCGTATTCGATGATTTTCTGGAAATGGTGATTTGCTCCCTGTCATTGAGAGACAAAGAAGACCGTTATCATGAGATTGTCCGCAACTACGAGAAACCGGACCCCTACCTGTTGGCTGAAGCCTTTGGAGCATTGGTCGTGGAAATGGACAACAAAGGAGAAGGGTTAAAAGACATCTTCGGTGACTTTTACATGGAATACATCAGTTTCGGGCGCAACGGACAATTCTTTACCCCGGAGCCAATTTGCGAAATGATGGCCAGAATGCTAAACCCGGCAGGTTTTGGCGAACGTGTGGCCGATTGTTGTTGCGGGTCAGGGCGGATGCTGATGGCAGCCGCAAAGATCAACCGGAACTGCCTGTTTTACGGAGCCGATGTTGACCGGACCTGCGCGATGATGTGCGTGATAAACCTGTGCATGAACGGGCTTTTGGGTGAAGTCTGTTGGATGGATACCCTGATGAACCGCTTTAACACCGGTTGGCGAATTGAACTTCACCCGGAACACGGAGTTCCTTATATCAGGGAGATTACGGAATCAGAAAGTTACCTGGTTTTAAGGCTGCCGGAAAAGAAACAGCAGGTTTTTGACCAACAATCGCCAATACCAAAAGTAACTCAACAGCTGATGTTTGAATTTTAGGGGCTGAAAAAGCCCCTAAAAACTCAAGTTTAATGAATGCGGCACTTTTTATCTCATTGATAAAAACAGAACATATCAACAACATTCCATAAACGAAAGCTGCTGTTACCCGGAGTGCTGCATTCTTTGGATGTCATCTAACGTCCGGTTAGCAAGCCTATTCCGAAGATTCAACGGTCAGCAAAACCGTTCCGTAAGAAAAGCGACCACTTTCAGGCACCAGGAGCAGAATTTTGTCATTTGCTTCCAGACGCCCGGACCGGACTAAATCATCCAATCCTGCAAAAATGGAAGCAGAGGCGATGTTCCCGATTTCGGTCAGGTTGGTAAACCATTTTTCTGTTCCAAGATCGAGTTTTCGTGCCTCGATTTCTTCGGCCAGTTTCCCATGAAAAAACATGGATGAAACATGAGGGATCACGTAATCCACCTCGGAGGGATCCAGCCGGTATTTTTCCAGGCAGTACTGGATATGGTCCACCCAGTATTTGATGATGTTGGGTTTTAACAAGCGAATATCCTGTTTGACGGTCATTACCGAACGGTTGATAAGCTCCTGGCTATCGAATTCTTTCCAGCTGACCAGTTCCCCGTCCTGCCGAAGTTCAGCCCCCATGAACATACAGGTTGGCAGTTCATGGGCATAAGATGTCATCTCAATCCAGTCAATCCTGAAGGACAATCCGGTTGCCTTCTTTTGGTTGGACAACAGCACTGCGCTGGCCCCGTCGCTGAGCATAAACCGCAGGAAATCCTTTTCAAAAGCCATGTATGGATCCTTTCCAACCAGCGCGCACTGTTCATATTCCTCGTCGTAGTTTTTGGACAACAGGGTGGGGGAGGCCAGTTCAGAGGTCGAACAGATCGCTTTGGCCGACATTCCCGACTGAACACACAGGTAGCTTATTTTTAAGGCCTGCAGGCAGGTGAGGCATACCCCGGAGACGGAGTACAGCTCCATCGGCTTGTTTTTCATCAGGCCATGTACCATCGAAGCATGAGAGGGCAATAACTGATCCGGGTTGCCGGTGGCGCAGGCCATTACGTCAATGTCGTCGGGGATAACTTCATCCGGAAAGAGTTTTCGGATTGAAAGCAAGGCGAGTTCCGCATTGGTATGCGTGATTTTTTGATCCTCAGTCAGGGCGTAATACCTGCTTTTTATCCCATTTTGTCTTAAGACAATACTTTTTACCCGGGATGGTTTCGAATTAATTAATCCGAGATACCGCTCCATTTCTTCATTGTTAACCGGTAAATTGGGTAAGAATTTACTTACGGCAGTGATGTAAACATTTTCTTTCATAACAATAAATAATACTGATTAGTATGTGTATATACTAACTTTTGTATTTTATTGTTACAAAAAAAATCAGGATTTTAATTTGATCTGGTGGTAAATATCCTGGTAAATTGCGAATAATTCCTCCGTATTCAGGCCGTAGCAAAGGCATCTGTCGAAGGCAAGCCCTATAAAACAGCTGCGGAAAAGAGTGGCATAATGCCTGGTATTTATATCTTTTATTTCTTTGGTGTGGATGGCCTGTCTGATTACTTTTTCCCAAAGGTTTATTTCTTCCAGGGAGTTCCGGGTCATGATTTCGGAAAAGTTCGGGTAGATGCGTGATGCCTGGAGGTACAGCGAGAAATATTGCTGGTAAATGTTGACCACGGACAAGGACAGCATTCGGGCCATTGTTCTGTTTATTCCATTGATATACTGAAATATAAATTGCTCCAGGGAGATGTTCTCATCAACATTGAATTTCTCGTGCGGATTTTGTGTTTTAATAATAAAGGTGTCGATGACCTGGTTAAAAATCTCCTCTTTGTTCTTGAAAAAGTAGAAGATGGCACCCCTTGTTTTACCCACAGCATGTTCCAGATCAGAGATACTCACTTTCTCAAAATTATTATTTAAAAAAAGTTTGAAGGCTTCTTCGAGGATCCGTTCTTTGGTATTCATAACATCAATGTTCTTGTATAGGTAAAATTACGGAAAAACAATGATTCACAAGCCATTTTAAACTAATTTTATTTAAAAATGGCGCAGAATGTGTTGTTTTTGATAAAAATTATTTTATACTTTTACAAACCATACATTCGGTATGTTTTTGGGGGATAATCCATCACTCGCTTTTGCTAAGTGACCAGCCTTTGGCATGCTCCGGGGAGCAGGATTTGCCAGGTATTGTAAATTAGGTTTACCCCTTTACTTCTAAGGTATCAGGGAGGGATTTTTGACGGATCTATTCAATTGTCATTTTCTTAAGTCGGGTAATTGATCCGATTCAGGATTTTTGAAATCGCGGAAGCCGTTGGCTGGTAAAGCTCCGACCGGCTATTCTGCAAGGAAAATCACCCTGAAATTCTAAAATGCCGGTTGGTCAAGTAACACCTGTCAGTTGGTGCCGGACGCGTAACACCGGAATTATTTGGATCAAAAACTCTTTGCTATGCCTGACTCAAGAAATGATAAGACTGGCAAATTCCACCTAAGGGCCCCTGTATATGCCGGAGGAGAGAGGAAGTGGCATGTATTTTACCTGCGTCCGCGTGCAGAGCGCCTGGTCCACCGGATGCTAACCAGCCTGAATTACGAGGTATTCTGGCCGGTTATACAATCCGTGCGGACCTGGAAGAACCGTCAGAAACGGATGATTCAATTTTCGCTCTTTCCCAACTATTTGTTTGTGTATTCCTGTGCGCATGAGTTGTATGCCATCAAATGCCTTCCGCAGGTGGTAAGCTGTGTGACCTGTGGCGGGAAACCATCCACAATATCCGATCAGGAGATTGAAGGGATCAGGCGGATGCTGGGAATGGGCCGGGCGATCAGCGTTGAGCCCAGATTTACCAAAGGAGAACTCGTTCGAATTGCGTCAGGACCATTGAAAGGCTATGAAGGTGTACTGGTCAGGCAATACAGCAAGACCCGGTTTGGCATCCAGTTAAAGGCGATTAATTACACCCTGTTTATTGATATTGCCCGCTCTGAGCTGGAAAAGATTTAGTTTCCAGGCTTCAATAACTGCCTGATCGCAGTTGTCATTATTGATATCCGTCTTCTTTCTTCCTTATACTCTTTTTAAATAACAATCCGGGATTGAGGGCCCGTGATTCAGCCACTCACGTTTTAAGCAGTTATGACTATGGAAAACTACAGTTTATATGAGGTTGTTTTCAAATTAAGGCCTTTACCTAAAAGACTTACAGACAGGCAATACGTCAGTGAACTCATTGCGGCTGTTGACCAATGCCTGACGGTAACGGATCACCGGCACCGGAGCCTGCTGTTAAATGCCGGTCACACCTCAGACTACATGTATTACATCGGAAGGGGCATCGCCCGTTGTTTCTACTTTGATGAACGTACGGGCAGAGAACTGACCACCATCCTCTGGAAAGAGCAAAGTATTGTCTGCGATCCGGTGAGCTTTTTTCAGCGCAGGGCTTCGGATGTAAACATTGAAGTAATGCCCGGCAGTGTATTGCTGTCCATCTCTTACCGGCAGCTTCAGGATATTTTCAATGCCTTTCCCGAGGCCGCTGTTTTTGCCCGCTGTATTTCCCTGCAATACGTTTTTTATTATTCCGAGCGGGCCCGCCAGCTGGCAGGAGCCTCCCCCTGGGAACGGTATCTGCACCTGTTGTCCACTCATCCGGGCATTGAATTAAGCATCTCCAAGGAGATCATTGCTTCCTACCTCAACGTTACCCCGCAAACACTCAGCCGGATGCTCCGGGAAAACGGGCATCCATAAACCCGCCTGGGTCCCGATAGTCACCAATACAGAAAAACTGAACCCGCTTTCGTTACTGAAGATTTTTTCTGTTGGAGTAAAAGATATAATGATCAGAAAGTAACAGTTTTGTTACCATGGGTTCACTGATTTTTTGTTTAGTGATCAGCTTGTTTTGATTTTCGGGCAAACAGTCAGAACAGCAGCTCCGCTAGTTTTACCGGGAGAAAAAAGTTACGAATCCGATGGTCGGCGGAGCAAAACAATATGAACTTCGTATGATAAGTCCGTGCCGGAATTTTTTCGGCTTACCCATTTTCCCCGGGTTTTTCACCCCAGGATTGGTGGAAGTCGGGCTGCAAACGCATACCCTTTGGAGGTTTTCGGTTTTCCTGCGGGGTCTCCCCGCATGTGTCCTTTCCCAGTGGTGTTGGTTGATCCGGAGAACAGCCACCACAGGCTTTTCCCGCCAAAGAGGAATTTTTTTCAACGTCATTTATCAATTTAAATATCTGGAAAACATGAAAAAGTATGCATTTTTGATTGTTGCTGCAATCATCGTTGTGGGCGCAAGCGCTTTTGTAATTGCCAGCCAAAGCACCCCTGAATCTGAAACGAGCTATTGGTTCCTGATGGATGAATCCGGCACCAGTGTCACCACCACCCAGCTTTCCGATCCTGACACGCATTGCCCTTCTCAAATCCTCGAACCGGATTGCGCCCGTCTCTATTCCGAAAGTCAAACCGAAGTTATTAACGGGGTAAGAAGTGTTAAAGCTTCTGAAGTTGATAATTACATTGACTTCCGTTCGAAAGATCAGTAGCAAAAGGTGTCTTTATGGCAAACGTATGCCAGTAAGTTTAAACCCGGGAAGATTCTTCCCGGGTTTTTCAATTACGCTACTGCCGAATGTTTTGGGGGATCTTGGAGAGTTGAATAACATCATCGGCAACAGGTAATGTATAGTTTGGACTGTTCGGCTCCAGTTTGTAACGGGTCCCGTTCAGGTTCCTGTAAAGCGTGGTCGAGGTCGAAGCATCCAGATTAAGCCTTCTCAGATCACTCCAGCGGATGCCCCGGAATAAAAGCTCCTTTCGTCGTTCCCGGAGAATGATATTGAGGGCTTCTTTCTGATCTGTTACACTGACCGGTTTATAGCTTCCTGTTTTATAGCGGGTTATCAGTAGTTTGTCCAGGGTGTTGATGGCTTCCGCAACCGAACCGGTGCGGGCCAGGCACTCCGCCTTGGTCAGGTAGCACTCGTCAACGGCCAGGCCGCAGAAGATTTGCAGGGCCCCGCAGTAACTGCCTTTAAAAGTATAACCACCGGTGGCAGGTTTGAACCAGGCCGCTTTCCGGATATCGTCACTCGCATACGAGCGGTACAGGGTTGTGTCCATCAGTAGCCGGGAACTGGTCAGGGGCGTATATTGCGTCATCTGGCTGTGAAAAATAACCTCGCTGTTATATCGTTCCATGGGGTAAGCTGCAGAAGTCTTCAGCGTAGCGAAATTGATTAAATTGTAGTTGGCAGCCAGTGTCGTTTCTGCGTAGGAAAGAGCTTTGTCGTATTCCTGCATCGTCAGGTAAACCCTTGACAACATAGCGCTGGCCGCAGCTTTAACCGGACGGGTTTTGTACGGGTCATTCTCCGGAAGCAGTTTCAGGGCTTCCAAAAGGTCAGCCACTATCCGCTCATAGGTCTCCTTCAAAGTTGCCCGATCGGTACGAACGTTTAAGTCAGAAGTTAAACGTAAAGGAAGTCCTAAGCCATTGTTGGAGTCAGACTTGTCATAGGGAGTACAGAACTCCTGAGCCAGCTGGTAATACGCATAAGCCCGGTAAAACAGAACAGTCCCTTTCAGCCTGTCGTAAACAAGCTGGTTATCTGCCCCGTTTAATTTTTCAAGGCCCTCCAATACATAGTTGGCATAGAAAATTTGCTGGTAACGGTTGTTCCAGTCAATCGAAGTGGAACCCTCCCAAATCTCTTTGGCCCAGATGTACCCGTTTTTCATGTACGGCGAAGACATGGTGTTCCAGCGGTCGTACAACAGATAGTAATCATCCGAAGACAATTCCCCCATGCCGGGCATGTTCGCATTGTGGACATCAAAAAAATCAAGCAGGCCCTGCAGATCGTTCAGGGTCGAAGGTACCACCAGTTTTTTATCCGGTTTGATCTCCAGGAAGCTTTCGCTGCAGGCAACCATGAACGGTATAAGCAGCATTATAAGTGGTTGAAAACGTTTCATAGCTATTAAAGTGTGATGTTAATACCAAAAGAATAAGTTGGTGACGCCGGGTAAGGCTGGAAGACATAGTCAGGATCCAGTCCGTGCCTGTTTGCACGCCAGATGATCCCGATATTATTGAAATAACTGTAAACAGAAACCTTGTCAAAGGGTAACCACCGGTATTTGGATTGTTGCAGGTCGTACGAAATATTGATATCCTGAAACCGGATGTGATCTCCTTTTTCCACCAGGATGTCGGCAAAGGTATAGACAAAATCCCGGGAGCTGGTGGTTCCTGCGGAAGGCATGGACGGCACCTGGGTGAACTGTTCATCTCCCGGATTCTTCCACCGGTCGCTGTATTCCCCGTGCCCGATCCAGGTATTGAAAAGCGCGGAATAGCTAAGCGACGGCCTTCGGAAGAAATAACCAAACTTGTAACTGATGTTAAAGCCCAGGGTAAAATCGCTCAGGCGAAAACTGTTTCGCAGGGAACCAAAATGAGTGGGCAGGGCAGAACCGTTGCAGGTCAAATCTTCCGGTTTTAGTTTGGAGAGGATCGAACCATAGTCTTTGGTGATTTCCCCGTTTAAATAAATTTGCGGATCGCCGTTTGCCGGATCCAGACCTGCCCATTTCAGGCTGTACAGGCTGTAACGGGGATTTCCCGGCACAGGTATGGCAACAGATGAAAAGTAGCTGGAAATAGAGCTGCTCTTATAGTCGTACTGTGTAATTTTGTTAGTCGAATTACTGTACAACAACTGGGCGCTCCAGTTAAACTTTCCGAAGGTTTTGGTAACGTTCAGCTGGACATCCAGGCCCTGTCCTTTTAATGCCGAGTTGTTGCCGATAAACTCGTTGCGTCCGCCGACACTGAAGCCGATGGTTGGGTCCAGGGATGCTTTGCCGATCAGGTCGAGCCCTTTCTTCTGATAGTATTCGATGCTGCCCGACAACACCCGGTTTTTACTTTCAAAGTCGATCCCGAAATTGATCATCCTGACCTTTTCCCACCGCAGGTTGGGGTTGGGAGGGGTCATGATCCGCACAAAGGGCAGGTCGGTAACCGTATTGTTGTAGTAATATCCGGTGGCATAGGCGGTCAGCGACTTGTTTACATTTCCGCTGTAGCCATAAGTAGTCCTAAGTTTCAGCAAAGGGAGCCACTGCTTGAAGGGATAAAACTCTTCGGAACTGATTTGCCAGCCCAAACCGGTTGACCACAGCGGTACGCCCTTGTGGTTGGCATCTACCCCGAACAGGTTGGATTCATCCTTGCGGGCGCTGCCGGTCAACATGTAGCGTTCCCGATAGATATACGAGAGGTTTCCGTAGTAAGACCGGTTCCTGTCGGTCAGGTCACTGAGGGAAGTGCGGTCGGGCACGGTGGCGGTGTAGCCATCCGGATTGATCAGGTAACTGGTTGTAAAGTCCACTCTGGTCGCGGTGAGCAGCTCATCACTATAGCCATATACCCTATCGGATAGTCCGGTGGTGCGAGCCTGACGGATTTCTGCTCCTGCCAGGAAATTAAGCTGATGGACATCTTTCCAGTTTTTGTTGAAATTAACTTGTCCCCGTGCGGCATGGGAGATTAGTTCGGAATAGGTGTTATCCAGAATATCACCCTGCGGAACCGGAAATTGCAGGAGGCCCTTGTCATCGGTAAAAGCATACTGGTTGATCAGATTACGGGTGGAATACAATTGTATGCTTTGGAGTTCGCGGGTGTGCCGGTTTTGATTTTCGTACTGGTACCGCCCTTCCAGATCCAGCCAGGAGGTGAACCGGTAACGGGCAGAGGTGTTGATCCGGATATTATCGGTGTTGACGGTATAGTTCTTGTTTTGCAGGTCCTGCAAAGGTACATATGTCCAGTTGAGCAGTCCGGCAGCCGGAGCCTGGCTGATAAAGTCGGTGTTGTAATCCCTGACTACAGGGAGTGGGTTGCCGTTGTCATCGGCCAGTCGGGCATAAGGGTAAATCCCTTTTCCGCCGCCGCTGGTCACCATGCCGCTGCCTCCGTTGTTTTGTGCCTGGCTGCTGTGGGAATAGAGGATGCCGGTAGTAATTTCCACCGGTTTGGCCGGGTGATAAGTCAGCATAGAGTTAACAGTTACGCGGTCCAGACCGTTTCTTATGAGGTTATCATCGTTCTGGTCGTACCCGCCGCTCAGGTAATAACTCACAGCTGATCCGCCTCCTTTCACGGATAATGAGTACTGGCGGTTGATGCTGTTTTGATAAAGGTATCTGGAAAAATCCCTGCGGACATCCTGTTGCCGGAAACTGGCAATTTGTGCCTGTGCCTCTTCATCAGAGATCGTTCCGTCGCGTTGGGCAATCAGCAGCTGGACGACCGGCGACATAGCCGGGTGCGTGGAATAATCTTCCATCCAGGTGTAATAGCCTTGTGCAAACAGGCTTTGTTCCACGTCAATAAAATCAGATGCTCGTATAAACTGCGGGTTATAGAACAAGTCTGGCTTCCGGCCAATGGTCATACTGCTGTTTAACTGGATGGTCATGGGTGTTTCCAGGCGGCCCTGTTTGGTAGTGATTACGATTACCCCGTTTCCGGCGCGGACACCCCAGATGGAAGCTGCCGCTGCATCCTTTAATACCGTGATGTTTTGGATGTCATTGGGGTTGATGTTGTTAATATCTCCTTCAAAGGGAAAGTTATCGACAATAATCAGCGGACTTTCTCCTGACTGGATCGTGCTTTGACCGCGGATGCTGAGGGACGGCGATCCGCTGAACCGCCGGTCGAACAGCAGGCTTGGCGTGATGTTTTCCAACCGGCTCAGCACGTCTGTGCTTACCACGCGGTTCACCAGTTTGGTGTCAATCAGGGTATAGGAGCCCAGGGTTTTGTCTTTCGATAAGGTCTGGTAGCCGGTTGACACCATAATTTCCCCGAGAGCGACCACTTCCTGTTCAAGAACAATGTTTAGCAGTCTTCCGTCGCCCGGGACAGAAACGACTTGCCTGAAATACCCGATGTGAGAAACCTGCAGTGAAGATTGTCCGGACGGCAGAGTGATCCGGAATCGGCCCAGGCTGTCGGTCATGGCTGTGGCTTTTAAGTCGGGGGTCGTGATAAATACACCGGGAAGAGTTTTCCCGTTGGGTTGATAAACTGTACCCCTGACTTCTTTGGGCTGCGCAAAAGCCTGTAAGGAAAGCCAGGTGATCAGCAGAAGAAATACAACGTACCGTTTGAATCGGAAATATCTTGTTTTGATTTGCATAGCTGGAATTTGGTATGGAATGGTTTATTTAAACTGTTTGATAACAAGCATATCGATCTCACAGGAATCCTGCACCAGGTGCAGCCCGTACTTTTCCAGCCCTTCGCTGAACTTACGGATGTCCTTTTCTCCGAGGGGGAAGGTGATATCGATATCGGAGGTGATGCCGGTTTGATCAATCACCGGACAGAGTTCATGACGCAAGAGACCGACCAGGGTGTGGTAGAATTTAGAAAAAGGCTGTTTGCGATAAATCAGCAGGTTTGGTTCTTCGGTGATCACTTCAGAAACAGTACCCGGGGAAAGCTGCGCTTTAAAGTCCTCCGTTTTTCTTAATGCCCAGCAGTTTACCTTTCGTGGTTCAATGGTGCCACGGACCTGATACCGGTTGCCAAAAAAGCGGTTCAGGTCTTCCAGCATCAGTTCTCCGGCCCGGTCTTTTAGTTCGACGGGAACAATCAGCTCATAGCAATAATAATTGTCGCGGGCATCAGGAGAATAGGCCGATACATTCGGGGGCGGCAATAGCTCCTGTTGGTTAAAATCAAGTATGTTCCGGTTAGCTTGTGCCAATTCCCGGTTGGCGGTATAGCGCATGGCAAACTGGTAAAGTTGCAAAACAGTTCCGTTCAAAGCCCTGATCTTAAAGCGGCGTAAGCTGTCGGTAAAAACCCCTCCACCTCCAACGCCATCCAGGTACCCGGTAAAAACCGAGTGGTACAGCAAATCGCTGGCTTGTCCGCCATTGCCGTTAAACAACAGGGGCTGGGTGAGGTTGTAATTGAAATTGCTTTTCTTTTCGGCCATAACCGACTTTTTAGCGGTAAGCAGGATGTTGATGTGGTTGGCTGTTACGTCCGCCTCGTCGGTGATGGCAACGACTTTCCCGTCCTGTATCCAGACCTCGTGGGGGACGTATTTGTGAGGGAACAGTTTGGATAATTTTTGGTCTCCGGTAACAGAAGGGAGGGTGAAGCCCCTGTCGGAAAAGAATTTGGCTGTAGCGGCAGCAGGTTGCGGAGTAACCATCAGGATTTGAAGCCGATCGCCAAACTCTCGCTGCAGTTGTTCGAATCGCGGGATGGCCTGAACACATGGGCGGCACCAGGAAGCCCAAAAGTCCAGAATCAGCAGTTTACCTTTGAAGTCGGAAAAACGCGCTGTCTTTTTTGGATAATTGACAATATTCTCCAGGATAATATCCGGCACAGGATCACCAATTTTTAAAGGGACGATTTTGTTTTGTGCAACTAAGAATGAAGGCAGGGCGCAAACAAGGAGGCCTGCAAGGGTGTGTATTATTTTCATAAGATAGGATATTAAAGAAAATTGATTTTAGTGAGTGGTGAGGTTAAACGGGGCTGGAGGGAAGGATTTACTCGGGAGATTTGATCTTGTTACGGTAGATGATCTGCCAGTGGCAGAGGTAAAATAAAAACCTCACAATGGAAAATGGGGTAGCAAAACATAGAAAATATTCCCTTTGGAACAAAATTGAATATTGTTTCGGAATTGAAAATAGACAGGAAAAATTTCCAAAAAATAGGCATGCAGGAGCGTATTCTTCCTTGTACAGAAAGTTTTTCATAAATTGCGATGTTAATTGATGAATACCAGAATCATTAACGTCCAAGCCTGCTGCACGTCGCCAAACAGTTGTAGCGGGCTTTTGCTTTGTTCTTTGTTTTTTTTACCAGAGGCAACTTTGAATTTTTTGTTGAAGCAAAGTTTAAGTACCGTCATGATTGTGAGCAAGCATGATGTAAGTCGGAAAGCTGAGTCAATTTAACGGAAATCACATAAAACAAAAAGGCGCGGACTCAACTTACCGACTTGAGGTACTGGTATACCATGCAACGATAAGAGAGCCCACGCCTAGGTCGTGAGTCTCATTTACTTATCATCTCGTTGCATAAAAATTACCAGTTTTCAAGTCGAGATTCAAAGCAATAACTTCTAATGTCTTTTCACTGGAAGAATTGCAAATTTATAAAATATGGACCAAATGTAGAGAAAATACTTTGTAATCCAAATGGATTACAATAAAAATTTTGATTATGACAAAATTGCAACATGGGCAAACTCGAAAAGGAAGATATTATACTCAAGAAAAAAATTGCAGAAAGAATTAAGTTTTTACGATCAAAGACTGGTCTTTCTCAATCTGAGTTTGCTAAAAAGTATGACATCGACCGACAGATTTTGAATAGATGGGAGAGTGAAAACAATCCCAGAGGTGTGACCATCTACACGATTCAAAAATTCTGCAATATGATCGGAATAACACTCAGAGAATTCTTTGAATTTGAGTGACTCAATTTTGATTTTTTGATTTATAAAGTCTTGAATATTTTTCATCCAAGGGACACGTTAGGCGCTTCTGATGTATTGTTTAGCTATTCATCCTTTCAGTAGAAGTATTTGCTTTTTAAATTATAAACTTTCAAAATTGTAAAGGACGAATTATCCTGTTTTAATTTATACCGTTATATTTGGTGATTGATTTAATTTTATAGTATAAGATATTGACAATTAATTTTTTAGAAATGACAAAAGCAGATGTTGTTAGCCAGATTAGTGAAAACACAGGAATTGAAAAAGCCACAGTACAAAATGCTCTTGATGCCTTTATGGAAACAGTAAAGGACTCTTTAGCTGGTGGTAACAACGTTTACCTTCGTGGATTCGGAAGTTTTGTTGTTAAAAAACGGGCAGAAAAATTGGCCAGGAATATTTCCAAAAATACAACAGTTATCGTTCCTGAGCATTTTGTTCCTTCATTCAAGCCAGCGGATACTTTTGTCGCTCAAGTTAAGGATGAAGTGAAATAGAACGATTACTCCCCCCAAATCAAAATACAATTTTCTTCTCAAAGCAACAGAAAAGAAGAACATCGCCTGCAACAAAACAATTTTGTTGCACAGAACGATATGGCTTTAAGGCAAGGGTTTTGACGCAAAAGCCTGAAAGTAAAACACCGCGATCCCATCGGTTATATAAAACCCCAGGAATAATTCTGTAAGAAAATCATCTCTCCCCAAAAGCAGAACAAATTACCTCTCATTAGCTGCCGTCAGTTATCCAAAATGATTTGATGGCTATTTAGGACATCTTTCAAGAATTTTTAGACTTAGGGTATGGAACAGTATTCCCATATCATCAGCGAGTTGGAAGCAGATTTGAAACGAATTGTTTTAACCTCCGAAAGCCTGTTGACCACTGCGAAATCGGCAATCAAGCGATGCCGAATCGCCTTGGTTGAATTAAGGTGGTTGGTCATTAACCAGGGTTTCCCGGATATTCCATCCGAAATCCGCTTTTTCAAGGAGATCAAGCCGGTTGCTTACAGTCGTCTGCTGTTTTACCAGTCAGTATTCGAGATTGAAAGTTTCCGTTCGAAGTACGATTCAGAACGAATTAAACGATACATGAAAGTGAAGCTGGATGAGATTCAGATGTTCATGGAAGAAAATGCCAGCAGTGTTCAGTATTACAATTGCGGATTTACCTACCTGGACAGTCTTTACTTTGTCAGGGAGCGCGATGAAATCCCGGTTGAGCTCCGCGGGAGCCCCTATTTGATGGATGAACAGTTTAATACCTGGCAGGACCATAATTTTTCAGTTTTGCGGGCCAATGATTTGTTGGTCGAATACCTGAACCGGGAGATTAGCCGGATTGAGCACCCGGAGCAGACAGTACATCTGCAGCAGCTCAGCCACCTTTGCTGGACAGGCAACAAAATCGACCTGGTGGAATTAATCTATGCCCTTTTCTTTTCACGGGTAATAAACAACGGTAAAATCACGATCAAGGAACTTTCGGGACTTTTCTGCCGGGCCTTTAACATGGATATTGAAAAAGACATCTACCGGTATTATACTGAGATTCAACAGAGAAAGATCGATCAGACGAAGTTTATGGAACAGCTGAAATCAATACTTCAGCAGCAAATTGATCAAAATCTCTGAATACGTTACCGAAACTATGAAACAATAAAAAAGGCCCAACCTGACAACAACTTGATAACTTTTCTTTTTTGAAGGGTGCAAATTTGGAGCAGTTCAAAATGTATCATTCAAAATTAAACGTTATGCCTTCAGAAATCATTACCACCGACGACCTTCGGGAATTCAAGATCGAATTATTCTCCGAACTGAAAAAACTCTTTGACGAGCGCCACGGACAACCAGCGAAAAAGTGGTTAAAATCCTACGAGGTGCGCAAGATGTTGGGTATCTCTCCGGGAACGCTGCAGAATATGCGTATCAACGGAACCCTTCCGTTTACCAAGATGGGCGGAATACTGTTTTATGATTCTGCGGAAATCCAGAAAATCCTGGAATCGAACAAGCAGAAAAACCGCTTTAGTTTTACTGCCAGACAATGAATTACATCCGGCATCTGAACGGATTTTTTGAACGTTTGGCAGAAGATAAGCGACTATCTTCCTATCACATCAGCCTGTACTTTGCCCTTTTTCAGCATTGGAATGCCAACCGGTTCAGTGACCAGTTCACCATTTCCCGATCGGAAGTGATGCACCTGGCCCGGATTGGCTCCGCCAATACCTACGCCCGCTGCATGAAAGAACTGGCAGATTGGGGCTATATCACTTACTTCCCGTCTTCCAATCTCCATGCAGGAAGTAAGGTTGCCTGTATCAGATTTGATAGCACAAGTGATACTACCGGGAATACTGGCTGCGATACCGGTGTCAAAAGTGATATAGCAAGAGATACAGCAGGCAATACCGGTATTGAAAGTGATACAGCCTCTGATACTCCAACCAATATGGCAGCTGATACCGGTACTTCTTGCAATCTTAAAACTGCAACCGGAGCTGATACGACAAGTGATACCAGTATCAAAAGTGATAGCCCATCAGATACCGCAGCTGATACAATAAGCGATACCGGTATCAGTTCCGATACTGAAAATGATACCGGAAGAAGTACAGCTAGTGGTAAAAGTGATCCTGCCGGTATTAAATCCGATACCGGAACTGATACAGCAAGTGATACACTTTTTATAAACATTACAAACAGGAATAAGCAGGAGAAAGAATCTTCCAAAAGAAATTCAAAAGAAAAGCTTGAAGAAAGCCCCGGGGAAAAGTCAGAAGAAAGCATTGAAGCGGAAAACCTTTCGGGTGATAAACTTCAAGTCCCCGAATTAGAACTGATTGTGCATTTTTTTGAGAAGAATCATTCTTCAGCCGGGGAAGCTCAAAAATTTTATTCCTATTACCAGTTATCAGGCTGGAAAACGGCCGATATGAAAACCATTGTTTCCTGGCAGGCCATTGCCCGGAAATGGATTGAAAACAATCAAAATAACCAAGCAGATGAACGAGAACATCATCAAGTCCGCACCGGCAAACTCAGCGTTACGGTCAACAAAAATTACCATGAACCCTTATGAGCAGATTGCTGATTTTAAGGGAGGAATATTTAATTTCAGCTTTTCGACCAGTGTTCAGTGGATGGAGGAACGGGGTAAACTCCTGTTCGGGAACCAGTTCGAAATATATCCCAATGATCTGGAACTGATCTATAAGCTGCTGGTTTATGCCATTGGTGACAAGGAAAATGCAGAGCGACAGGGCATCAATCTTTGCAAAGGAATTTTGCTGACCGGTCCAATCGGCTGCGGCAAAACTTCGCTGATCAAACTTGCAGGTTACTTTTTTCCCAGGGAAACCCAATACCAAATTAAGCCCACCCGCGAAATTTCCTTCGAATTCGAAAAGGACGGATTTTCCGTGATAAACCTTTACGGCAAGGGAGCCTTTTTCAGATATGGAGAGCAGCTGACTCCCAAAGTGTATTGTTTTGATGATTTGGGACTGGAGCAAACACCCAAATACTATGGAAATGATTGCAATGTGATGGCCGAAATCCTTCTTGCCCGTTACGATCTTTTTGTATCCAAACGGATGATGACCCACATTACTACTAATCTTTCAGCCTCTGAACTGGAATCGATTTATGGAAACCGCATCCGCAGCCGGATGCGTGAAATGTTCAACCTGGTCGCATTTGACAGGGAATCCAAAGACAAACGTGTTTAGGAAAAAATCAAACAAATACCATATCCAATCAGGGTTTAGCCTTTGTTTGGTTAGTTGGTTCTGCGGCCTGTTCGCACTTTGGCTCCGCCGGGCGCGAACAAGCCTCGATTCAGCACGAAAGAGTGATCCGGACCGGTTTAACGCAATTCCGGCATTCGCTACCTGAATTGACCGTCCCCGGTTCCGGACACCCTTCCCGTTTTTCAAAGGTTATCGACGTTTAAAATTTAAAGAATTGCAGGGTTAATTTTCATACCCTGTTCATCCGGCAGATTCGGTCCACTCGCTTATTCGCTCCCTAAACCAGTTCGCGGGCTCACCGGATCCGGCCGCTTAACTTCGCTCGCTGCGCTTATCCGCCGGATTGAACCCCGCGGCAAGAGTAGTTCCCTTCCTTTCATTCACGCGATTTCCGGCCCCAATTTCATTTCGCCTGCTCCGGCCTCTCCAACTGCCGGAAACACCCCGCAAAAGGCCGGAAACAAGCTTCATTCCATTCCGTTCAATTGCTCCATTCCAGTGCGGAAACCACCCATGCCTTTTGTCTGCGCACATCTGTCAGGGTGACCTCAATTTGTTTTTGAAAGCGCACTTCATCACGCCAAGATCAAAAAATAAACTCAAATTTACCCGGTCTCCCTACTCATGCAGCGCACAATAAAACTGCAAGGCCAAGGCGAGTGTTCCGTTTTTTTTTTTTTCACCATTTAGGTTAGTGCTTCAATCTACATTTTTAAAAGTTGGCCGGAACAGCCTTGCACTTTTGCCACGACCGGCAACGCGAAGGACTTTCTTTTTCTTTTTTGTCGTTTTTTCTTTTTGTTTTAGAAAAAATTTGGCTTGTTCAAAACAAATCAAATGAAACCAAATGCAACGAATCTGAAGGTTCAGTTTAACAAAGCGATTTCCACATCGAATCAAAGCGGATCAGATTAACTGATTCAGACATAATTTGGTTAACTATATAAAACACCCAACTTGGGTTCACCTTGGGTGTTTGTTGATTTTCAATACTTCATTTTTGCGGTGTCCGGATTCGGGAAAAGTGATTGTCGAACACCGACAGGTCATTTCCCGGTGCGGAAGAAATAACCCAAGTATTCACCTGAAAAAATGAAATCCTATGTTTGGATTGGACACCATCAGCTGGACCAAATTTACCGCTATGCTTTTTTTGCTTTGCAGCATCTATTATGCTGCTGTTTTCATCCGGGCCTGGCTTAACCGTGCGGGGCGGCTTCATGGCAATCTGTTTGAAAATGGCGAAGAATCGGATTTTCCTTCAGAAGGACATCTTCCGGTTTCCGTTTCCTCTTCTGATTATCCCGGAGAACTGATCCCAATTTATCCCGTCGAACCTGTTGCCCTGAAAGTGGAGTACTACCGGGACAATGGAATTGATGAAGGCTATTCCATTGAGCAATTTATGGATGACCATCTTTCCCGCCATCCTGAAATCCTGGAGAACATCCAGGTTCAGCAGTAAATCAATCTCAGTTATTCATTTTATAAAAAACTCAAAGTCTCATGAAAACACGTGTTCAAAAATTCGTTCAGAAAGTATTTGCTTTTACAGTCCTACTTGTATTTGGTATCTCGCAGTTAATGGCCCAGTCCGCCGCCGGTATTGACCAGGCTACTGCCGAAGTCAGTTCGTATGTCGATCCGGTCTCCAACCTGATTATCGCTATTGGTGCCGTTGTCGGTTTGATTGGCGGCGTCCGCGTTTACATTAAATGGCAAAGTGGCGATCAGGATACCCAGAAGTCGATTATGGGCTGGTTTGGAGCCTGCCTGTTTTTGATTTTGGTTGGGGTGGTGATCAAAGCATTCTTTGTGTAATATGCAAGTCTACCCCATTAAAAAGGTGGATACCCGGTTGTACATCAAAGGGCTTTCCGGCCCTTTGGTCTTCCGGGCGCTGTACGGCATCATTGCTACCTTCTTCCTGTTTTCTGCGCTCTATATTCTTGCAGGTGTTTTTCCTGCTGTGTTGATCGGAGTTCCAGCTTTTTTCGGGTACCTGTACCGATTGAACGCCATTCAAAAGAAGTATGGACCGGAAGGCTGGGGCAAGAAACAAACCGCCCGAAAACTGCCACAATTCATTAGCTGCAAACGACGAATCCCTCAAACATTTTCCAAATAAAGATCAACATGAAGATCAAGAACCTTGAAACAGTACTCCCGATACTGGGATTTAACAACGATGTGCAGGTATCCAATAACCTGGATTTGACCATTGGGTTTCGCCTTCAGTTGCCGGAGGTTTTATCCAATAGTACGGAACAACTCTATATGCTGCACGATACTTTTCAGCGGATGACGGGCCTGTTGCCAGCCGGAAGTTTTATCCACAAGCAGGATTTCTTTTTGGTCAACGAATTCCATCCGGCAGATTTGGAAGAACATTCAGGCACAAAAAGCACTGAAAGCCTGAATGAATCCTACCTGGTGCACTTTGATGGAAGACATTACCTGAAGCACAACTGTTGTTTTTACATCAGCCTGCTCAATAAAGGTCTTTTGAAAAGCTACCTCGAATCCGCTCTGATCTTCTCCCGGACGCAGCGCAATCTGGAAAAGCTGCAGTACGATAAGATCAACGAATTGAAAGGAAACGTAATGGCGATCTTTCAGCAAAACGGGATCGTCTGTAAACCCATATCTAAAGAAGACGCCATTGGCGATGAGCATTCCCTGGGGATGATTGAACGCTTTTTAAGCCTAAACTTTACCGAAAACCATCCGGCTTTGGGTGGAATTGATTTTCGGGACCGGCTTAAAGTAATGGATCAGTTTGTGGAAATCCTTTCGCTGAGTGATTATTCCCATATCCCGGCAGAACTTCGCCCGGTTTCGGAACATCCCCAGACAGGACTACCGGTATCACTGGTTTACCCGTTAAGCTATCACCTGCCGTTTTCGCACGTCACCAACCAGTTTATCTACATTCCCGATCAGCAGGAGATCAAATCCTATCTGGAGGGAAGCTATAAAAAGATCTTCAGCCTTTCGAAATTCTCTTCAGAGAACAAGGTGAATGCCGGGTTGATTGAATCTTTTCTGGACCAGGTTCAAACTTCGGGAGAAAAGATTGTGAAAACGCACTTTAACGTGATGCTTTTTGATCCTTCCCTGAAAGATTTAAAACAGCACAAGAGTGAAACCGGTTCCGCATTTGCACTCATGAACTGTTTCCCGTACCAGCATACTCACGATTTGCCGATGCTGTTTTTCTCATGTGTGCCATTCTCTACACAGCTTCCAGAGACTGAACTGTTTATTACCCAGGTTCCGCAGGCTTGCTGTCTGACCAACTTCGAAGGAGAACTAAAAAACAGTGAATCAGACTTTGTGATTCGACTTTCTGACCGTTTGGAAGGTTGCCCGGTAAAGATTGACATCTCGGACGAGCCCATGCACAAGCATTTGATCCATAACCGGAACAAAATCATCATCGGCGGATCGGGCTCCGGAAAATCATTTTTTACCAACCATTTGCTCCGGCAATACGCCGAAAGCGAAAACTGCCACATTGTTTTGCTCGATGTGGGGCGAAGCTATGAACTGCTTACCCGTTACCTGGATGAACGGTTAAAAATGCTGGGTGGAGCCATGATGGTTGAGTTTACCACCGACAATCCCATCTCGTTCAACCCATTTATACTGGAGGGAGAACTGGATATCGAGCGCAAACAAACCATCCTGTCGGTGATCTACACAATCTATAAGGAAAACCTGACCGAGATGGAAAAGGATGTGATTGCCCATTCGGTCACTGCTTTTTTCGAGTCCAACCAAACAGATGAATTTGGCTTCCTTTTGGAACGATCATTTAACGGATATTACCAGTTCTGCCAGAGTTACATTCCAAATCTGGTTAAAGAGCAATCCATCCAGTTTAACGTCAACGAGTTTTTCTTTATCCTGGGCAAATACTACCGGGGAGGGGAGTACGACTATTTACTGAACAAGCAGATGGACACCGACGAGTTTTTCCATTGCCCGTTTATTGTCTTTGAACTGGACAATATTAAAGACCATGCAACGATTTTCCCGGTCGCTACCCTGATTATCATCGACATTTTTATGCAGAAGATGCGGCGCTTAAAAGGTGTCCGAAAAGTCATCTGCATCGAGGAAGCGTGGAAAGCCATCGCCACTCCGCAGATGGCCAGTTACATCAAATATTTTTACAAGACCATCCGCAAGTTTTTCGGCGAGGCGATGGTGGTGACCCAGGAAGTGGATGATGTGATTTCATCGCCGGTGATCCGCGATGCGATTATCAATAATGCCGATACGAGAATATTGCTTGACATGAGCAAATTCCGCAATAAGTTCCAGTCAATCAGCGATACCCTTGGACTCTCCGAATTCCAGAAAGAACAAATCCTTTCGATCAACAAAAATTTACCAACAGGCCGGAAACTCAAAGAAGTCTTTATCGGCCTTGGAAGCTACTCACAGGTTTACGCCCTGGAAGTCAGCAAACCGGAATACTACTGTTACACCTCTGAACAAGGCGAAAAGGAACTGATCCTGAAAAAGCTCAGCGAAAAACGGGATCAATCCTTTGTCGAAATACTCAAATCCATGTAAAACATCAACAAATCCAACAATGAAAACACTTTTAACAACGACAACAACGGGAGCAAAAGCCACATTTTTAACCATTCTGGTTATTGTGTTTTTCAGTATTCTGCCAACCAACTATGCCCTTGCCCAGACAGCAGCGCCGGTAAGCGATGTGGGGGCAGGCATTCAGCGGGAGGCCCTCTGGGAACAGGAAAAGGGCATCCTTTCGGAAATCAACTGGTACAATGTGCTGATCAAAGTGCTGAACGGCGACATCAAGGGCCTGACCCAGGAACTGGTGGGCATTGACAAGAAGAAGCTGGAAAGCCTTCAAAAGGTTAGCTACCTGATCAAAGACTACAAGCGCATCAAACAAACCAAGGAGATGCTGGATAAGATCATCTACATCTACACCACCAAGCTGCCTTTATTGGTTCAGGATGAGAATTTCACGACACGGCAGGCTGCGGTAATTGTCGAATCCTTTGATCTGGTTCTGGATGACAGTCGCCAGTTGGTCACCTCCATACTGAATACCATTGTGGAAGACGACCTGTTCATGATGGATGACAAACAGCGGTACGATGCCATCAACGGCATTTACACCAATGTAAAAAAGCACTACGGAACGATCTGTTACCTCTACAACAAGCTGGCCTGGGCATCTTACCAACGCGGTTTCAACACCGGGCAGATCGAACAGTTTGCCTTTTACTATACCCTCTATGATTGATGAGTTATTCAAACTCACTCCTTTCACACAGCAAAAAACAACAGAAACTAAAGAAACAAAAAAATCATGAAAACAATTCTTTTCATACTTCTCTTTCCTTGGACAGCAATGCTGCCGGGGAAGGAACTTCAGGCCCAGGTCTTTGCCATCAAATCCTGGAACGGTTTGTATCCGGACATGCAGGGAACATATCCGCTGTATTTTATGGCCTTCAAAGGCTGGCCGATCCCGACACCCCATGAGTTTATCCGGATCTGGCCGACCCATTATTACTTTCAGGTGGTATCCATGCCCACCTATGACCTCCAGGATTACTCCAGCGAACTAAAAGTTAGTTTCCTGAGAATAGTCGCCAAGCAGCTTGAAAAGTCGCAGATGAAAAAACGGCAGGAAGAAACCCAGCAGATCAGAGAAAACACAGAAATCCAGCGGGATATTGAGAAGAAGATTTTTGATGCCAATTCCGACCAGCTCCCCGATGTTTACAGCATCGCATCCGGATTTATCCGGTTGTACATCAGCATCGACAACCTGGATAAGCTGCCCAACTGCCAATGGCTGCGGCCAACCTACCAAAAGGAAGCGGACGAGCTGCTGACCCGGTTTATCACGGTCAACCTGTTTCTGACCGACCATGGCAAAAAGATGGAAGCCTTTTCAGAAATCAGGGAAGAGCTTAATAAACAATTGGGAGAGACCGATTACACCTACCGAAAGGTGCTGCACCTACAGGCATTCAATGCCAATGTTCCGCAATCCTACGCATTTCTGAAGGACTGATCCGAATTTGAAATATCCAACCTTCAGCATTAACAATCAACCAAGGAACATTAATCCTTAAAAATTTGATTCATGCTTTTACAAGTAATGAGTACCAAAAGTTTTTTCCAGTTTACCGATGTACTGGTCCAAGGAGGGCTGGAGAACGCCCAATTACTGGTCAATATGGCCCGCGCGATTGGAGGCATAGCAGCCTTCCTGTATATTGCCAAACGCATATATGAGCAACTGATTGCCGATAATCCCATATCGCTACTGCCTTTACTCCGGCCATTTGCCCTGGTATTGGTGATTACGTTCTGGGCCCCGTTTGTTCAGCTTTTGATGGTTCCCACCAAAGGACTGACTAAACTCTCCGAAGCTGTTTATGCCGATAAAAAACACATTGTGGCTGCCAAGCTGGAAGAAAAGCAGGATGCCATCCTGGCGGTGGATTTACCCGCTTTCCATGAAAACGAAGAGAAAGAAGCGGCACTCTGGGACAAAGGTGTCAATCTTTTACTGACCACCTGGAACATTGTTACCGGCAGGGCCTTACAGCACCAGATCAACTTCTATTTTATGGACTCCGTCCGGCAGCTCCTGGAATCCCTTTTTGAGGCGCTGGTTTACCTGATCGCTTTTCTTCGGACCGTCTTTTGCGTGCTGCTGATCATCTTTGGGCCGCTGGTGTTTGCCATTTCCATTTTCGACGGTTTTCAGGAAAATTACCTGCAATGGATCGCCCGGTTTGTGAATGTGAACCTGTACCTGCCCATCGCCATGTTGGTCCTTTCTCTGGTACAGGAAGTCCTGATTTATGTGCTCGATGCCGAGATCGCCGCTACGAAAGCTTCGTTGATTTATCAACCCTCGCTGTATTACGTTTCCAACATGGTGGTGCCGGTGTGCGGTATTGTGGGATTGGTGATGGTGCCACGGATTTCCTCCTGGATCATCAGCGCATCCGGAACGGGAACCGGCGGAGGTCGCCTGGTCAGATCGGTAGCCACGATGATGATCACCAAAGGTGCCATGAAATAGACAGACACCAAATGGCCAATCATGAATTTCCAATACCCAATATCCAGAAATAAAAATCAATAATCATTCATCAATAATAAATCATCAATGAACAAGATATTTGATATACAGCGCAAATTCCGCTTTACGGTCTATGTTCTTTTGTCAGTCAGTCTGCTGCTAATCGGGTTCAGCACTTTTGTGTTTACCCGATCCATCGGACTGGTTGAACGGTCGCGCCAGAAAATCTATGTGCTGGACAACGGCAAATCCCTGCTTCTGGCTCTTCGCGCCGACATAAAAGACAACCGGCAGGCCGAAGCCAGAGATCATGTGAAACGCTTTCATGAGCTGTTTTTCACGATGGAACCCGACAAACAGTACATCGAGAACAATGCCAGGGAAGCCCTCTACCTGGCTGACGGTTCAGCGATGAAGCAGTACCAATCCTACAAGGAAAACAACGTCTATAATCAGGTGATTGCTTCCGACATCAGCATGACTTTGACCACCGATTCCGTTCAGATCGATTTCTCGGCTTATCCCTACCAGTTCCGGTTTTTCGGGAGGCAAAAGATTGTCCGCAAATCCAACATCACCATCCGCAACCTGGAAACATCCGGGCAGCTTCGGAACATCTCCCGGACCGACAATAACCCGCACGGTCTGCTGATTGAAGATTGGCTGATTACTGATAACCGGGATTTGGAGACCATGAAACGCAAATCATTTTAACCTTAAAATTCAGGCATATGAATTCGAATAATAATGATCTAAACAATCCAGAAAGAATCGATCAGAAACAAGAAAATCAAAACGATAAAAGTGAAACAAACCTGGTTAAGCGCATTGGTGAGACTATTCGGTTCCATCAGTGGATTGACCGGATGGATCAAAAAGATGAAAAGCTTAACCCCGCCAGACGAAAGAAAAAATGGGGCCTGATCCTGGGCACACTCTTTTTGCTCTACCTGGGGTCTTTCGTTGTTTTCCCCAAGCCAAAATTGAACCACGAATTCATTCCCATGGTGAATGAGATAAACACTCAGAAACGGGAAGCACCGAATAGCAAAAAATCCCTCTCTTTCGAAATGCCTGTTGACTCTTTTGAAAACGCATTAAAAAAACACATCCATGAAATGAGTCCTGATTCACTGCGTGTTCAAGAAAAATGAAAGCAATCTGTCAGGACGAATTCCATCCGTTGGGAGTTCGTTTGAAGAATAAAGGCTAATACGAAAATTCTACAAATAGCATTTGAAAAAATACACAGATGAAAGCATACCTGAAAAGAAATAAACCACTGTTGTTCCTTCCTTTAGCATTGATCCCTTTTATTGTCCTGATCTTTTACATTCTGGGAGGAGGAACGAAAAAGGAAAAAGAAGAAGAGCAGCAAAAACAGCAGCAGGCAGCCAAAGGTGCCAATTACACCCTGCCGGATGCGGATAAAAGTGTCGCGATTTACGATAAAATGGACAACTATTCCTCGAAAAAGGAAGTTACGATCAGTCACGATTATAACATTGCTGGAGAGGCTGATTCTCTAGCAACAGAAGAAAACCCTGAAGAAGAAACACTACCTGAAAAGCGCCTGCTTTCCGGCAAAAGAGACCTTTATAAAAGCGATCTGGTTCCGGCAATCGAGCAGGAACCGTCGGTGGACCTGTTGGCACATATCCGGCAAAAAGAACAATCGGTTCGGGAAGATTTGGAGAACAGCCAGTTTAATTCCGGTAACATTCTGTCAGAGCAGCAAGCCGAATCAGTAAAAGAATCAATCGGTAAAAAAGCATCACCAGAACTTCCAATAACCGGAATCGAAGAACTGGACAAGGTTTTTCGCCAAAACAGCAAACTGGCCAAACAGAACGATTCGCTGATTACCCGTTTGAAAGAATCGACAGCCAGGAGCGAAAAGCTGGAAGCCGAAAAGAACAAGCGGTCTACCCTGGAGAAGAGCGGAAAGTCAGGCTTTAAACCCAAAGACACGGCAGTCCCGGTTATCGAAGCCGAGGTGTACGAGACTACCACCGTTCTAACCGGCAACCGGGTAAAACTCCGACTGTTGGAGGAAGCATGGCTCAATGGAGTAAAAATCCCGGCCAACACGTTCCTGTACGGAACATGTGAAGTCAGCAATGAACGGCTTCAAATCGAAGTGCAGCAAATAATGGTTGGTGAAAAGTTTGTCCCGGTGGCGATCACCGTTTGTGACCTGGACGGACTGCCCGGTTTGTATGTTCCCGATAATGCTTCACGAAAAGTGGCTAAAGAAGTTGGCAGCAGCGCCAATACTTCCTCCATGTTCGGGGTAAGCAACAATCTACTCACTTATATGGGAATGCAGGCAGCCGACCGCACTGCCCAATCTTTACTGAAAATGATCCGGATCAAAAAAGTTACGGTTAAGAAAAATACCCTTGTTTATTTAATCAATAAAAGCAAATAACATGAAACCATTATTCATCATCCTAATCTCATTAATGAGCAGCGTTGTATTTGCTCAAAATAGACTCATCGTATCGGACACCAAAACCAGTCATCTGGTTTGTCCGGATAAAGTAAGCTATGTTCAGGCCGGGGATTATTCGATTGTTCAAGCCGAAATTGTCCCCGAGC
>CAYRBM010000071.1:0-26501 GCA_964422425.1 uncultured Odoribacter sp.
CAAAACATCTTCATCCTGATGCAGGTCGGCCATAGTCAGCGTAGCATTTCCTGTTTTTTCTTTCGCCAAGGCCAACGCCTTTTCGTCAGTATCAGCGACTACAAAACCGCCATCGGCCAGGTAATACACCGGAATGCGGTGGCCCCACCAAAGTTGGCGACTGATACACCAGTCCTTGATATTTTCCATCCAGTGGCGGTAAATATTTTTGAATTTCGGCGGGTGGAACATGATGGTGTCGTCCATCACATTGGCCAAAGCCGGTTTCACCAGTTCTTCCATTTTCAGGAACCATTGCGCCGACAATTTAGGTTCAATTGGCACGTGTGTACGTTCCGAGAAACCAACTTTATTCACGTAATCTTCAACCTTGGCAACGTTTCCTGCAGCTTCCAACTCCGGCATAATCTTCTCACGTACATCCATACGATCTTCGCCAACAAACAAACCAGCCTTTTCACTCAACGTACCGTCGTCGTTGAAAATATCGATGCTCGGCAGGTTGAAGCGCAGCCCGATTTCGTAGTCGTTCACGTCGTGGGCAGGCGTAATTTTCAAGCAACCGGTACCGAATTCCATGTCCACGTATTCGTCTTCAATGATCGGGATTGAACGGTTGATGAGAGGAACCAAAACGCGTTTGCCTTTCAGGTGAGTAAAGCGTGGGTCGTTCGGGTTAACACAAACGGCGGTGTCGCCCAAAATAGTTTCAGGGCGGGTGGTCGCAATGGTCACGAACTCGCTTTCGCTGCCTTCAATTTTATATTTCAGGTAATACAATTTCGACTGTACTTCCTTAAAAATTACTTCTTCGTCGGACAAAGCCGTTTTGGCAGCCGGGTCCCAGTTCACCATGCGCACACCGCGGTAGATCAAACCTTTGTTGTACAAATCGACAAATACATTGATCACCGAAACGCTGCGAGGCTCGTCCATCGTGAAAGCCGTGCGGTCCCAGTCGCACGACGCACCCAGTTTTTTCAACTGTTCGAGGATGATTCCGCCATGTTTGTGCGTCCATTCCCAGGCGTGACCGAGGAATTCGTCGCGGCTGAGGTCGAATTTCGAAATACCCTGGTCTTTCAATTTGCCCACCACTTTGGCTTCTGTTGCAATGGAAGCATGGTCGGTTCCCGGCACCCAGCAGGCATTCTTGCCCAACATACGGGCGCGGCGGGTTAAAATATCCTGAATAGTATTGTTGAGCATGTGCCCCATATGCAGCACACCCGTGACGTTTGGAGGAGGAATGACAATGGTATAAGGTTCGCGTTCATCGGGTTCAGAATGGAAAAATTTGTTTTCCATCCAGTATTTGTACCATTTGTCTTCAACTTCGGCAGGGTTGTACTTGCTTGGAATTTCCATATCAGGTTATTTTATTGACTTCTATTAAAATGAAGCTGCAAAAATAGGAAAATATGTTTTTTAATTGAAGAAAAGATTCGGGCGAAAACAAAGGATCCGATCTTTTTGAAAAGATCGGATCCCAGTAGCAATCAGAGTATCTATTTTAAAAGCAAAACCCCGCTTGCGACGGGGTTTCTTCAGGATTACAGTACTGTTTGAACATCGTGATAAGGAAGTCCGAAGGCTTCAGCAACGCCATCGTAAACGACTTTCCCGTCAACAACATTCAACCCCTTTTTCAAAGGCTCACTTTCTATACATGCTTTTTTCCACCCCTTGTTAGCAATCTGTATAGCGTAAGGTAAAGTAGCATTCGTTAAAGCCAAAGTCGATGTGCGTGGCACAGCGCCCGGCATATTGGCAACGCAATAATGAATCACATGATCGATCACAAATGTTGGGTGATCGTGAGTTGTTGGAGTTGTGGTTTCGAAACAACCGCCCTGGTCAACGGCAACGTCAACCAATACTGTACCGGGCTTCATGGTCGAAAGCATATCGCGGGTAACCAATTTTGGGGCAACAGCGCCCGGAATCAAAACAGCGCCCACAATTACATCATGGTTACGAACCATTTCGCGGATGTTGTATTCGTTGCTCATTAAGGTTTTTACGTTGGCAGGCATAATATCGTCGAGGTAGCGCAGGCGTTTCAGGCTAACATCCATAATGGTAACGTCAGCACCTAATCCACCGGCCATTTTTGCAGCTTCGGTACCCACGATACCACCACCGATAATCAGTACTTTTGCCGGCGGGACTCCGGGAACACCACCTAAAAGAACACCATAACCACCATAAGTTTTCTCCAAATATTTGGCACCTTCCTGAATTGACATACGACCGGCAACTTCCGACATTGGAACCAACAATGGTAATGAACGATCGGGCATTTCAACGGTTTCGTAGGCCAGACAAACAGCACCGCTTTCAATCATAGCCATTGTTAACGGCTCATAAGAAGCAAAGTGGAAATAGGTAAATAAAATCTGACCTTTTTTGATCAGTTTGTATTCCGATTCAATTGGCTCCTTTACTTTAATAATCATTTCGGCAATAGCATACACCTCTCCGATAGTTGGAAGCATGGTAGCTCCGGCATGAATATAATCTTCGTCACTAAATCCACTTCCCATACCGGCAGTTGCCTGCACATAAACGGTATGACCACTTTTTACCATTTCGGCAACTCCTGCCGGGGTCAAAGCAACGCGGTTTTCGTTGTTTTTAATCTCTTTTGGAACTCCAATAATCATTGCTGTAGTATTTTATTGTTTTCTAAGTGCTCAAAAATAGAGTATTCGAATCTTGGAAAACATGATAAAAAACAATTTCTGAAAATCGGAACAAAACCTGTCATACAAATTTGAACTAATCCCATTAAATTCAGGCAGATTAAGTTTTAAATTGAAAGTTATGATGCTGTTAAAACTTCACATCAATTCAAAAGGGAAAATTTCAATTTAAAATTGATAATCGTATATTTGCCCGCTTACTGTAAATATTTTTTAAAACATGCCCATTACATCGGAACGAGGTAATTTGATGCCTGACTCCCCCATCAGGAAACTGGTTCCCCTGGCTGATCAAGCCAAGGAGAAAGGGAGAAAAGTGTATCATCTGAACATTGGCCAGCCCGATCTGCCCACGCCTCAAAACGCCCTTGATGCCATCCGGAATATCGACCGGAAAATTCTGGAGTATTCTCCAAGTGAAGGAATCAAATCATTCCGTGAAAAGCTGGCGGCGTACTACCATACGTTCAACATCGAAGTTACAGCCGACGATATTATCATCACTTCCGGAGGTTCGGAAGCGGTTACTTTTGCCTTTTTGGCTTGCCTCGATCCGGGCGACGAAATCATCGTTCCCGAACCGGCTTATGCCAACTACACTGCTTTTGCCATCGTGGCCGGAGCTGTTATCAAATCTATTCCATCAAAAATTGAAGAAGGATTTGCACTTCCACCTGTTGAAGAATTTGAGAAGCTGATTACTCCGCGCACCAAGGGAATCATGATCTGCAACCCGAATAACCCAACCGGTTATTTGTACACCCGCAGCGAAATGAGCCAAATTCGTGATCTGGTTAAAAAGTACGATTTGTACCTGTTCTCCGACGAGGTTTACCGCGAATTCTGTTATACCGGAGCACCCTATATTTCAGCTTTCCACCTCGAAGGCATCGAACAAAATGTGGTGCTGATCGACTCGGTTTCGAAACGCTACAGCGAGTGCGGCATCCGTATCGGCGCTTTGATTACCAAAAATAAAGCGCTGAAGAAAAACGTAATGAAATTCTGTCAGGCACGTTTGAGCCCACCGCTGATTGGACAGATTGCAGCCGAAGCTTCGCTCGAAAACAACAAGCAATACCTGCACGACGTGTACGAAGAATATGTTGACCGCCGGAAATATCTGGTCGACGGACTGAACCGCATCAACGGCGTTTATTCGCCCATTCCGATGGGAGCCTTTTACACCGTTGCCCGTTTGCCCATCGACGATGCAGACACATTCTGCGCCTGGTTGCTGAGCGATTTTGAGTATGAAAATCAAACCATTTTTATGGCACCAGCATCGGGATTTTATACCACTCCCGGCTATGGCAAAGACGAAGTTCGAATTGCTTACGTGTTGAAAAAGGAAGATTTGGCTATTTCGCTGAAAATCCTGGAAGAGGCGCTAAAAGTTTATCCCGGAAGTAAGGTGAAACAACAGGCTGAAACTACAATTCAGGAATAGCGATTTTTAATTTCCGTATAAAAAATGGGTGAATGATTTGCGATCGTTCACCCATTTTTGTATTTAACCGTAATGACTGTTACTCGAAAATGTTATTTAGCAAACCGCCACTTGATTCCTTGCGGCTGTTGGGGCCAAATGAGCTAAGCTGGGCCACCAGTTTGCGGATTGGCATTGATTGCAACCAAACTTTACCTGTTCCCCGCAATGTAGCAAGAAATAAACCTTCGCCGCCAAAAACCATTGAGCGTAATCCTCCGGCTTGTTGAATGTCAAAATCAATCGAATCTTCGAAAGCGACCACACAACCGGTGTCAACACGCAGAATTTCATTATTTAGCTGACGTTCAATGACTGTTCCGCCTGCATGAATGAATGCTTTCCCATCGCCTTGCAATTGTTGAAGAATAAAACCTTCTCCACCAAAGAACCCTGCTCCCAGCTTCCGGTTAAAACGCATGGAAACCTTTGTCCCCAGAGCGGCACAAAGGAATGCGTCTTTCTGTACGATCAGGCTTCCGCGATGATTAGGTAAATAAATTGGGATGATTGTTCCGGGATAAGGAGCCGAGAAAGCCACGTGTTTTTTCCCCCATCCCTGGTTGGTAAAATGTGTTATGAAAAGCGACTCTCCTGTTATAATCCGTGATCCGGCAGAAAGAAGTTTATCAAAGAACCCGGCATTCGGATTTGATCCGTCGCCCATTTTAGATTCGAAACTAATGCCATCTTCCATGTAAAGCATGGCGCCAGCTTCGGCAATAACAGTTTCTCCCGGATCGAGCTCAACTTCTACCAACTGTACATCGTGTCCAACAATTTTGTAATCAATTTCGTGTGATTGCATAACTAATGTTTTTATGAATTTTCTTCTGTTTTATTTGTTATGGTGCAAATTTATGGATTGCCTGAACAAGCCCGATTAATTTTCGATAAGACAATTCATTTTACCGGTAAAATTATTTAATGAGTATCCGATATCATACCTAATTTTCAAGAGGAGTCATTAAATGGTCATTTGTAGTCATTAATTGTAATTCAAATGACTACTAATGACGATAAATGACAATCAAATAACTAAATTCTTCAGAGCGAAAATCTCATTAGGTAAGGATACGGATATTCAAAAAATTATTTTATCGCTGTTTCCAGGGCCACATTACACAATCTGTAATTTCAGAGAAAAGTACAAAGTCGGCTTTCCCTTTCATGGTAAGTGTTTTAATCGAAAGTCCCTCAAAAAGGCGAAGTGCCTCGTTCAATGTTTTTCCCGAAACCGAAACATCGTCAACAAGCAAAATACGTTTACCTTGCAACGAGTTCATTTCGGGCAAATTCACCACAACCGGATTTTCATACCGCGGGGTATTCGATTCATCGCGGTAGTTCAGTGTTATAATTTGCAATTCGCACGACAGATGAAAAGCAACCAGGCTGGCCGGAACAATACCTCCGGTTCCAATTCCAATAACCAAATCGGTTTCAGGCAGCTGCATGGATTTCAGTCGGGCCGATATTTCTGTAAACGAAACAGGTACCATCGTTTTATTTCTATAAATGGTTAAACGTGTTTAAAAAATCAAACGCAGATCACTCCATTGAAATGATCTGCGTTTGTATGAGTATAATTCGGGCAAATTATTTACGAAACCGAAGAATTGCAACATTAATAAGTCCCATCAATAAAATTCCGGGAACAGCAATCTGCACACTGTTCATCCAGAACAAAACCGGATTTGCCAGGTTTCCCAGAACTGAAAGGCTAAAAGTTACAATTAAGGAAGCCGCCAGGTATGATACCGGAGCAGCAACATAGGCAACATTCTTCAGGTTTTTAAGCCAGCCGAGCAAAAGAACGAACACAACTACTTCGGAAGCCAGCATGATAACCATTTCCGGAGCTGGCCGGCCAAGAATAAGGTAATTGAGTAATGGAGCAAAAATCCCGGCAAAGACAGCCACATGTTTTTTATAGAAAAAGGTGGCAATCATCGGAGCCAGAAAAACTGGAAGTAAAACAGCTCCGGAAAGATTCCCGTTGATGTTGGGCAAAAAATGAACCAGCACGGGTAACAACATGGTGGCAATCAGAATAACCAGTGTTTGTGTCAACTGATATTTGGAGGAAATCTGAAGGGCATTTACGTTTTTCATATCGAATAATTTTGGTATTTAAAGTGGATAAAAGAGTTTCAAAGAATGATGATTTTCACAAATATACTTTTTTAAAAATAAACAGCAAGGGCATCTAAAAAGTTGAACCGAAACCAATCGATTCAGTTTCTGATCAGATTTATAATCCCCTTTCAGACAATAAACTGCTCATTCAATTTCAATTACATTTCCCGACTTCGCCGGAATAAACTTATAGTGTTCGAAAATTGCAGCCTGAGCCGGGAATCCGGTACAATGTGAGGGAACTACCTGTTCTACTTTTTGGTCTTTAAGCCATGCGATGGTTTTCTGTGTAACCACATCGTTGTTCTGCAAATGAAACCCTCCAATTACCAGGTGAATTTTGTCCAATCCGGTAACCTGCCTGGCATGAGCAACCATGTTACAAATACCCGAATGGGCGCATCCGGAAATAACAACCAGTCCTTTGCCGGTAACTACTGCGAGTCCCGAGTCATCGCTGACAAAATCATCAGAGTGGTCGGCTTTCATAAAAGCAGTCTTTTTGCTTTCAAAATCAGTTATCCGGGGAATCTCTCCCAGAAAATAAATCTGATCGGACAGGCGCATGGGATGAACGGTTGTGCTGAGCCTGAAAACAGACCTGATTTCTTCCTCGGTCCATTGAATTCCCATATTACTTTGATTGGACTTGCGGTAACGTTTTATGAAAGTATCCGGATGACAAATCAGTCGCCGGCCTTTGAAGTGCATGAGCCCTCCGGTGTGGTCATCATGCCCGTGGCTAAGAACCACTGTTTCTATTCGATCAAGATCAATCTTCATGACCTTTGCATTCCATTCAATGAGGTCAGACGAACTGGTGTCGAATAAAATGGTATGGTCGGCTTCAACCAGAAACGACAAACCATGTTCAGCCCGGCACCATCGTCCGGCGATGTTGTCATTCAGGATACTGATCTTCAATTTTGACATAACTTATAGCTCAAGCTTCAGTTTTTCCAATTCCGAATTGATAAAACTGATTTCTTCACCGGACAATTTAATCAGAGCAGCTTTTGCATTCTCAACAGCCTGATCGGCATTTCGTGCACCAACCAAAGCAATGGTAATTCCGGGCTGTTCAATCGTCCAGCGAATAACCAACTGACTCAGTGTTGCATTTTTTGCATCGGCCAAAGGTTTTATTTTTTCGAGAAAAGCGTTGGTAAGTCTGATGTTTTGGTCTGTATAGTAGTTTTGTCCGGCTCTGGTGTCGCCTTCCGCAAAAGTATGTCCGGGATTAATTTTACCGGCCAGTAATCCCCGCTGTAGCGGACTGTATGCCAAAACCGATTGATTGTTTTCCATCAGGTACGGAACCAATTCTTTTTCGATGTCGCGGCGCAACATGCTGTAGGGCATTTGATCCGATACCAGGTCAATGTATTTGGCCGCTTCTTTCATCAGTTCCAGGTCGTAATTGCATACCCCGGCGTATCGAACCTTGCCTTCTTTGATCAGTTGGGCAACTGCTTCCATAGTTTCCTGTACCGGTGTCGTGGGATCGGCCCAGTGAATCTGATAAAGATCGATGTAATCAGTTCCGAGTAACCGCAAACTGGTCTCACATTCTCTGATAATCCCCTCTTTGCCAGAGTAGCGGTAAATGTCAAGTGGCTTACCTGAGTTGTCCTGACTGTGAAAGAAAAATTGTCCCTTTGTGCCCTGCCAGCTTAACCCATATTTGGTAAGAATCTGGACTTTATCGCGTGGAACGGCTTTGATTGCTTCGCCAACAATTTCTTCGCTAAGTCCCTGTCCATAGGCTGGAGCAGTGTCGATGGAAGTTATGCCTAAATCGAATCCGGCCTGAATGGCTTTCACAGCATCGCGGCGTTCGGTTCCACCCCACATCCATCCCCCGGCAGCCCATGCGCCAAATGTGACAACTGAAACATTTAAATCAGAATGTCCTAATTCCCGATATTCCATACTGTTCTTTTAAATGATTGTTTATTCGTATAAAGGTATTTCAATGTAAAAAGTTGTCCCGTCATTAAGCCTCGTTGAATACCAGATCTTTCCACCAAAGTTGTTAATGATATTCTTAACGATGGATAACCCAAGCCCCATACCGCTGGTTTTGGTGGTAAAGTTTGGCTGGAACAGATTCTCTTCGGCTTCCGGACTAATTCCTGTACCATTATCGCTAATGGAAAGCAAGGCTGTAGAATCTTCCTTTTTTACATCAATGCGTATTTCACCGGTCTGGTCAGGAGGGATAGCCTGTATGCCATTTTTGATCAGATTCAGAATAGCCCGCGAAAATTGCTCTTTATCGGCAAAAATCCGGATACTTGTTTGTCCTTTGGTGTCAATCGTAAATTGAAGGTTTTGATTGGGTTCAAACAATGCACAAACATTTTCAATTACCTCGACCAGGTTGAAAACTTCATTTTTGGCTTTCGGGATCTGCGCAAAATTCGAAAACTCTGTAGCAATTCCCGACAGCGTATCGATTTGTTCAATCAGATTTCGCGTTACCCGGTCAAAGAAATCGTCGTAGTGTTCATTGCCTTCTTCTTTCGCCCTTTGCAAATACTGAATATTCAGCTTCATGGGCGTCAACGGATTTTTGATTTCATGAGCGATTTGCTTCGCCATCTCACGCCATGCCGATTCCCGTTCCGATCGGGCAAGCAACTCGGCGCTTTCTGCCAGTTCATCTACTTTGTGGTTATACTCGCGAACCAATGCTCCAATTTCATCTTCGGCTTGATAATTAATCTGTTCACTTTTTTTACCCAATTGAATTCCCCTCAGTTTTTCGCGAATAAGGCTTAGTGGCTGGGTGATCCGGTTCGAAAGTACAACAGCCACAATTACGCTGGTCAGGAAAAGAATCAGGTAAATATTGATAAACGCTACTACGAAGGTTGATATTCCCTGTTTAAGTTCATCTTCACGAGTAAAATATGGCAGATTGAGGTAGCCTAAATAGTCGCTCCGGTTATTGATGATGGGCTCGTAAGCCGACAAGTAAGACAAATTGCCTATCCTTTCGGGTTGCACATAGTTTAGGTGATAAAGCTCCGACAATTCGTAAAAAGCCACTGAATTCATCCGTTCTGAAATAACTCCCCGGCTGAAAATTTCCGGTCGCGATGTGGCCAGCAGATTGCCATTTACGTCGTAGATATTAATATCGGTGCGGAAAATATTTGACAACTTGTATAACTCGCGGAAAAGCCATTGCTGCAATTCAGGAGTGATGGAATTCACGTAAACCAAACGGTTTTTTATTTCTTCCGAAATTGATTTCATTTTTTCCTGAAGGTCGTACTGGTGGCGATCGCGATATTCGCGAATGTTATAATAAATTGTTCCGCCAGCCACAAAAAGCAGTGAAATAAGCACTACCGAAATGATTGAAAACTGAATTCGGAAACGCAAATCCTGCGGGATAATCAGCTTCCTGAAATTGGGATTTCCAACCAAAGCCACCGACAGGGCGAAAACGAAATAAAACACAAAAATGTAAGGGAATGAAATCACATAATCGATGAACCGAAGCGAACGATTACTGACCAAAATATAGTTCTTCTCGTCGAAACGGTAAATCAGATGATCGTAACCATCCCATTTGAGCAACTGAAATTCGGGACCCGATTTGTCAATATTATACGATTTGAGGTAAATGTTGTAATTGTAATCACCCGATCGGTTCACCAGTTCATCGTCGTAATATTTAGCGTACGACAAATATTTGTAGCGAAATGGTTTGATAAGCGAACGGTCCATGAGTAACTCAGGGAACCCGATTCCTTCGGAAATGACTTTGGAATTGATTTCGATGAAGATCGAAAAGCCTTTCGGTTCGTCAGGCTGTTGGTAATTGATTTCTCCAAAGTACGACACGCGCCCGTTCATGTAATTCATGAAGTAAAATTTGCTACCCGGAACTCTGATGCCGTGTTGATCGATCATCTGTTTGAAATAGGGGAAACAGGGCTCATTGATATTTTCGGGCTGAATCAAGAGACTGTCGGAACCAGCACAAAATGTATACTGAATATCATATTTCCTGAAATAACCGCTGAAATAAGTTCGCGTCAGATAACTTTCCAGATCAGCATACGGCGGCACCAGCAATTTGAAAATAATAGAATCTGTATTAAACTGGTTCTCCATTCGGGCCAGCAAAACCTCGGCCATTGGATCCTGCTCGGCACTGAGATTAATGGCCCGCACTTTTTGAATTTGCACGTCACGCTTCTTGATGGTATGGTTTATCACCAGCAGGCTGAACAACGAAAAAAGCGAAATGAACAAAATGGCATACGATAAAGAGTAAAGCGAAATTCGCATTCGCTGAACCTGGTACTGCAGCAAGCTGACCAAAAAGAAAAGGCTGAGTATGTAAAATGCTCCCGATGGAATCAGAATACTTAGTCCGATTGATACCGGTACGGCAACCAGGTGAAAGCGGATAAATGTTCTCCGCCTGATCAGCCGCTCGGTTTTTTCAATGATTTTGAGGTGAATCAGGAAAACTGAAAATAACAACATGGCAACAGCCAGAAAACTGCTTACACTGTATTGGTCAATATCAGTTATCTGGTTTAATTTATAAGCTATGTTGCTGTTCCCAATCAGATTCGAAATCATAAATCCGGCTAACTGGTAAAGCAATCCTGAAAAAAGAAATGCAGGGATTACATGGATTTTCTTTAATCCGGAAATGACAGAGAATTCGCGAATAAATACGAGGCTCCAAAAAAACAAAAGAATAGTAATCAGGAAAAAATCGCCCAGCGAAGGTAACCAGCGTGATACCGCATAATACTGAGGACTAAAAATTCCGATGTGATTTAAAATTCGTGGGAAGCCAAAAATGATGTGGAGCCAGTAAATAGAAAACAAGGCTACCAGAACGATGATCATTTTGAGTACAAAATTTTCATCCCGGTACAATAAAACCTGGCGATAGATGGCCAATAGCATAAATAAAAAACCGAGCAGATACAAAAACGACGTCAGGTATAATCCGGATTGACTGAATTGTTTGCTTCCCTGCGGAACAACCGAAAAAAGATACTCGCTGGTGATATCGTGAATTTCGTATGAGTTCTTCCCTTTTTGAGGCTCCAGTCTGAATTCGGAGGGAAGACTGAACGGCTCGACAAAATCATTATTCAGAAATTGGTTTTCATACGAATATTTGTTTTTCAAATGCACCAGCCCAATTAACTGGTATGAGCCAACTATGCGCTTTTGCGCAGTGTAAATACCGTTCTCCAGACTTAGAAGCCGGTTTTGACTTGAAAATCTGCTTTGAAGATTAGGGAACGCAAATTGATTACTCGACCAGTAAACCATTTTCGAACCATCAAAAAGGATGAACCCCAGTCCTTCTTTTTCAAACAAATGATTAAAATCAGAAAAGAGTGCTGCATAATTCCGGTCGGCCGTATTTTTTCGTAATCTTTCTTCAGCTACACTCAGGTAATCTGATAATTTTGATTCCTGCTGAATCAAATCGCTTTGGAAAATCTGAATAAGCTTGTGTACGGCTTTCTTATTCAGGGTTTGGCTTTCCTGAAAAAGTGCCAGAATAAAAAAAGAAACTGAAAGCAGGGCAAATATGTATTTCCGCAATTCCTTCATGTCACAAAATAATCAAATTTTCAATACTTTTCGCAAAACGGTATCCAGCTTATTGGTGGTGGTAGGGTTCGCCCTTGAGGATAGTCATCGCCCGGTAAAGCTGTTCCAAAAAAATGAGCCTGACCATCTGATGAGAGAAAGTCATTTTCGAAAGACTCAGCTTGCCTGAAGCTTTTGAATAAACAGATTGCGAAAACCCATAAGGTCCTCCAATGACGAAAACGAGTCGTTTTATACCGCCTATCATTTTTTTCTCCAAAAATCGGGCAAATCCAACCGAAGAATTTTCCTGTCCGTTTTCGTCAAGCAAAAAAAGCTCATCAGCAGCGGAAAGCTGCTGAATAATCAGTTCGCCTTCCTTTTCTTTTTGTTGCTCTTCACTCAGGTTTTTTGAGTTTTTGATATCCGGAATGATTTTCAGTTCAAAAGGGATATAAAACGGTATTCGTTTCAGGAAAATTTCCATTCCGTTTTGTAGGTATGATTCGTCGGTTTTACCGATCACCAGCAGGCAAATCTTCATGGCTGACCTTGTTTTCGAGGGTTGATATTTCCGTTTTTTTTAAGGTATCCGAAATTTGTTACCTTTACAAAGGTATTTTGATTCGCGAAAAAATTGCACGGTTTTTGGTAATCATTCAGACTGAAAGTATTTTGCACGAAAATTTTTGATGATGAAAAAATTAAAGTTAACTCTAATTTCCCTGCTGTTGAGCTTTTTAGCCATGACTGGTGTCGCTTTGGCCCAGATTCCTGATGAAATTGTGACCAGTATTCAAAGCGGAAACGATGTAAGCCTGGCCGCCTATTTTAACGAAAACGTTGAATTGGTTGTGCTAAACAACGACGATGTATATAGCAAATCGCAGGCACAGCAAATTGTTGCCGAGTTTTTTAAATCAAACAAACCGAAGCAATTCAGCATCATTCACCAGGGAGGAAAGGAAGGTGCACGTTATGCCATAGGCACACTGACTACCAGCACCGGTAATTTCAGGGTTTACTTCCTTTTGAAAAATAAGAATAACAATTCCTATATCCATCAGTTACGAATTGAAAAACAGGGTTAATGCCTGATATATTCTCCAAAAGGATGATCGTGCTCTGGGGAAGGGTTTTGATCAAAGCGAAAAAAATTTCCCTCCCCGGCTTCGATGGAATGGCTATTTACGATGTGATGGTTTTTTTTTGGCGAAGCATCGTTGACGGGGCATTATCCACGAGGGCTTCAGCTATTGCATTCAGCTTTTTTATGGCACTTTTCCCTGCCATTATTTTCCTGTTTACGCTTATTCCTTATATCCCGATTGATAATTTTCAGGATCAATTATTTTTACTAATCAAGGATATGGTTCCTGCTGAAGCTTTCACAGCTATTGAGGAGACGGTAGAGAATATTCTAAAAGTTAAGCGTAGTGGATTACTTTCACTTGGTTTTTTCATGGCTCTAATTTTTTCGACCAACGGATTTGCATCGATGATGAGCGCATTTGACGCTTCATTGCATAGTTTTGAGCGCCGTACCTGGCTTGGACAACGCCTGATAGCCTTATTGCTGCTTGCCATACTTTCGGTTCTTCTCACAATAGCAATCGCATTAATTACCTATGGGCAGTCGTTTATAAACTACCTGGTTAATAACGGTTACCTGAAAGATCATTTCATTTTTTATACTCTTACTTTAGGAAAGTGGATCGTTATTTTGTTTCTCTTTTTTATTGCCAACTCATTCTTATTTTACCTGGCTCCTGCAAAAAAGACCAAATGGAGATTTATTTCTGCCGGAGGCACACTCTCAACCATTTTGTGCATATTCACATTTGTTGGCTTTTCCTATTACATCAACAATTTCGGACAATACAACAAGCTTTACGGTTCAATCGGAACTCTTCTGGTAATCATGTTGCTGATGTATATTCTTTCGATGATTCTGCTGATTGGATTTGAGCTGAATGCCAGCATTAATGAGGCGATTAAACAGTCGAGCCGAAAAATAAAATGATTAACTATTCTTTCCCCATCCGAAAGAGAATCTCCTTTTCTTCCTTCGAGAGTGAATCGTATCCTGATTTGCTGATTTTATCGAGTATTTCGTTCATCCGGGCGCGGTCCTGATTTTTCATCCGGTTGTACTCAATGTCATCAACTGGTTTTCGGTAGCTTACCTTTACTTTAGATTTTGGGGCAAATGGATTTTTCACACCTGCAAACATTTTGCCCAATCCCACAGAAGGGTCAATTCCCCTGCGAAGCAGCAAAATGGACAGCACTCCCCAACAGGCTCCGCCCAGGTGGGCAAGATTTCCGCCTGCATTGCTTGAGGATATTCCGATTACATACATGAGCACCGAGAAAAGCGCTATATATTTCATTCTGACAGGCCCGATAAACATCAGGTGAATGGTATGATTGGGCACATAAACCGCCAAAGCTGTTAAAATGGCAATAACCGATGCTGAGGCCCCAAGTAGTCTGGAGTCGGTTACAATCTGGGCAAAAATCGGGAATGAGTTATACCCGGCTACATAAAACAAACCTCCGGTGATTCCTCCGAGCAAATAAATGGTAACCAGTTTGGCCTGATTGAAATAGCCGAGAAAAATCTGTCCCATCCAGAAAAGCCAAAGCAGGTTAAAGAGGATGTGAAGGAAGTCAAAATGCAGAAACATGTAGGTAATCAGAGTCCATGGGCGGCTTGCCAAAAGACCAAAATCTGCCGGAAGTGCCAGCCAGTCAAGGAATGGAAATTCTTTTCCGGCCAGAAAATACAACACATTGGTTAATCTGATCAGTAGAAAAAGTCCCAGATTAATGTATATCAGGCGCGTCAGGGCCGATCCCTGGTGGAAAGATTCTTTTATTTCATCAAACACATTCATCCAAACAAGATCAAAAGTAAAAACAATAGAATTGGAGGTTTCAAACAGGTTATCTGTTAATAAAAATGATTGGTGTGTTTGTTCCAGTATTTAATCATGAAATAGCCGAAAAGCATCCCTCCGAGGTGTGCAAAATGCGCGATGTTACTTCCCGAATTGGTTAACCCGAGGAAGAGTTCAATGGCTCCGTAACCCATAACAAAATATTTAGCTTTGATGGGGATAGGCGGAAACAGTAACATCAACTGGGTATTGGGGAAAAGCATTCCGAAGCCAAGCAAAATGCCGAATACTGCCCCGGAAGCTCCAACAGTGGGTATGTTGAGCAAAAGGTTTAATTTACCGGCATCCGGATCAGAAAAATTCTTGCCCTGATGAAAAATTTCCGGTCCCTGAGTCATTACCATTTCAACGGCTTCGGGCAACATTTTCCCGGCCAGGCTCGAAAATTCAAGGTAATTCACGAAGGTATGCAAGGCTGCGGCACCCAAACCAGTCACAAAATAGTAGATGAAAAACCGACGTGGTCCCCAAACACTTTCGAGTACCCGGCCAAACATCCAAAGGGCAAACATATTAAAAAAGAGATGCCCGATTCCGCCATGCATAAACATGTGTGTAACCAGCTGGAATGGCTTGAAATCGGGAGATTTAAAGTAATGTAGCCCGAACAAACTGGTCAGGTCGATCCCTCGCATTTCGAGCACCCATGTTGCAAACAACATGATGACGTTAATAATGATCAGGTTTTTTACAACCGGCGGAACGGCCTGAAAACTTGGTCTGAAATTATTCATTGTTTTCGAAATTTATTTGCTTTAAAACTATTGTTCTGTTTCTCAAGATTCGCGCCACGGCTATCCTTGTCCCTTAAATCCTTAACTTATCCTGCCAAAGTAATCATTTTCTTTTAAGATTTTCTGCTGTGCGTCAGATTGTCACTTCAGCAGTTTTTCAAAATCTTCCAGAGGCATAATGGAGAGTACCTTTTTCCCTTTTGGTGAAAAATTGGGAGTTTGACATGCAAACAGGTTGTCGATCAACTCGTTGATTTCACTGGATTTGAGTGCTTGTCCGTATGAAATGGCCGAAGCTTGGGCGAGCGAAATGGCCACTGTTTCGCGTGCTTTCTCCCGTAGGTTAACCGGTGAATTTTTATACTCTTCCAATAAACTCTCAATAATTTCAACAGGCGATGAGGTGTTTAGTACGCCGGGAGTTCCATTCACAATAAATGTGTTTTTGCCAAACTCCCTGACATCGAAACCCAAAGCATGTAAATCGGGCAAGATGCTGATCAGCAAGGTTGCATCTGATGCGTTCAGCTCAAATGTTTCAGGGAAAAGCTGTTGTTGGCTGGCCACCTCATTGCTTTCGAGTACCAACATCAACCGTTCGTATAATATGCGCTCGTGTGCGCGTTTCTGGTCAATTACCATCAAGCCTGATTTGACAGGAGTAAGAATGTATTTATTTTTAAACTGTACCGAATTTTTGGTGGTTTGCTGCTCTTCCATCCTGAACTGAACCGGCTCATCAACTGGAAGTTCAGGCGTTACAGGCCATTCCGAATCCAATCCTTTATAAAGCGATTGCCAGTTTTTCAGATTGGGTTTTTGCGCCGGAGAAGCTTGCCTGCTGCTGCTTTCAGGAGAATACCCGGCTTTTGGCTTCCCGGGTGTGTCAAACGGATTATACCCCGGATTAATCCGTATTTCAGGAATGGTTACTTCACTGAAATCATGCAAGGGCATGGGTATTTCAACGCTACCGGCCTGATCAAAATCAATGGAAGGAACAACATTGAATTTCCCGAGGGCTTCGCGAACTGATGCTTGCAAAATCTGCCAGATCGCTGATTCATTCTCGAACTTGATTTCTGTTTTTGTGGGATGAATATTGACATCAATGTCGCCCGGATTGAGTTCAAAATAAATGAAATACGAAGGGATGGCATCGGGTGGCAATATTTTTTCGTAGGCTTGCATAATGGCTTTGTGAAAGAAAGGATGTTTCATGTATCGCTGATTCACAAAGAAAAACTGCTCTCCAAACGTTTTTCTGGCATGTTTGGGTTGTCCGATATAGCCCGTAATTTTCACCAGTGTGGTTTCCGTGTCAATCGGGATCAGATTTTGATTGATCGCCTTTCTAAATATGGACACAATGCGCACCCGCCTGTTTGATGAAGCGAGCTCGTAAACAGCCGATCCGTTATGAAACAGCGAAATTGCCACATCCGGATTAGCCAAAGCGATGCGCTGTATTTCGTTGATGATATGCTTAAGTTCCGCCGGATTCGATTTCAGAAATTTACGCCGTGCCGGAACATTAAAAAACAGGTTCTTTATCTGAAAATTGGTACCACAGTCGCAGTTAACCGGCTCCTGGGTAATGATTTCGGAACCTGAAATATGAATAAATGTCCCAAGGTCCTGATCGTGTTCGCGGGTACGAAGCTCAACATCGGCGACTGCAGCAATGGATGCCAGGGCTTCTCCCCTGAAACCCATCGTGCGGATGGCAAATATATCGTTGGCCGTGCGTATTTTGGAAGTGGCATGGCGCTCGAAGGCCATTCGGGCATCGGTATCCGACATACCGCAACCATTGTCGGTTACCTGAATGAGTGTTCTTCCCGCATCTTTAATGTTTACTTTAACCTGTGTTGCCCCGGCATCGATGGCGTTTTCAACCAATTCTTTTACCACCGATGCAGGCCTTTGAATGACCTCACCTGCAGCAATTTGGTTGGCAACCGAATCGGGAAGTAATTGAATGATATCTGCCACGTGAGAATTCTGCTATTTCAGTAAAAAGTAAAACAATGCACTCAGGATAATCAGGATATACAGAAGCCGCATGTTCGATTTTCGTCGGGCTTCTTCAATGGTTTTACTTCCTCTTCGCCCGGCAGCTCTGAACGAACCTTTTATATTGGCCCTGTAATAGGTTCCGGGCTCATGTCCGTCCTCAAGTTCAAGTTCCCTTCGAATTCTTTCCTGACGTTCCAGCATGGCTTCTTTCTGCGGATCGTAGAAACGGGTTCCAATTTTAAACTGTTTTGATTTGGGCAAATTCACGAATTTCAATGCCATAGTCTTTAATTTTATTACCTGCAAAATTAACAATTAATGACCATGAATGGATAAAACAAATAATCCGGAGTTATTTTTTCAGGAAGGGCATAAATGAATAGTAAACTCGAAGGTGAATTTGAGTGTTGGATTTAGAGATTCAATAATTCCCAATGACATTCAGTAAAAATGGTGGTGGTTGCTCGCAAAAGCAAAGATCATTCTCAGAAAGATTAGCTGATTGCTTTACTGAAAATCCGGAAACGTTTATAAACGCGGCCACCCAAAATTTCCATTTCTGCCCTAACTTTGGTGTTGTGTTCCAGTTCGAGGTGAGAATCGATGGTGGTTTTCCCCAGTTCAATAGCCGATTGCAACATCCTGACTCCCATCAGCACGTCGAGGCCTTTGCCCCGGTATGCAGGATCAATTCCTCCCAACAGCAGATTGAGCTGTTTCGATTTTCGCGCCGCAGCAAAAATCTGAAAGATACCGAACGGGAAGAGTTTCCCTCTGGCCTTTTTTATCCCTTCGCCAATGTGCGACATGCCAATAACAAAGGCGACTACTTCATTTTTCTGATTAACGATGATTTTTATAAATCGGGGATTAATCAGGAAAAGGTAGCGGTTTGCAAAATCATCCATCTCTCCTTCCGTAAAGGGAATGAATCCGAAAATCTCGGTAAATGTCCGGTTGAGCAGGTTCAAAAGCGGATGAATATATGGTTTCACTTTTCTTCTCGACGTAAATTCCAAAACCTGAAGTCCGGGATTCATGCGCTGAGCTCTTCCTGCAATTTTGAGGTAAAACTCCGGGATGGGATTTGGTATCCTGATTTGGTAAACCACCAGATCAACTTCCTTAACGAAGTTTTGTTTTTTAAGCAGCTCAACCTGGTAGGGGAAATTGCAATTTGACGCGATTACTGCGGGTTCGTCAAAACCTTCAATCAGGAGGCCCTGCGGATCTTTGTCCGAAAAAGCCAATGGCCCAACCAGTTTCACCATTCCCCTTTCGCGGGCCCAGTGGTAAACCGACTGAACCAAAGCGCTGGCAACTTCCTCATCATTCCAGGTTTCGAAAAACGCAAACCGGGCATTTTTCTCCTGGTGCGACTCGTTGTATTTGTGATGAATAATACCCATGATGCGGCCTACGACTTTCTCTCCCCGAAAAGCCAAAAGTAAAATGGTATCGCACGACTGAAACGATTTATTTTTTTTGGGATTGAAAAACTCCCACTCATCCATGTAAATTGGGGGAACCCAGTTGGGGTGGTTTTGGTGAATGGCTTCCGGCAGAAAGATAAATTTTCGGAGATCTTCTCGGGATTGAACCTCCCTAATAATCAGTTCGTTGTTTTTAGTTTTCGTCAGGTTATTTTGATCCATTGGCTTCGTTTGAAGTTTGGAGGTTTCAGTTATCAAAGCGGCTACAAGGTATTTTATTTTTTCGAGAGTTTGTTGCACTTCTTTAAAATGTATCTTTGTTCATCTTAAAAATTCTGAGCATTGAGCACGCAGTCAAAATACGTTGAAACGCCCCTGATGAAGCAGTATAATGCTGTTAAAGCAAAGCATCCTGATGCGATATTACTGTTCAGGGTGGGCGACTTTTATGAAACTTTTGGAGAAGATGCCATTCGGGCTTCGGGCATTCTGGGTATTACGCTCACCCGTAGGGCAAACGGTTCGGCCAGCTATGTTGAACTGGCAGGTTTCCCGCATCATGCGCTGGACACCTATTTACCCAAGCTTGTTCGTGCCGGGCAGCGGGTTGCTATATGCGAGCAGCTCGAAGACCCCAAGATGACTAAAAACATTGTCAAGCGTGGTATTACTGAGTTGGTCACTCCCGGCGTTTCGTTTAATGATAACATTCTGGAGCATCGCGAAAATAACTTCCTGGCCTCGGTTCATTTCGATAAAAAAATGGCCGGTGTGGCATTCCTGGATATCTCAACCGGCGAATTCCTGACTGCTGAAGGCTCTTTTGAATACGTTGATAAGTTGCTCAATTCGTTTCAGCCTAAAGAAGTGCTGTTTCAGAAGGGAAAAGGTGCTGATTTTACAGCCTTATTCGGTGGCAAGTTTTATACTTTTTCGCAGGATGACTGGGTTTACACTGAAGATGCTGCGCACGACCGGCTGATGCGTCATTTTGAAACCAAATCGCTGAAAGGATTTGGTGTTCATGAACTGAGCTACGGTATTATTGCTTCAGGTGCAATTCTGCATTACCTCGATTTGACTCAGCACCACCAGACTAAACACATTGTGAGCTTGTCGCGCATCGAAGAGGATCGTTATGTCTGGCTCGACCGTTTTACCATTCGCAACCTGGAACTTTTTGCCAACATCAACGAGGGAGCCAAAACTTTGGTGCAGGTGATTGATAAAACCATTTCGCCAATGGGCGCCCGTTTGCTGAAACGGTGGATTGCACTTCCGCTGAAAGAAATTGCTGCCATCCGGAACCGTCAGAACGTGGTTGAATACCTGTTGAACGACTCCAGTGTGAAAGAAGAACTGGAGGAACACATCAGGCAGGTGGGCGATTTGGAACGAATTATTTCCAAAGTAGCCGTTGGACGAATTAACCCGCGCGAAGTGGTGCAGCTCAAACATGCCCTTCAGGCCATCACGCCCATAAAAAATATTTGTGAACAGACCGACAGTGCCAATTTAAAGCGCTTTGCCGAACAGCTGAATCCCTGTGACTCCATCAGGATGCGCATCGAAAAGGAAATCCATCCCGATCCGCCAACCTTGGTAAATAAAGGCGGTGTGATTGCCACGGGTGTTCATGAAGAACTGGATGAATTGCGAACGCTGGCTTTTTCAGGAAAAGATTACCTGGCTCAAATGCAGGAGCGTGAAGCCGAGCGGACTGGAATATCGAGCCTGAAAATTGCTTTCAACAATGTTTTTGGCTATTACATCGAAGTCAGGAACACGCATAAAGATAAAGTTCCGCAGGAGTGGATCCGCAAACAAACCCTGGTAGGAGCCGAGCGGTATATTACCGAAGAACTGAAAGAATATGAGTCGAAAATTCTGGGGGCTGAGGAAAAAATGCTGGCCATCGAAATGCGCCTGTTCAACGAGCTGGTGATTGCTTTGGCAGAATATATACAGGCTATCCAGCTGAATGCGGCCATAGTGGGGCAGCTGGATTGCCTGCTGTCGTTTGCCACCATTGCCAGCGAATACAAATATTGTCGTCCCGAAGTCAACGATTCCAAAGAAATTATCATTAGCAATGGCCGTCACCCGGTTATCGAACACCAGTTGCCAATGGGCGAATCGTATATTGCCAACAACGTGTCGTTAAACCAGGACGATCAGCAAATCATCATTATCACCGGGCCCAACATGGCCGGGAAATCAGCCCTGCTAAGGCAAACCGCGCTGATTGTGCTGATGGCGCAAATCGGAAGTTTTGTTCCGGCCGAGGCCGCACATATAGGGTATGTCGATAAAATTTTCACCCGTGTTGGTGCTTCCGATAATATTTCGCTGGGGGAATCAACCTTTATGGTCGAGATGAACGAAGCTGCTTCTATTCTCAACAACATTTCAGACCGAAGCCTGATTTTGTTGGATGAGCTTGGCCGCGGAACGTCAACTTACGATGGTATTTCCATTGCGTGGTCGATTGTGGAATACATTCACGAGCACCCGAAAGCAAAGGCCAAAACCATGTTTGCAACTCATTATCACGAGCTGAATGAGATGGAGAAGTCGTTTGGTCGGGTGAAAAACTTTAATGTGACCGTGAAAGAAGTTGGAAACAAAGTTATCTTTCTCCGGAAACTGGTTCCGGGCGGGAGTAACCACAGCTTTGGGATTCATGTGGCCCGAATGGCCGGAATGCCGCCGTCGGTGGTGCGCCGGGCCGACGAAATTCTGCTTCAGCTGGAAGATACCCACCGAAAGGAGGGCCTTTCGAAACCACTGGAAGGCATGGCCGAAAAACGGGAAGGGTTCCAGATGAGCATTTTTCAGCTGGATGATCCGGTTTTAAAGCAGATTCGTGATGAGATAAAAAACCTTGATATCAATCAACTTACGCCGCTCGAAGCGCTGAACAAACTCAACGATATTAAGAAGATCACCGGATTGGATCGTCCGTTCAAAAAATAAAAGCCAAAAAATCGAACGAAAGTGTGAGTCGTTTTTTGGAGAAAGAAAAAATAGTATATATTTGCATCGCTGTTTTAAAAAGCACTAAACAGTACGTTCAATCCAAAAAAATACTGCGATTATAGCTCGATAGCGGGATTAATTTTGAATATTGGCAACCGTGGTTTTGATGAAAATTAAAGCTGCAAAAAATGCGAGAATAGCTCAGTTGGTAGAGCATAACCTTGCCAAGGTTAGGGTCGCGAGTTCGAGTCTCGTTTCTCGCTCTTTAAAGGATGCCCGGATGGTGGAATCGGTAGACACGCAGGACTTAAAATCCTGTGGCCATTAGGCTGTGCGGGTTCAAGTCCCGCTCCGGGTACTTTTAAAAAGCTGGTTTAAAAATATTGCGAGAATAGCTCAGTTGGTAGAGCATAACCTTGCCAAGGTTAGGGTCGCGAGTTCGAGTCTCGTTTCTCGCTCAAAATAAAAGCACTTCGTGAAAACGGGGTGCTTTTTTTATTTCTATTTCAATTTATTGTATGCCAGGTTTAAGGGCGCGAGTTTCGCGCCTGACAAGCCGAATGGCGGGCTGGGAGTCTTGTTTCTCGCTCAAAGAAAGCACTTCGGGAAACCGGTTACTTTTTTATTTTTGTGAAAAAAACCTACAAAATAGTAGAGGTAGCAGGGGAATCGCCCACAATCTGTATTTATTTTTTAAAGTGAGAAAATTGAAATCAAAAAAAACAATGAAACGACTTACTCTATTATTTTTGGGACTGAGTCTTTTTCTATTAAGCTGTGATGACCGTTCATACGGGGAAAGATGGTCAGTTGAAAAAGCGAATAACTGGTATTCGCAGCAAGAATGGCTGGTTGGATGCAACTTCATCCCTAGTACGGCAATCAACCAATTGGAAATGTGGCAGGAGGAGACGTTTGATAAGAAAATAATTGAAAAAGAACTTGGCTGGGCTTCAGAATTAGGATTCAATGTTGTTCGGGTTTACCTGCATGATCTGGCCTATGATCAGGATCCGAATGGATTTCTAAAACGAATTGATCAATACCTGAAAATTGCCAGTTCAAAAGGAATCAAAACCATATTTGTAATTTTCGATGACTGTTGGTTAGATGATCCAAAAACAGGCAAACAACCTGATCCCTGGCTTGGTGTTCATAATTCAGGATGGCTGGAAAGTCCGGGTTTGCCAAAATTAAAACGCTATTCTTCTGATCCTGAAATACGACTTCATTTGAAGAAATACGTTCTAGCTGTATTAAATCGCTTCAAAAATGACGAGCGTATTTTGATGTGGGATCTCTACAACGAGCCGGGAGGCTACTGGTATCGTCGGGGCGTGGAACCTGGTCAATTTGAAAGAGGGCCAACCGATTCATTGTGTATTCCACTTTTAAACGATGTTTATATATGGGCACGTCAGGTTGATCCATCTCAACCTTTAACAAGTTGCTATTATCGTGGAACTTCTGAGAAGGATGCCGCACTAAACAAGGCAGATATAATTACTTTTCACGACTATGGAAATACAAAGTCTGCTGAGAAACTCATCAAAAAACTTCAGGATGAAGTGCCTGGGCGTCCAATTATTTGTACAGAATACCTTAGTCGTCCACACAACTCTAAGTTTCAAACCCATTTGCCACTCTTCCGAAAGAATAATATCGGTGCCATTAATTGGGGATTAGTATCAGGAAAGACGAATACAATATGGGACTGGGAATCATGGAATAATCCGGGTGCCGGAGAACCCGCTGAATGGCATCATGATATTCTCCGAAAGGATGGAACCCCTTTTGATATGGAAGAATACTCTTTTATACAATCCATTATAAAGCAGGCGCGAAATACACTCACCAGGTAATCGTAAATACGGTTTCTCCTGCAAATAGCCACAACTACCCTTCGTTTGAGCAATAGCTGGAACGAAGGGTAGTTTGTTTAGCGTCTGTGGCGCAATTTCCGTTTAGGCTTATGAATGAAAAAGATTGAGCTACAAACTCATGGAAATTTACCTTTCATTACAAACGATGGGGGCGGTGGTTCAAAGTGCATCAGAGAAGAAATAAAAATCGATGATTTAAAGGCAACAATTAAAGTTTGTCGTTATATTTACTTGTTATGAGAATAATACTTACAGGAGCAACCGGAATGGTGGGCGAAGGCATTTTGCTCGAATGCCTGCAATTGCCACAGGTAACCGAGATTTTGAGTGTCAGCCGCAAACCCAGTGGCATCAACCACCCGAAACTGAACGAATACATTGTCAGCGATTTTCTCTCGATTGACCTGGACGATGAACGGCTGAAGGGATACGACGCCTGTTTCTTTTGTGCTGGTATCAGCAGCATGGGAATCAGCGAAGAAGAATACCGCCGTATTACTTACGACACTACGCTTCATTTTGCTAAAGCGCTCAATCCCAATCTGCAGCTGTCGTTTATTTATGTGAGCGGCGGTGGCACCGACAGCACTGAAAAAGGCCGCATTGCCTGGGCACGCATCAAAGGGAAAACCGAAAACGACCTGATGAGACTACCCTTTAAACATGCGTTTGGTTACCGCATTGGTTTTATGATTGCATCGCCCGGACAAAAGAGGGTGCTGAAGTATTACCGCTATTTTAGTTGGCTGGTTCCGGTACTGAAAGTAATAACACCCAACATGATTTCCACCATGCGCGAAGTGGCGCTTTCCATGATTTTCGCGGCACAAAACGGCTACCCCAAAAATTTTATTGAGGTGAAGGATATTAAAATCATGGCCGGAAAGATGGACTGAAAGATCACTTAATTAGGACAATGGGAAATTGAGGCGAATTGCACCTCGGTTGAGTGATAGCGGAGATGTGGGGCAGCTGCGAGGAAAGCTGCAGGGTGCCGCAATATGCACAACCACCAGTGAACAGCTTAAAAAACTACAACTAAATTAATAATGAGAGCTAATAAAATAATAGCACTTCTTCTAACAGGAGTTTGGATTTTGTCGTCCTGTAAAACGTATTTGATACCTATTGAAAGTTTTGAACGCCAGTTTTCAGGTATTGACTCAACAAGCTTGAAAAAAGTGAGAATTAAAGGAGCAACATATGATTCATATCTTGCAAATCCGATTAAGAAAATTGATTGCATTGACAAGCAAGGTAATGCTTATCAGTTAAACAATGGCCCTGCAATTGAAATACGTTTCACTTATGGAGAAAAGAATAGAAAAACAATCTTTTATTTTGACAGAGTTATAAAAAAGGATACCTTAATAATAGGAGGGCAATCTCGTTTTATTCCTTCATTGATAAAAGCAATTCCATTTAACAGTGTGACTAAAATTGAAGTACAAAATGGAGGGAAAGATTTCAGATACATCGAAAACTAATTTTGAATACCATAGACGAATTGAAATCCAAAAATATCATGAAAGACAATAAATTAACATGATTGATAAACTTAAGGCATTCAAAAATCGATTAATGATATTAATGATTGTGTCTTTCGCAGTGACCTACCTTGGTGGACAGGATGCAATAACTTCAACAATTTTATACAATAAGTTGGACTTAACTAATCCAATCAAATTTCGAATAGAGGACAAATTCAATAAAAAAGAAAACCAACTGAGTTTTCCTGAGTTGAATTTTAGAGGAAAGATTGTGGGTACAGAGGAAGAAAAAGAAATTAAAGTCAGTAAAGGAGATTTTGACATTCATGAGATTGGGCAAGTCATAAAAGTTTATAAGTTAGGGTCTGACGAATTTATGACAGAATATGAAATTGACAATCAAGGAATAATTCATATTGGAAATACAGGATTTTCATTTGTTTTTATTCCTACCATTATCTTTTTCACGTTAGGACTTCTTTGTTTGATAGTCATTTTAAAAAAATAAAAAAGAGAAACACGGACAACTTAAACATTGCAGGGAGGGAATTTATCCCCTGTCGATATACGTCAGAACAGGCTATAACAAAATGACGAGGCAGTAAAAGACGCTTAGTTTTTCAGAGACGTCCAATTTGGGCGTTTCTGCATTTTTGGAAAACTTATCTCCATTCCATACTTTTGTCGGGCCATCAGCGGTTCGTTTCTCCGAATCATCTGAGGCGCAGGGTTATTTCAAAAATAAGGATTTTGCTATATGAGTCGTGTAGTCATTGGTTTGTCGGGAGGTGTTGATTCGAGTGTTGCAGCCTATTTGCTGAAACAACAGGGGCATGATGTGGTTGCTTTGTTCATGGTGAACTGGCACGACCGCACAGGCACTATCACTTCGCGCTGCACCTGGGAAGACGATGCCATGATTGCGGAGCTGGTAGCCAAAAAACTCGACATTCCTTTTCACATCGTTGATTTAAGCAAGGATTACAAACAGCGAGTGGTCGATTACATGTTTGCCGAATACAGCAAAGGCCGTACTCCCAATCCGGATGTGCTGTGTAACCGCGAAATCAAATTTGACATT
>CAYRBM010000072.1:0-26404 GCA_964422425.1 uncultured Odoribacter sp.
CAACGAGACATAAATAACTCGTATCTAATAATTTAAATGTGTTAAAGTAGAATTAGATCAACCTTTTGTATCGCAGCATTATCCCGGATCTGTAATTACCATTTCGATTGAACCGGACTATGATTTTAATGACCGGAGCGGTATGTCGAGCAGTACACGCAAAAAGGCTATTCAATTATGGCAAACCGATATTCCCGAAGGCGACCCGGAGTTACTGGCAAAAACGCTGTTTAGTTTTGAAAATACCCCAGGGACAAAATATATTTCGGGCTCACAGGATTCGATCGGCATCGTGATTCCAGGAGTCAACAAACTAGATTATGAAAGCAGCCAATACTGGCCTGCGAAGATCACAGGTACAACCGATCATTCAATTCTTGGGTTCATTGAAAAACATTTGTGGTTTATCACATTGGCGCCGCGCGGAAATGAATACGATGTACTTGCAGGAACTGAAATTAATCCGGAAAATGCCAAAGCGCTGGCCGATGCAGCCAACGAGTGCTGGCAAGCGATTCAAGATAAAAACCTGAAAGCCTTCGGCGACGCTTTTCGCAAAAGTTTTGAAGCACAAATCGTGATGTTTCCCAATATGGTCAACCCTTATATAATGGAACAACTGGGAGAGTACCGGCAACTGGCACTGGGATGGAAACTGAGCGGAGCTGGCGGAGGCGGCTATTTAGTTCTGGTTTCTGATAAACCAATACCAAATGCCATACAGATCAGGATCAGGCGATAAAATATGTTTTTTTCTCACTGAAGCAATGTGCGTCCAAGCCTGAGAAGGAATGAATAAGGTATTTTCAGGGATTGTTTGAATTTTTCATCAACCTTTTTTATGCATGGAACCAAAGTCAAATCATGAAAAGATAGCAAAATTTATTCATTTTGAGAATGCTTTAAATATGTTATATTCGAAATTGACTTTTTTTGAATCACCTGTGCACTGTCGTCTGCCGCGACTCTCTTTATTAGAGTAATTCATTGATTCATTGGAATTTTATATGTAAATTTTTCAACAGAAAAACCAATATTTACATCGAAAAAATAAAAATGTACCCCAAGAAAATCATTTTTTAGACCAGAATATTCGGATTCCCGTATGAAATATTTATTTTCTCGACTGAAAAATGCAGATTGTTAATGGATATAGTGATTCTTCAGACCAATAAATTCACTTTTCAGATGAAATAGCTCTGTTCTCAGGTGTAAAACACTCTTTTCTTGTACAAGAATATTTTAATGTTGGGATAAAAAATTGATTTATTGGTGGAAAAAATCAGTTTCTTGGGATAGAAACTAATTTTATAAAGTTGAATTCTTTCAATTCAAAAACAAAGAATTTTTATATTCTGGAGCAATAGACTGTTTAAAAATTTCCCGTAGGGAAAACAGATCAGTAAAAACAACGTTTTATGAGCAATGTTTTGTTCCGTCGGGACAAAAGACATGCTTTTCTCATTAATTCTACCGAGCTTTTGTTCCTAACGGAACAAGAAAACTAAATTTAAACAACCACTTATACCGTAAGCTTAAAATTTGCAACTATTATTTAAATGAAAACTGAAGAACTAGATTTGATTATAGAACCCGGAAGAATTGAAAAAAACTATTGGAGCGATTTGTGGCGATACCGGGAATTGTTTTATATCCTGGCCTGGCGAGATTTTAAAGTTCGCTACAAACAAACCGTCATAGGAGTAGCCTGGAGTGTTTTGCGCCCGTTACTTACTTTGGCCGTAATTGTAGTGGTGTTTAGCAAATTGGCCAAACTGCCCTCTGAAGGGGAAGCGCCTTATGCCATCATGTCGCTGGCCGGTCTTTTGCCCTGGTTATTCTTCTCGAATGCGCTTACCGAAAGCAGCAGCAGTTTAATCAGCAATACCAATCTGTTTACCAAAGTATATTTCCCCCGGATATTGATTCCGGCCAGTTCAATTGTTCTCGGCTTCGTCGATTTCCTGATCACCTTCGCCCTGTTATTGCTGATCATGATCTTTTATCAGTTTGTTCCAAGCATCAACATGGTCTTTTTACCTTTTTTCTTTATCCTCACGTTTCTTGCTTCATTTGGAGTGGGGATACTCATGTCGACACTGAACCTGAAATACCGCGACTTCCGTTACATCGTTCCATTTGTGGTGCAGTTTGGGATGTATATCTCGCCGGTGGCCTTTAGTAGCACCATTATTCCGGAGAAGTACCAGTTTCTGTATTCGTTAAATCCAATGGTTGGGGTGATTGACGGGTTCAGGTGGTGCATTATTGGGGGCGACATTGCTTTGAATGTTAAAAGTCTGCTGATCTCAACGACAGTGATTGTGGTGTTTGCCATTTTGGGAATCCAGTATTTCAGGAAAACGGAGAAGATGCTGGCCGACTACGCATAAACCCCTTGGTACACAGAGTAACACAGTGGGAACACAGAGTAACACGGTGTTTATAATTTGTAGAATCTCTGTGAAACTCTGTGCTTCCTCCGTGTAACTCTGTGAAACTAAAAGAATATGCTAATCAACCAAATCACACAGGAAATTTTAGACTCTGCTTTTAAAGTCCATACCTCTTTAGGTCCCGGCCTGCTGGAGTCGGCTTATAAAGCTTGTTTAGCCTATGAGCTTCGAAAGAAAGGATTGAAGGTTGAAGAAGAAAAACCAATACCGTTGATCTATGAAGAAGTGAAACTCGATTGTGGATATCGGCTTGATCTCTTAGTCGAAAATGCTGTAATCTTAGAACTCAAAACCGCTGATGCATTTACTGATGTTCATTTTGCGCAGATATTGACCTATCTTCGCTTCGCCGATAAAAAAGTTGGGTTACTGATCAACTTCAATGTGAAAAGCTTAAGAGACGGAATCAAACGATTTATAGTATAAAAGTTAGAGTTACACAGGATCTCTCAGTGGGGACACAGTGTTACTCAGAGTTTAAAAATTAAAATATACCACTGTGTTACTCTGTGTTTCCACCGTGTAACTCTGTGATACTAACGATATGGAACCAATTATAAAAGTAGAAAACCTCGGAAAATCATACATCATCGGGCATCAGCGCGAACGATACGTTGCCCTGCGCGATGTGTTGACGAACAAAGCCCGCCAGGTGGCCTCCAAAACCAAAAACCTCTTTTCGGGCGGACAATTGATTGCCGGAAATGAGCTGGAAGAATTCTGGGCGCTAAAAGACATTAACTTTGAAGTGCAGCAGGGCGACCGCGTAGGCATTATTGGTCGCAACGGAGCGGGTAAAAGCACTTTACTGAAGGTGTTGAGCCGCATAACTGAACCCACCACCGGGAAAATACACCTGAAAGGCCGGGTGGCCAGCTTGCTGGAAGTAGGAACAGGCTTTCATCCTGAATTAAGCGGACGCGAAAACATTTACCTGAATGGAGCTATTCTTGGGATGAGCCGCACCGAAGTAAAAAAGAAGTTTGACGAGATTGTGGACTTTGCCGGTGTTGAAAAATTCCTGGATACGCCCGTAAAACGATACAGCAGCGGCATGTATGTGCGCCTGGCCTTTGCCGTGGCCGCGCATTTGGAGCCTGAAATACTGATTGTGGATGAAGTTTTGGCCGTAGGCGATGCCGAATTCCAGAAGAAGTGTTTGGGAAAGATGGAGGACGTAAGTAAACAAGACGGAAGAACAGTTCTTTTTGTGAGCCATAATATGGCAGCAATCCAAAACCTTTGCAACAAAGGCATTTTACTGAAGGGAGGGTATATTGAAATGACCGGAAATACCATTGATGCTATCAATAAGTATGTATCCGGGAACAATACTCAAAAACAAAAATTATCGGACATAACAAATAGAAAAGGCAATGGAACGATTGTTTTTTCTGAGGGATATATAAAAGATAATTCTATAGATATCCTTAATCAAGTTGAGTCATTTTCGGAAATTCAGATTGAACTGAAATTTAAGACATTAACTAAATTGGACAATATTTTCAGTGTTAGGATAGATATTGGCATCAACAACACATGGGGAGATAGGATCGCCTGGTTGAGCACAGAAAATATCAACGGAAATATTGATCTTAAGAAAGAGGCTGTTACTTTTAAAATTAATAATCTCCCCTTAGCTCCAGGGGATTACAATTGCAATCTTTATTGTGAAATCAATAAAGATGTAAGTGATTGGTTAATAAATGTACTCCCATTTACAGTCGTTGAAAAGGATTATTATGGAACCGGGAAAATTGTACCAACAAATCAAGGAAATATCATATTAAACTATACACTATGTTGAATGCTATAAAAAAAATAAAGAACTACATAAAGAATAGTAACGCCCAATTCGCAGAATTGGAATGGGCGCACATTTATAAAGAAACTATCAGAGGGAAAAAATGGTTAGAAGAATTAAGTATTTCACCTGGAAGATGGGCAGGAAATTATTCATTTTTCTATGTTTTAACAAGAATCTTGTCTGATTATAAGCCGAACAAAATAATCGAATTTGGACTTGGAGAATCATCAAAGATGATATCAACTTTTATCAACAATGAACTAAATAACTCAACTCACCTAATAATTGAACAAAGCGAAGATTGGACTGAAAAATTTAATTCAAGGTTTACCTTATCAAAAAACTCCACAGTAATTAACTTACCATTAAGTGTGAAAAGAATAAATAATTTTCCGGTTAATTGTTATGAAGGAATTGAAAAATATAAAAATGAATTCTTTGACTTATACGTTATAGATGGTCCATTTGGATCTGATCATTTCTCACGATTTGACATTTGTAATTTAGCTGAAGAATTTAAGCAGAACCAAGAATTTATAATATTATTTGACGATTATAATAGAGATGGAGAAAAAGAAACTGTGGCACACTTAATTGAAATATGCAATAAAAAGAAGATCGAGATTCATATTGGCGAATATTGTGGTAATAAAAATCAGGTCGTAATTTGTACTGAAAAATTTAAATATGCTGCAACTCTTTAAATTTCAATTGACATTAAAAAATTTTACGCAATAAAAGAAAACTTGACCCGGATTTATATGTTTGATAAATACCACGAATTAGCTCCAATAGTTCTATTCGTATATAACCGCCCTTTCCATACCCAACAAACGCTTGAAGCCTTATCATTGAATGAATTGGCAGATCAGAGCCATCTTTATATTTATTCAGATGGGCCAAAAGCAAATGCAAAGCCAGAGGATGTTGCGAAAATAAATGAGGTCAGGCAGGTTATCCGGTCAAAGAAATGGTGTAAGCAAGTTGAGATCATCGAATCGGAAACGAACAAAGGACTTGCAAAATCAATTGTTCAAGGGGTAACAGAGGTCATTCAGAGCCATGGCAAGGCAATTGTTTTGGAAGATGATTTGGTTACCTCAACATTTTTCCTGCGGTTTATGAATGATGCTTTGACTTTTTATGAAAATGATAATCGTATATTTTCCATCGGAGGTATCAACTACAAATTCAAGTTTCCCAAATCATATCAATATGACATATACTTAGCTCCGAGAACGGAATCATGTGGCTGGGGAACATGGAAAAACCGCTGGGAAAAAGCCCAATGGAACAACATTGATTATGCCGAATTTATTAAAAACGACAAAGAAATTGAACGTTTCAACCGGGGAGGCAGCGATATGAGTTATATTTTACAATTAAAGATGGAAGGGAAAGTCGATTCCTGGGCCATTATGTGGGATTACTGCCTTTATAAAAACAATGCTTATTGTTTACGACCCGTAAAATCATTCATAAAAAATATCGGCTTTGATGGTACAGGTATTCATAGCAACACCAATGATGGCGATTTATATTCGGGCAATCCCTATTTAAAACAGAATTACGATATCAAACTCATTGAGAATATCGAAATAGAAGAAAAGATTATACAAAATTTCAGGAAAGTTTTTGAACCCGAGAAAAGGATCTTAGTCAAAGTGATGAATAAACTAAAGCAGATTCTGAAAAGCTAACGCAATTGATGACTAAGGTATATGCAGAATGAGTAATATCCTTCCCATAAAAAGTTGATCAAAATGAAAATTAATCCGCTTAATCTTTTCCGCTATTTCAGTAGGCTAATTCGAAGGAATGACTATTCAGGAATTATTTATATGCTGCACCGGTGTTCTCCATTTGATGATGGATGCTTATTCCCGAATGAAAACATGAAGGTTTCGCCAGAATTTCTGAAGAAATTTATACTTGAGAAGAAAAAAACCCACGAATTTATATCGCTGGATGAGTTGGAGAACCGATTAAAATCTGGAACAAACAATAAGCAAAAGTTTATTGTTATGACTTTTGATGATGGATACAAAGACAACTTAACTTATGCTTATCCGGTATTTAAAGAATTGAATGTTCCATTCACCATTTACGTTACCACAAGTTTTCCCGATAGAACAGCCTTTTTGTGGTGGTTTATATTGGAAGACATCCTAATAAGCAATACTGTTATCACACTTTCGAACGGACAAATATTCTCTTGTGAAACCAGGAAGCAAAAAGAAGAATGTTTTATGCAAATAAGAGAATTGATTCTGAAGCTGGACCAATCGGATTTACCCAATGAATTTAATAAACTATTGGGACAGTACGCTTATCATCCAGAATCGTACATCGACAAACTTTGCCTGACCTGGGACGAATTAAAACAATTGTCAGATTCAAATTGCTGCACCATTGGTGCACATACTGCGAATCACAAAACCCTGAATCAATTAACGAAACTGGAGTTAAATGAGGAATTAAGGTTAGGTAAACAAATCCTGGAAGAAAGGTTAAACCGTTCCATCAACCACTTTGCTTTTCCATTTGGAACATCAAACGAAGTTGGAGATAGAGAAATCACAGCAGCCCAACAATGTGGGTTTACCACATCGGCCTTAGCATTTGGGGGAACTATAAATCGAAAAAAACCAATAAACTTGCATGCTCTACCAAGAACTTTTTTGGGAGAATTGCGCCAATAAAATAAAAGTTTTACCGAAGTGCAATCTGAAGCAAACCCAAATATAACAGAACAACTACCCACTGCACCCAAAGACAAAACCTAACCGTGAAAGTTCTTTTTCTAAATACATACGATCATGTTGGAGGAGCCGCTATAGCCACATTGCGAATTGCCGAGGCAATTTCGAAGCAAGGCGTTGAAGTAAAAATTGGCGTTAAACAAAAAAAGACAACAAGTCCTTTCGTATTTGTTCTACCAGAGAAAAGAACAAATTGCGTCAATCGTTATTTCCGGTTGCTAAAAAGAGGTCTCCATTTTTTAAACCGTAGAATTTTCAGAATCACCACATTTAACACCACAAATCCAATTTTTCATTCACAGAATAAAGGGACAAGCATCGATATAAGTTTCATCAATCATTCTGATTTTGATCTGGTGCATTTGCATTGGATTCATGACGATTTAATCTCGATAAAGGACCTTTCAAAAATTACAAAACCAATTGTGTGGACCATGCATGATTCGTGGGTGTTTTGTGGTGCAGAGCATCATCCGAATGTATGGGAAAATGATCAGCGGTTTGTTTCGGGTTATACCAAAAGAAACAAACCCCAAACGACCAGTGGCATCGACATATGCAGACATACCTGGAAGCGTAAGCAAAAGTACCTTGTCAATAAACCCATCACATTCGTTTCGCCAAGTTCATTTGAATCTGAGCTCTTTTCGATGAGTTATCTTTTTTCAGGACTTAAATGTGAGATTATTCCCAACATTACTCCATCAGCAATATTTTTCCCTCAAGATAAACCAACAGTACGTTCTACCTTTAATATCCCCTTAACAAAAAAGATCATTGGTTTTGGAGCTGCGGGGGATATTTCCAGTACCCGATCAAACAAAGGCGGCCATTTTCTGATTGATGCTTTAAGAAAAATAGAACGACCGGAAGATTACCTGTTGATGGTATTTGGACCTGCTGATAACGATTTTGTAAAAGAAATTCATATCCCAGTTTTCTTTGCTGGATACATTGAAAATCCATCCATTTTAGCGGCACTGTATAATGTGTGCGATGTTTTTGTTTGCCCTTCAGTAATTGAGAACCTGCCATTGACCTGCATGGAAGCCATGTTTTGCGGAATTCCGGTTGTGGCATTTCGTACCGGAGGAACCCCGGATATTGTTGCTCATCAAACAACCGGATATCTGGCCCCGCTATTTGATACCAATGAACTGTACAAAGGGATTCATTACTGTATTGAGAATTACCAGTTTCTTTCAGAAAACTCACTGAAAAGGGCTTCAAAGATATTCGATGAAACGGAACTGAGTAAAAAATACATTGAAATATATAAGTCTGTAATTAGATAAAACAAAACTTGACCGGTTATGAATATTGTTAGAAAAATAATTTCAAAGGTATGGCACAATAAATTACTCCGCAGGATCTTAAAATCAAACCGTGCAATTCACCAGTTAAAAAATGAACCTGCGAGCAGTGTCTTTGGCCTTGATCGGGGTACTCCTATCGACCGGTACTACATTGATCAGTTTCTGTCAAAAAACAAACAGTACATAAAAGGTCGAATTCTGGAAGTAGCCGACAGAGATTACACATTGAAATTTGGGTCAGAGATCATTGAATCAACGGTATTGCATGTTCAGAAGATTGATGACCCGCACAGCATACAAGCAAACCTGGAAACTGGTGAAGGAATAGCGGATGACCGTTTTGATTGTTTTATCATTACGCAAACCTTGCCTTTTATATATGACATGAAGAATGTGTCCAGAAATATTATCCGGCTTTTGAAACCAGGAGGTGTAGCACTAATTACTGCCGGAGGAATAACCCCGATCAGCAGGTTTGATATGGACCGATGGGGCCATTACTGGAGCTTTACTGACCTTTCGTTAAAAAAACTATTCGAAGAAACTGTTCCACCAGAGAATATTTCAATTGAAACGTATGGAAATGTAAAAAGCTGTACATTCTTTTTATATGGAATGGCTGCTGAAGAAATGGCTTTTGAGGATATTGAAAAAAAAGATATTGATTACCCATTAACTATTTGCGCAATAATAAGAAAACCTTAAAGGCTTTCTTTTATAAACAAGATTCAATTCAATGAGATAACTTGAGTAAATTGTGATTATGAAATTATCAATCATCACCATAAATTTCAACAACCAAGCAGGTTTAAAACAGACTATTCAAAGTGTTGTCAGGCAAACTTGCAAAGACTTTGAATATATTGTTATTGATGGCAGCAGCACCGATGGCAGTGTTGAACTGATCAAAGAAAATTCGGACCAGATTACATATTGGGTGAGCGAACCTGACCGGGGAATCTATCCGGCCATGAACAAAGGAATTGCCCGGGCTACCGGCGACTATTGCCTGTTTTTAAACAGTGGCGATTGCCTGGCCGAAGCCACTACGATTGAACAGCTTTGCAGCGAATTGACCGGAGAAGACCTGATTTATGGCAATTGGTACAAATCATTTCCCAACGGGAAAAGAGAACCCGAGGAGTTTCCCGACCAGATTACGTTTTACTTTTTAGCATTTCACTATTCGCTGCCTCACCAGGCCACACTTATCCGAAGAGATTTGTTTGACCGCATTGGGTTATACAACGAGGGATTAAAGATGGTGTCGGACTGGAAATTCTTTTTAGATGCATTCTTCAAACATCATTGCAGCTACAGGCACATTGATTTGTTTATCGCCCTTTACGATAAAACAGGCTTTAGTTCAAACCCAAAGAACAATGAGTTGCAGCAAGGCGAACGGAACCAGGTGCTGGAAACAGAGTTTAAAAACCTGCTGTATGTAACGCATGAAATAAACGGAAGCATTTTTCTATTCCGGCTCAGAAATAAACTTAAAAGGATGACCCGAAAATTCACTTCTTAGTATCCGTGCAAATGATAGCTCGTTGAATCGGGCCTGCAACTGAAGCAAGAAGAAAGAGATATCCACTATACAAACGCAACAACCTATGACTAACCTTACTGTTTATTACCGGTTAAGCGACAAGGGGAACAACAAAGACCGGCTTGAGATTATCAACAATAAAAGTTGTTTACTGAATTTCCTCCAATCTTTTCGCCCGGAGCAAATGGTCATCATTGCAGATAATGTAACTGATGAAACCATGAATTGGCTGGAAACCTATTCATTTAAGGAGATACACCGCACTTCACTGGGAAATTCGGGAAGTTTTTGGTATTCGTTTCAGTTAGCGCTTAAACTTGACCCAACCGATTTCGTGTATTTTGTTGAAAACGATTATATCCACCGTCCCGGCTCAGAAAAGATATTACTGGAAGGGTTAAAAATTTCAGATTATGTTACCCTATACGATCATTCGGATAAATACATAGATGGAATCAATCCACGTGTAAAAAATGGAGGAGAACGAACCAAAGTATTCCTTACTCCATCGAGCCATTGGAAGATGACCAACAGCACCACCATGACTTTTGCATCGAGGGTGGACATACTGCGAAAAGATCAATTTTTTTTTAAGTTCTTCTCAGTTGGCATCATCAAAAAGGGATTTCCTTTTTTCAAAATACTTCAGGGGTCGAACTGTCCGCACGATTATTATTTGTTCATCACACTGGGTGATCTGAAAAAAAGAAAGATCATTAGCCCGATACCCGGTTATTCTACACACGGAGAAAAGAAATACCTTTCACCTTTAATCGACTGGAATTCTCATATCTAATCCGCATCCTTACCACCACATTCCAATCTACATCAATGAACAGAAACACGAAAATATACCGATTGCCGTTCCATATTACCAAACAGTTCCTGGTACATTACGTGTCAAATAAAATTATTGCCAATATTCCTTTCTATGCTATACGCCATGCCTATTACAGAGCCGTATGCCGCATAAAAATCGGCAAAAGAAGTTCTATTCACATGAACACCTTTATAGAAGGGAATAAAATTGTGATAGGAAGAAATACGGTAATCAACAGATCGTGTTACCTGGACGGCCGCGGGGAACTATTCATTGGCGACAACGTTTCTATCTCACCACATGTTCACATCATCACAGTATCACACGACATGAATTCACCTGAATTTCAGAATATTTATACCACCGTAAAAATTAAGAACTACGTTTGGATAGGAAGCCGTGCCACCATACTGCCAGGCGTGTGCATTGGTGAAGGCGCTGTTGTTGGGGCGGGCTCACTTGTTTCAAAAGATGTAGAACCTTATACGTTTGTTGCCGGAGTTCCGGCAAAGAAAATAAAAGACCGGAACAAAGAGATGAATTACAACCCGTCATGGTTGCCTTATTTTGATTAAACCTAACAGCAATAATAAATGTCTTAGCCCCCTAAACAAAATAATGAGAAGTTTTAAAAAATTCATGCGTACATTACTTGTACATCTATATCTTGTTTTAAAATCAAACTACACTTTAAAAGACAAACTTAAGGCCCTTAATACACTAAATGTCCTATATCTAAAGTCGTTAATGTTTGGAAAAAAACAATTTATTACGCATTGTATATTTGGTTTTAAAATTACAGCATACGATTATATCACCTTACTGAATCTCTTTAAAGAAATATTTATGACAGAACAATATTTCTTTTCAGTTACTGGCACCGATAGCCCCCGGATTATTGATTGTGGCGCGAATATAGGTATGTCGGTTATTTATTTTAAATATTTATTCCCAGAATGCAGGATTATTGCATTTGAGCCAAATCCTGACGCCTTCTATCTCCTGGAAAAGAATATTGCCAATAATAATTTGAAAAACATAGAAACAAAAAACTATGCTCTTTCCAACAAAACCGATTCAATAGATTTCTACTCAAATGGACATAAAGGGAGTTTGATTGCCTCAACAATCAAGGAAAGAGGTGGAAACAACCGAATAACAGTTAAATCGGAAAAATTATCAGCTTATATAAACGAGAATACCTTTGATTTAATTAAAATGGATATCGAAGGAGCAGAAGAGGAAGTTATTGATGAACTTTATTTATCAAATAAGATAAAATACAGCATTCGGTATATCATTGAATATCATCACCGGATAGATTCAAAGAAAACATCGTTAGCCATGTTTCTGAAAAAATTTGAAGATTCAGGATTTTCCTTTAATATTTCTGCAACATTTAAGAACGCTGGAGATTACCAGTTTATCTTAATAAACTTACAACAAGACAATTTGTGCAAATAGTTTGGATAGAATTGTAAACTCCAAAATCAACTTAACTCATAAAAAATCAATTGATATGGCATTTTTTAAGTCGGGAGAACCCAGAATGAACATCTTATACTTTTGTGTTCCGCCTTTGCTTGATTATTCAATAGAACAAATCAACGATTTAAAAAAGCATGTTGATTTGCATGTGGTGATTGGAGTAAGCCTGCATTCGCCCAACCACACTATTTTTAAGCTAAAGGATACCCATCTTGAGAAAGACCTGTATGCTTTCGATGAGATAAAAGAGCACATCGAAAATCCCGAACTTTTTGAATCGTACCTGTCAGGGTGTAAATCGGTACACCTGGTATTCTTTTCGCCGAAATTTGGGATGAATATCCTGTTTACGAATTTCAAACTGGTCAGACTTTTAAACCAGATCAAGCCACAGCTCATTCATTTCGACGATATTTCAGGAAGGCTTTCCATATTTACGCTGATGTTGCGGAACAAAAAAATTGTATTAAATGTGCATGATCCGGCCCCGCATTCGGGTGAAGAAACCTGGTCATCAAGTTTGATCCGCAAACTTGTTTACCGGAAAGTCAACGTATTTTGTACGTTTTCCAATTTCAGCAAGTTGCTTTTCGAGCAGATTTATCAACCCCGGGTACCTGTAGCCAGCCTGCGACTGGTGCCTTATCTGTCTTATAATTTCTTTCAAAGAAAAAAAATAGAAGAAATTGATAAAAAGCCCGGAGATCAATATCTGCTATTTTTTGGGCGTATTTCTCCGTACAAGGGGATTGATGAATTGCTTGGGGCATTTGCTCATATTCACAGGCAATTTCCCCATCTGAAACTGATTGTTGCCGGAAGAGGCAACTATGCCTATCATATTCCAGAAGAGCTCAGAAATTCATCCGCTCTGATCCTGCTAAACCGGTTTATCCGTGAAGATGAAATCAAATCGTTGTTCGAGATTTCGGATGTGCTAATTTGTCCGTACCGCGATGCAACCCAAAGCGGGGTTTTAATGACCGCCAGGGTTTTTGACCTGCCGGTTATCGCATCGAATGTTGGCGCTATGCCCGAATACATTCTGGACGGCAAAGACGGCTATATTTATGACTTGAAAGATGAAGAAGCACTGGAAAAATCCATGGTAAAATATTTAACCAACACTGCTGCCGCTGACTTAAATCCAAAATTGAAAGACAATCGGGACTTGGCCGATAACACGCAAAAACTACTATCGGTTTATCAAAGTATTTCCGGTACAAAGCAATTATCCTAAAGAACATTGGCACTTATGTCGGTTTCAGTTTGCCTCACCACATATAACGGAGAGAAATTTATAAAGGATCAAATCGACAGCATCCTTTGTCAGCTATCAGACGACGACGAAATTATTGTATCAGATGATGGATCGACCGACAAAACCTGCCAGATCATTTTATCCTTTCAAGACAGGAGAATTAAATTATTCAATCATCAAGTGTCCGAATTATACAAGTATAAGTCCGTCAACTATCGAATTACCCGAAACTTTGAGAATGCCCTTAAAAATGCCAGCGGGGACATAATATTTCTGGCAGATCAGGACGACATCTGGGGGAAAAACAAGATTCAGGAAATTCTGAATTTATTCCTAAAAGAAAAGGTTAGCCTGGTAATCCACGATGCCGTTGTTGTTAATATAGAAATGAAGGTACAATCCGACTCCTATTTTCAAATTATTCAATCAGGGCCGGGAATTATCCGAAATCTTATAAAAAACTCATATCTTGGCTGCTGTATGGCCTTCGATCGAAAAATATTAGACAGGTCATTGCCGTTCCCTGAAAATCTGATTGCACACGACATGTGGATTGGGCTGATAGCCGAAAAATACAGCACAGTCAGATTTCTGAACAAACCTTTAATCCAATACCGAAGACACGACCTGACGGCAACAACATCGAGCAAAAGTTCTGAGAATTCCATATTTTACAAACTGGAATACCGAATTCAATTTCTTCTTCAATTTTTAAGAAGAGTTTACCTCAACAAAAAATAAAGCATTAATTCATGAGAATTTTGCATATCGGGAAATATTATCCACCTCACTTTGGCGGAATTGAAAAAGTAAACTTCGATTTGGTTGAGGATTTGAACAAAAACCAAATTTCTACTGATGTATTGTGTTTCAATGATACCAGTAAAAATTTATTTGAGGAAAGCGAATACCGAATATACCGTGCATCAACACTGATCAAACTGAATTCGGCCCCTGTTTCCTTTGAGTTGCCCCGAATTCTAAGGAAAATTCATCCGAATTACGATATCATTCACCTGCATTTACCCAATCCAATGGCTGCCATTGCGCTCCAATCTGTTTGCTTTAAAGGAAAACTGGTTTTACACTGGCATAGCGATATCATAAAGCAGGTATTCCTGAAAAAACTTTATAGACCATTTGAAAAGGCCTTGTTAAAAAGGGCTGACCGAATAATCGTAACCTCGCCTCCATACCTGGAGGGTTCAAAGGAACTAGCCGATTTCAAATCAAAATGCACAGTAATTCCAATAGGTATAGACCATCACAAACATGCTGATGAGACTCTGCTCAAATCTCTAAAAGAAACATACCAGAATAAAAAAGTAATCTTTAGTTTAGGGCGACTAATCTATTATAAAGGCTTTGAATACCTGATTGATGCGGCAAAGGAATTGCCGGATAACTACCAGGTGTTGATTGGGGGGAAAGGGGATTTGTACCAAAAGCTTGAGCAGCAGATACAGCGAAATAAGCTGGAAAATAAAGTAAAACTAGTCGGTAACATTCCGGCAGATGAAATTTCTGCATATTTTGAATTGTGCGATATCTATTGTATGCCATCATGCGAAAGGTCAGAAGCGTTTGGGATAGTGCAAATTGAAGCAATGTCGTTTGGTAAACCAATTATTTCTACTGATATCCCATTTTCAGGAGTGTCATGGATAAACCAACATGGGCAAACAGGGTTAATTGTTCCTCCTAAAGATGTCAAATCGTTAGCTGACGCCTTAAAAACCTTATTATCAAACGATATTAAACTCACAAAATACGGAATTCAGGCCAGGGAGAGATATTTAAATGAGTTTACTGTCAACAAAATGTGTCAGAAGACTCTTGCCCTATATAATTCATTAATTTAGCCTACAGAAATATCTAAATTTATGATATCACTTCAACTTATTCTATCTTTTCTAATGGCATTTTTTCTGGTGTTAATTTCAATACCAGTTATAGTTACTATTTCTAAAGAAAAGCATTTATACGACGAGCCTAACGAGCGGAGGATTAATAAAACGGTTATTCCCAATTTGGGAGGTGTTGCTTTCTTTATCGGGGTTTCCATTGCAACGCTGCTTAGCCTTCATCAACTGGAATTTATTGACTTCCGGTATATTCAGGCATCTTTAATTATTTTGTTTTTCATTGGCATTAAGGATGATATTCTGATCATCTCACCCCGAAAAAAATTCATAGCCCAGGTTCTTTGTGCACTAATACTGATTGTTCCAGGAGGTATCCGGTTCACGCATTTACATGGAATCCTGGGGCTGGAGCAAATCGATTATGCCCTCAGCATTTTTATCAGTCTGCTGGCTATTGTTTCCATCATCAATGCTGTTAATCTGGTCGATGGAATTGACGGGCTGGCTGCCTCTATTGGTATTTTCTCGTCCATTATTTTTGGCATTAAGTTTCTGATTACAGGAAATGACGCTTATGCCATTCTCAGCTTTGCCATTGTTGGCAGCTTGCTGGCCTTTCTCTGGTTCAATGTTTGGGGCAGCACCAATAAAATCTTTCTGGGAGATACCGGTTCGCTCATTTTGGGGCTACTTATTGCCATTCAGGTAATTAAATACAACGAATTTGCGTTAACCACTACCCCTCAGGAAATAGCTTTCTCTCCCATTTTTTCATTGGCCATTTTAGCCACACCACTGGCCGATATGATCCGGGTTTTTACCATTCGGATACTGAAAGGAAAATCTCCTTTTGCGCCCGATCTGGGACACATCCATCACCGCCTTTTAAAGCTCGGATTCAAGCATTTTACCAGTACCATTATCATTGTAATGACCAATGGTTTTATCATTGCGCTGGCTTTTGCTTTCCGGTTTCTCAACAAGCATCTGCTTATGATTATGCTCATTGCAGTAATTTTTATCCTCTTGCAATTACCTGATTTGCTCTACAAAAGACAAAATGGGATAAGGTAAACTACGAGATTGTAAAATGGACAAAGGGCACAAAAGTTTATCGCTTTTGTGCCCTTTGCTTTTACTGCACGGGTTAAATTTCTATTTCCGGATCAGCAACGGATTGTTGACAGGGTTTTGAACAGCCTGTTTCTGTCCCCCTCCGCAAAACCGGTTATAATTGGTAGTCCCATCTTTGTTGCCGGCTTTCATGGCCTCTTTATACCAGGTGCAGGCTTCTTCCTGTTTCCCCAGATTTTGAAGATTTACTCCCCGAAGATTCAGTAAATTTCCACGCCGGATTCCAAATGTGAACATCTTTTCTATGTCATTAATACTGGCCTGATATTGCTGGGTGAAATAGTAACTAAAAGCACGGTATTCATAAACCTCCGGAAGATTAGGCTCCTTCCCGATAAATTCGGTGAATAATTTAGCTGATTCGTCGTATTTCTGACTCTGGTAACTAACCATCGCCCGGTTAAACAAATCGGCATGTGGTGCAATAAGGGCACGAGAACGCTGGAATTCGCGGCGTTTGACAATGGTGGTATCCGATGGGAAATAGTTGTAAGCCGAGTCAATGCAGGCGTATGCTTTATTTAATTCTCCGGTATTGTTCAGAAACTGCGTGGTCAACATCCAGGCCTTGCTGTTATCCTTGAATTTATCCAGATAGGCCTCCAGATAAGGAATTACCTCCTTCACTTTCCCCTGACGTTCATAAATAGCTGACATCATGGATAGATTCTCGAACATGTAAGGTTTCAGTTCATAAACCTTCTGGTTATAAATAAGAGCACTGTCGTATTTCCCCTGATTAAAATAGGCCATGGCAATAAAATACTCCGGACGGGTATCGTAAGGACTTGCCTTATCTTCCTTAAGCAGTTTAATCGCCTGATCGTATTTTTTCTCATTAATCAAATAACGGGCTTTCTGCGCCGAGATTGGTTCTCCAACTACATTAATATCCGGCACCCAGGGAAATTCGTTTAGAAATTTGGACGATGACAACGATAATTTTCCCTGATTCATTTCATCCTTAATGAGTCGCTGAAGTTTCAACGACTGAAAGTTTAACGTCAGGATATACGCAGAAAAAATCAATAAGGCCAGAAGCTTGATTTGCCAGACTTTGGAAATGAAATTTCCTTTTTGATCCAGAATTTGGACATAACGTCCACCCATCCGATCCAATGTTCCGGAGCTCCTTTCTTCAATTCCTTCAGAAGTTGAAGCGGCCAAAACATTTTTGCGGTTTAACTGGGTCAGTGCAATACCAGCACCGGCATATAAGGCCAGTAAAGCCTGAATCTCTGGCCGGTCCTGCGGAAAATTAAAGAAAGCGTCAAAGAAATAGGCCATTAATCCAAAGGCTGGTAAAAAAAGATAACGGAGATGCTCATTATCTTCCTGAGTAAATGCAAGCCTAAAAAAGCCAAAAACAATCAGGACAAAAATGGCCAAAAAGAATAGTCCGCCGAAGATACCTACTTCTGTTGTTGTTTCAATAAAATCGTTATGCGCTTTGTACTGGTAGATGTATGCAGGATTGGTCTTATTCTCGTCTTTCAGGGTAACAACCTTCCAGTTTCCTACTCCGCAACCAAGCAAAGGCTCTTGCTTAATAACATCGAATGACCGTTTCCAGGCCGACAAACGCTTATTGGAAGATTCATCTTTTGAAGAAATAGTTGTTAATCGTTCACCGATACCTAAACTTAAAACAGAATTAGATTTAGGATACAAGTATGTTTGTGTCAAAGTAAAAATCATTAGCACAGAACCAAAAGCAATGCTGTACCACATCATTGCTCCTAAATATTGTGTTTGTTTGGACCTATAATACTTGAGAATTAAATAGCCCAAATAAGCAACACTCAGAATAAATAATCCTATATAAAATGCACGAGAACTCATGAAGAAGGTTGCCAACAAACCAGCTAAACCACCCGCAAAAGCTAATAATCTAATCCATCCCTTCTCAAAAGTGAACAACCACAGGGCAAAGGGAAGTTTCACAAAAATCGAAGCGGCTAAGATATTTTTATTGGAATAGACTGTTTTTATTAATACAATATCAGCTAATTCACCTTTGATGTATTTGCTAACATTGTAAAAAACAGAAAAACCGTCAAATAACAGCAAAAGTGTCATTCCAACAGCCAGATGCTTCAGGTACCGCCGGTCACTGGCCACAACAACAGAAACCAGGTAAGCAGCAGAAAATACCGTAAAGATTTTACAAAAATGCAGAATGGATTCAAGCACATTGATGGCCTTAAAAAAAGAAAGCAGGGAAACAACCATCAATAAGGTATAGGCAATGCCGGCGCCACTTTTGAAAAATACCAGCGAACGGTCGGGATTTTGTCTGATTTCCTTCTGAGTAAACAAATAGGCAAAAACAACCAGGTTTAGCAACGCTATGGCCAAGAACTTGGGGCCATTTGAATCAAAAGTATTCAGGTTAGGCGTAAGAACCGTAACATACCCATAAGCCAATAAGATTAGGCTATACAGAAAATTCAGGGGTTTATCCTTTTGTCCCTTGGCTTTATAGCTTCCGGAACTGACTGAATGTTTTTCCATTTATTGCTGTTTTTAATCAAGTTCACAAAATTAAGAATAAATATCAACGATATTTCAAAAATTTATGATTAGTCTTTTACGGTCACAAAAATCTACCCGTGACAATGAGCTCCTTTAAAAACACTTCACATCTTTTAAAACAGATATTTGATCAATACAAAACCTCCAATCAGGCAAACGGTAAAACCAAGAGCCAGCCAATTGAAATATTTATCGATGAAACTTTTTATTCCGGGACCATACTTCCAAATCAGCCAGGCTACCAAAAAAAACCGTGCACTGCGACTAATTACTGATGCCACTAAAAACATGATGAAGTTAACCTGAAATACACCGGCCGTAATTGTGAAAACCTTGTAGGGAATCGGTGTGAACCCGGCAGTAAAAATAACCCAGAAATTCCACTCTTCGAACAAGTTGCGGATACGTTCATACAATTCAACCGTAAAACCGGGAATGTTATGAAAAAAGAAATTGGCAAAACCGGTAAACTCACCCGTTGAAGCAATCCAGGCATAATGCCCCAGCGAATATCCAATCATGGCTCCAAAAACGGATCCAACAGAACAGTTTAAAGCAAACCGAAATGACTTAGTGGGTAAGCCCAATGCGAGAGCTATCAGCAAAACATCGGGAGGTATAGGAAAAAAGATGGATTCGATAAAAGCCAGAATAAAAAGTGCTACAGAACCATAAGGAGATTCTGCCCATTCCAGAATCCAGTCATACAAGCGTTTAACCCAATTCATAATTTTTTGATTTTGTCTAACTCAAGCTTCATTTTAAGGCGGTGCAAGATAGGAAGAAACCCATTAGCAGCAATGGATAAACACCAGTTAATGGATTAAATAAAAGTAAATTGTTAATTCATTACACCTTGCAGGAATTGTATTTTCTATCGTGCTGAAAAAACGATACTTTTGTGCGCAAAATCGGTTCACTATTTAAAACGAATCTAAATTATGGCAACGTATAAAAAAGCACTTTTAATGATCCTCGATGGCTGGGGAATTGGTGATGGCTCAGAACGCGATATTATTGCAACTGCACCAACTCCATTCATGGATTACCTGAATGCCAATTACCCGCATTCACAACTACTCACCTGTGGCGAGAATGTTGGATTACCCGACGGACAAATGGGTAATTCGGAAGTTGGACACCTCAACATTGGCGCCGGGCGAGTGATGTATCAGGATATGGTAAAAATTACCAAAGCCATCCGGGAAAAAACGCTGTGGAACGAACCTCAGATCGTTAAAGCATTCACCTACGCCAAAGAGAACAAAAAGAATGTTCATCTCATTGGTTTAATTGGTCCTGGCGGTGTTCATGCATTAAGTTCGCACATGATTGCCCTTTGCCAAATTGGCACCGACTTTGGTCTCGACAATATTTTCATTCACGGGTTAACCGACGGACGTGATACTGACCCTCGTTCAGGATATGGATTTGTGGAAGACGATCTGAAAGGTCTGAAGGGAACCAATGGTAAGTTCGCCTCTCTGATTGGCCGCTACTATGGAATGGACCGCGATAAAAACTACGACCGGTTAAAACTGGCTTACGATCTTTACACCAAAGGAAAAGGAACACCTTCGACCGACATCCTGAAATCGATTCAGGAGTCGTATGACGCCGGAGTGACTGATGAATTCCTGAAACCAATCGTAATGGTGGATGCCAATGGCAAACCACTGGCTACTATTCAGGAAAACGATGTGGTGATCTGCTTTAATTTCCGTACCGACCGTTTACGCCAAACCACCATTGCCTTCACGCAACAGGATCTTCCCGACTTCGGAATGAAAACCATGCCTTTGCAATGGTACACCATGACCAATTACAAAGCTGATTTCAAAAATATCAATGTCATTTTCGACAAGGAAAACCTGACTAACACGATGGGCGAGATTGTTTCGAAAGCCGGACTGAAGCAAATCCGTATTGCCGAAACCGAAAAATATGCCCACGTAACCTTCTTCTTCAGCGGCGGTCGCGAAGATGAATTTGATGGAGAAAAGCGATTACTGGCCCCATCGCCCAAGGTTCCGACCTATGATTTTCAGCCTGAAATGTCGGCCCCGGTTGTACGCGATCTGATTGTTCCCGAATTGCTAAATCAAACGGCCGATTTTGTTTGCCTGAATTTTGCCAACGGCGATATGGTTGGCCATACCGGAGTTTATGAAGCGATATACAAAGCTATTTCGGCTGTTGACAACTGCGTGAAAGATGTGGTGGAAGCTGCCCAAAAAGGCGGTTACGACATTCTGATTATTGCGGACCACGGAAATGCTGACAATGCAGTCAATGAAGATGGATCAGCTAACACCGCCCATTCACTGAATCCCGTTCCTTGCATCTATGTTTCTGAAAATAAAAACGTAAGGATAAACAATGGTATTTTGGCCGACGTTGCCCCTACTCTGTTAACGATCATGGGGCTTGACATTCCGGCAGAAATGACCGGGAAAGTACTGATTGAAAAATAATTACTTTTTACAAACGACAAATCCTGGCAGGTTTAAAGATCTGTCAGGATTTATTTTATATACCTACAATGCTTGAAATAGGACGCACGATAGTCAGTTTTGATCTACTTGAAAAACACTTCCTTTGTGATTTAACCCGATGCAAGGGCGCCTGCTGCGTTGAAGGCGATTCTGGTGCTCCGGTTACTCCTGAAGAAGTAGAGGCTATCCGCGAGGCTTATTCTGAAGTCATCCCCAATATTTCGGAAGTACACCACGAAGAAATTCAGAAACAGGGTTTTGCGGTAATTGATCTCGACGGAGATTTGGTGACACCGCTGGTCAATAACCGTCAGTGCGCCTATTCCTATCAAGAGGACGGAATACTAAAATGCGGCATTGAGAAAGCTTTCCTGGAAGGTAAAATCAGTTTTCGCAAACCAGTTTCCTGTCACCTATTCCCCATTCGAATTACTGAATACAAACGATTTGATGCTGTCAATTATCAGCAGATTGACATTTGCAAACCCGGAAGGATCTGCGGAAAAAGCAACAAATTACCACTTTATGTATTTTTGAAAGAACCCCTCATACGCAAATATGGCGAAGAATGGTATGAGCAACTGGAATATGCCGCCAACAACCTTTCCAAAGAGCAAAAATAGGAACAACATTCTCCTGACAGAAGCTCCTGATTTGGTCAATTTCAGAAATCAAAGCACACCAGATTCGAAAACTTATCAAGCCATAATCTCAATCCTGTTTTTTTCAGGATCGTAAACTGCACTTTCATAATAGCCATCACCTGTCATTCGTCCCGGACTGATAATTTCGAAACCATCCTCTCGGAGCATATCGGTAATTTGATCAACCCGTTCACGCGAACCTACTTTAAAAGACAAATGAGCTAAACCGGTATAATGCTTCCTATAATCGTTTTTGTTTGGCGACACAGTGGGCATTTCCATAAGTTCAAGCCTGCAATCGCCTCCAAATGATAAAAAATAAGATCTGAACTCTTTGGAATGATTGAAATAACACGAACCCGATGCAGCATCAAAATAGTGGGTGTAAAAGTTTCTCATTCCTTCCAAATCGCGTGTCCAAATCGCTAAATGTTCAATTTTCATAGCCGAAATATTTTGTAAGTAATATACTTGTTTGTCTATTTTATCGTCTCCCATTCATCCAGAAACTGACTCAAAAAAACTTCCATAAACTGATGTCGTCCCTCTGCGATTAACCTTGCCGACCGGGTATTTAACCGATCCTTCAGGAGTAATAATTTTTCGTAGAAATGATTGATTGTTGGCGCTGTACTTTTTCGGTACGAATCAAAATCACCATGCATGACCGGCGGAATTTCGGGATCATAAATCAATCTGCCCTTGTTTCCACCATAAGCAAAAGTCCGGGCAATTCCGATTGCGCCTATGGCATCAAGCCGATCAGCGTCCTGAACAACCGCTGCTTCTTTCGACCGGACTAGAGTTTCAACTCCTGCCCCTTTAAAAGAAACATCATCAATGATCTCCAGAATTCTGAATGAAGCTTCCGGCTCGATGGAGAGCTCATTCATCCAGCGCGACACTTTTCTTTTCTCACCACCAGTCTCCGCTTGAAGCTTCCAATCATCCAAATCATGCAACAAAGCAGCCATTTCAACCAGGGAAAGATCACAATTCTCCTCTTTTCCTATCCGAAGGGCAAGCCGCCGAACCCGGTCAATGTGAAACCAGTCGTGCCCGCTACCTTCCTGTTGCAATTCGCCTGCAACAAATTTCTCTGTTTTCTGTATGACATCCAACCAATCCATTTCCCTTCAAATTTAGATAATTTAAAGGCTCCTGCTGAATTTTCCTGCTGATATATTTTTCATTTCATTGATCAGATTGACCATATTTGACAAACCTGTTCAAACTTAATATCTTTCATTTTAAGTGTACCGAAAATTTCATACCACTCCGGTCATTTTAAAAATGCTGAAAAAGTCATTTCATAATTCGACAAAACTGATTTTTCATGCTTTTTTTTTGAGGTCAAACCTTAAATCTTGTTAATTTTAAAATTCTGATTGTAACATTTATATACTTTTGTCACATTAATTGTTATAGCTAGCAAATGACAGTTAATTACTTAAACAAGAATTATGGGTAGATTAGAGGTGCTGACAATTCCTGCCATGCTGCAGGCCAGTTTTAGGGATTTTGCGAAAAACCAGTCGTTGGTATTTGTTGGAGAAGAAAACAGAACTTATTCACAGCTTGAATCTGAAGTTAAAAAAGCCGCTTTACAGCTTCAAAAGATAGGAATTAAAAAAGGCGATAAAGTTGCTATTTTAAGCCTTAACATGCCACAATGGGGTATTGCATTTTTTGCAACCAGTGTCATCGGCGCTGTTGCCGTACCAATACTTCCCGATTTTCATCCGGCTGAAATCAAAAATATCCTTGATCATGCAGAAGTTTCAGCCATTTTCGTTTCTGAAACCTTGCGTTCGAAACTCGATTCGTCCATCGATATTCCCGTTATTTCCATCGAACAGTTTTTGGTGGCCTCTGGCGCCATTCGGCCAAACTTTGAGGAAATGAATGAATCGGATTTTGACTATGCAAAAATTGACGAACAAGATCTGGCTTCGATTATTTATACCTCCGGCACAACAGGCAAATCGAAAGGAGTTATGCTCACGCATAAAAACATTGTTTGGACAGCGCAACAAAGCTGGCTTTTACAAAACATATTCCCTACCGATCGTTTCCTGTCTATACTTCCTCTTTCGCACACACTTGAAAACACACTTGTACTCATTCTCCCGATAAAATATGGGGCATCAGTACACTATCTTCAAAAGCCTCCGGTTGCTTCAGTATTGCTTGCTGCACTCAAAGAGGTGAGGCCTACCATTATGCTGACCGTGCCATTGATTGTGGAGAAGATTTACAAGACCAAAATATTACCTGAAATCAACCGAAAATTCATTACCCGCGTACTATACAAAATTCCGCCTTTTAGAAAATTGCTGCATAAAGTAGCAGGCAAAAAGCTTTACGAAACGTTTGGCGGCAAACTAAAATTCTTTGGAATTGGCGGGGCAAAACTTGACGATAATGTTGAACGATTCCTGATGGAAGGAGGATTTCCTCTGGCGATTGGTTATGGAATGACCGAATCGTCGCCATTGCTGGCTGGGGCCGGAGTTGGTAAAACACGTTTCCTCTCTACCGGGCCAGCTATGCCAGGCGTACAGTTGCGCATTGCCAATGCCGATAAAAAAACCGGACAGGGCGAAATTCAGGCAAAAGGTGAAAATGTTATGCTCGGATACTACAAAGAGCCACAAATAACCAAAGAAACCTTTACCGAAGATGGCTGGCTCAAAACCGGAGACTTGGGTTACTTCGATAAAAACGGAAACCTGTACATTAAAGGGCGCATAAAAAATATGATTGTTGGAGCCAGTGGCGAAAATATTTATCCTGAAGAGATTGAATCGTTGATAAACAGGATGGAATATGTACTTGAGTCGTTGGTCGTTCAGCAAAAAGGGCGGCTGGTTGCTTTAGTGCACCTGAACATGGAGGAGCTGGAGAAGAAATATCAGGACATGAAATCAGAGGCAGTAACTTTTTTGAATGAGAAAACGGAAGAAATTCTAAAAGATATACAGGCTAAGGTCAATGAAGAGTTGAATAAATTCTCTCAAATCCAGCGGATCATTCTTCAGCCCAACCCATTCGAAAAAACACCAACTCAGAAAATAAAACGATTCCTGTATTATTCCTGATTTTCTCTAAAACGGTCATTTGTTGCCCTTTGTGGTTGTAAATAATAGCTGATGGTTTTCTGAAATCTAAAAAAATCATCTTCTAATTATGTTGTCGTGCTTTATTTCTGTAAATTTAGGATATCAACAAAAGCAACAGACATGCTTTCTTCTGAAAATAATGCAGAGAATTTTTCAGGGTACCTGAAAGTGAACGATCTTCTTCAAATCGAAGAATTTTCCGGACAAATCAACCAGATTCTAAGAAAAGAGAACCTTGATTTGAATGAGAATTTAGTTTCGCTGGCCGAAAGTCTGAAGAAAAACCTGAGCTATTTTTTTGAGAACGAACTAATACCGGCAATCAGGGACAACCGTATCGGACACTTTTACATCGAACGAAAAAACAGCATACTTTCTGTTTCTGTCACTCCGCTGACCTCCGGTGTAGTAATTATCAGCATGGATGAAACTTTCCAGGCTACCAAACTCAATAACCACAGCCTTCCGGAGAAACATCAGGAAATCAGAATTCGGGTTAATGCAGATATGACTGTCATTTTTGCATCAAAAAATTGTCAGGAAAAGTTAGGATTGAAGGCATCATCTATTTCTGAGACAAAGCTTTACGAAAACCAATTATTTGGAGATCAGACCGAACATATTACCACCATCATCGGAAAAGTCTTTCAATTTCAAAAAACAAAGGAAGAAGATATTAAACTGACGCGACGAGAAAAGAAAAGTTGGTGGAATGTGATTTTTATTCCGGAGACCGATCCGGTCAGCGGCCTGCAATCGGTGCTCATTATATTGAAGGACATTAACCGCTATAAGCTGATTGAAGAAAGACTAATTGAAAGCGAACAGCGCTACCAGATGGCGACTGAAGCTGCTGACCTCGGAATTTGGGACTATATGGTTGGTGAGGAAAAAACATACTATTCCCGTCGGTGGAAATCTATGCTGGGGTATTACCCCGATGAAATTCCTGATATTTACGGAATATGGGAGGAACTGCTTCATCCCGAAGACAAAGATCGTATGACGCGACAAATAAGCAATTTTTTGAACAGCGACCTGCGATTATACGAAGCAGAATTCAGGATGAGGCATAAAAACGGGCATTACATCTGGATTCGCAGCCGGGCAACTGTACTGCGCGATGAAAATGGCAATCCTGTGCGTGTTC
>CAYRBM010000073.1:0-26157 GCA_964422425.1 uncultured Odoribacter sp.
GTTTTGGTCTGGCCGGAAATATTCAGCCTGCCTCATTAAAATACCAGGCCTACGTGGTCAACGGCTTCAACGGTTACGACGGAACTGCCAAACTGAACGGCAAAAGCGGACTGCGCAGCGGACGTCAGAAAGGCGCTTCATCGTACATCAGTTCGCCCAACTTTACCGGGAAAGTTGAATATTATGGCATTCGAAATTTGAATATTGGATTGTCAGGATATTTTGGGAATACACAAAGCAAACTTTACAACGGAATCGCTAAAGACAACGATGCCGCATTGGCAAAAGCCGATTCATCAGTTGTGGGGATATCGATGATAGGCATTGACGGTCGCTATAATTTGAAAGGACTGCAGTTGCGCGGTCAGTACTATTCGGCAGCATTATCGAACGCCGATGAATACAATCGCTTTACCGGAAAAAACAAGACCACTCCAAATGATTTGGGAAGCCTGATGACCGGTTATTACGTGGAAGCAGGATATAATGTCTTCCGACACTTGGAAAAAGTGAACACTGAATTGATTCCTTTTGTTAGATTTGAGGGCTATGATACGCACGCCAAAGTGCCATCGAATATCACCCGAAACCAGTCGTACAAAAATTCGGTTGTTACTTCCGGATTAACCTTGAAACTGGCTCAGGGAGCGGTTTTAAAAACCGACATGCAATGGGTTAAACCAGAAGGTGCCGAAAACTGGACCAAAGTTTTCAGTGCCGGACTTGGAGTAATGTTTTAATGTAAATCGAACATGTTAAAATCAGCCATACTCGCCGTTTTCGTTTGGTTGTCGTTTGTTTTTCCACCCAAGGGAATCGACTTCGACAATAAATCACTCCTGAAAGAGCTTCAGAAGGTGAGTGGAACTGAACACCCCGGGAAAAAGGAAATCCGGATTCCGGAAGCCATTGCTGCAAATTCTTCGATTCAAGGGAAATTCTTTGAACTTGAGCAGGCAGCGAATTCTTGTAAATACGTCTATATAGGAAGAGTGAACGGCTGCCGACCCGGTGGCTGTTCCAATTCTTCCGATTTGGGAATGCTCGAAACCACCGAATATTTCGATTATTTCATTCTTTTCGATGCAAATACTTCGGTTGTTCAGGTAAAAGTTTACAACTACCAGGCATCGCACGGACAGGAAATTACCAACAAAGGCTGGCTAAAGCAGTTTCAGGGATACAACGGCAGCCGCTCACTGCTCGTAGGTAAAAGCATCGATGCCATTTCGGGCGCAACTGTTTCGGCGGTTGGCATTACAGCCGATATTCAGGAAAAAACCAAGCTCCTCAGGCAAGTGCTGGAATCGCAAACTCAAGCATCTCGAAATTTTAATTAAAAACCTTCGTTCGCATTCCCTCCGGATAAACATTTTCCGTAATTTTCTGCTGAGAAACCAAAGTAGATTCAGCAATGCGAATTATCGTCGCCCCCGATTCGTTTAAAGAAAATTTATCAGCTAAACAGGTAACCGAAGCCATAGCCAAAGGAATCATCCCCATTATTCCTGAAGCTGAAGTTATTCGCATTCCGATTTCCGATGGAGGCGAAGGCACAGTTGATGCACTGGTAAGCGCAACCAACGGACAAATCGTTTCAGTACCATCTGTCGACGCATTGAACCGTCAGACGAAATCATTTTACGGAGTTTTAGGCGACGGCGAAACGGCTGTTATCGAAATGGCCGCTGCGTCGGGTATTGAAAAATTAACTACCGAAGAACGCAACCCGATGCTTACATCCACTTTTGGAACCGGGATTCTCATCTCGAGGGTTCTGGAAGCAGGTTTTCGAAAGATCATACTGGGCATTGGAGGAAGTGCGACCAACGATGGGGGCGCGGGAATGGCCCAGGCTTTAGGTTTTGGCTTACTCGATAGTCGCGGCAAATCTATCGGTCCGGGCGGCGGTGCTCTTTCCAAACTTCACCACATAACCCGCACAAATACCAACGCGTTGCTTTCCGAAGCTCAAATCACGGTTGCATGCGATGTCAAAAATCCGCTACTTGGCAAAATGGGTGCTACCCGAATCTACGGACCACAAAAAGGGGCTACTCCTGAAATGATTGAGCTGCTTGAATCAAATCTGGCCCATTTCGCTACGATTGTCAATCGGGAATTCGGAACCGACTGGACCGATCTGCCCGGAGCAGGCGCAGCAGGTGGACTTGGCTTTGGATTAATAAATTTTTGCCAGGCCGAAATTGTTCCGGGATTCGATCTGATCTGCCGGCTGACCCAACTTGACAAACTCATTCAACATGCTTCGGTCGTGTTCACTGCCGAAGGTAGAATTGACAGCCAAACCTCGTTCGGGAAAACCATCAGTGGGATTGCACACCTGTCGAAAAAACATCGGGTGCCGGTTATTGCCCTGGCAGGAAGCATTTCCGGAGATTTGTCGCGGTTGATCGAACAAGGCATAACCGCGGTGTTTGCCATTGCCGATCGCCCCATGTCGATCGATGAATCCAAAAACAGAGCTGCAGAATTAATCCAGTCACGCAGCGAGCAAATTATGCGAACACTGTGTGCCGGATTCGGTCGTTAGTTTCACCGCAATTTTAATCCTCTCCGGTTTGATAAAGTCCAACCGGTTGAATACATTTACCCGATCAAACGACCCAAAAATATAACCTGAAATGAAACAATTCTTTTTCTTATTCTTTTTACTTTGCTCGGTCACAGCATTTAGCCAAACACCCAAGACCATCGGGCTCGACAATTGGTTCAACCGCGAAACCAATACCAAAACCGGTAAAATTTATCATTACACCTGGGACGACGAAGCCATGAGTGGATTTTCTCAACTTGGCGATATTTTTAAAAACCGTGGTGCACAATTGAAAACTATTGGTTCGAAACCCAATGCACAGTCGATGAAAGGTGTTGATGTTTATATCATTGTCGATCCCGACACCACCAAAGAAAACCCGACGCCAAACTACGTCGAAGCCGATGATATTCAGTTCCTGAAAAAATGGGTGAACAAAGGTGGCGTACTGCTGCTGTTGGCCAACGATGGGCCGAATTGCGAATTCACTCATTTTAATCAATTGGCGCAGGAATTCGGGTTCAGGTTCAGTCCGAAAACACTCAATCCGGTAATTAACCGCCAATGGGAACAGGCTGCCGAAACCAATCTGCCCGATCACCCTTTATTTAAGGGAGTGAGCAAAATTTATATGAAAGAAGTTGGTCCGATTACCCTTTCAAAAAATGCCCGGCCGGTTCTAAAAGATGGGAACGACGTATTTATTGCTGAAACCCGGTATGGCAAAGGTTACGTGCTGGCTGTAGGCGACCCCTGGCTTTACAACGAATACATCGATCATTGGCTGTTACCCGAAAGTTTTGAAAACCTGAAAGCCGCCAATAATCTTGTTGACCTTTTACTTGATAAAGTGAAATAATTTTTGAATTCCTGATCGCAGAATTTTATGAATCAGTCTTCGCTTGAACAATTTATTTCGGGATTGCCCAAGGCAGAACTTCATTTGCATATTGAAGGCACCTTTGAGCCTGAATTAATGTTTGAGATTGCCAATAGAAACAAGCGAAAACTGAATTATCATTCGATTGATGATTTAAAAGCGGCCTACCGGTTTAACAACTTACAGGAATTTCTCGACATCTATTACAGCGGAGCCAATGTTTTAATTACCGAACAGGATTTCTACGACCTTACCTGGGCCTACCTTCAAAAAGTACATGCGCAAAATGTTCTGCACACCGAAATTTTCTTCGATCCGCAAACTCATACATCGCGCGGAATTGCTTTTGAAAAGGTGATTACCGGAATACATCGGGCTCTGGAAGATGGCCAACAGAAACTGAATATCAGTTCGCGATTGATTTTGAGCTTTCTGCGTCACCTCAGCGAAGAATCGGCTCTGAAAACACTCGAAGAAGCGATGCCTTTTCGAACCTGGATTGCCGCCATTGGACTTGATTCGTCTGAAAAAGGCAACCCTCCGGAGAAATTCGTCAATGCGTTTCGAAAAGCCCGTGAACTGGGATTTGTTACCGTAGCACATGCTGGCGAAGAAGGTCCGCCGGAGTATGTTTGGAGCGCATTAGAGCATCTGCTCGTCGCCCGAATCGATCATGGGAACCGATCGCTGGAAGATCCGGAGCTGGTTGCAGAATTGGTTCGCAGGCAAGTTCCGCTAACGGTATGCCCGCTATCAAATCTTAAGCTGAAAGTGGTGAAACATATCGAACAACATCCGCTCAAAACCATGCTCGAAAAAGGTTTGTTTGTGACCATAAATTCCGACGATCCGGCCTACTTCGGAGGATACGTCAACGAAAACTACCTCGCTGTTGCCCGCGCACTCGAACTGGACAACAAACTCTTGATTCAACTTGCAAAAAATTCATTTGCGGCAAGTTTCCTCGACGAAAAAGCCAAAGCAGAAATGATTCGGGAAGTTGATCTGTATGCCTTCAGCCTGGGTATTGAATAACACCCGGCTTTTAATGTAGCTTCATTTTTTCAGTAAAAATTAATTGAAGTTGTATGAATACTAAAAAAATCCTGATTTCGACATTCGTAATCTTAATGACTATTGTTCTATTTTCCGGGTGTGCCGATGTTCAATCCATTGAGGCCTGCCGGACAGGTCATACCTATGGTTTTTGGGGAGGTCTGTGGCATGGAATTATTGCCCCGATTTCGTTTGTTGGCAGCCTTTTCGTTGACGACATTGCCGTTTGGGCCGTGAACAACAACGGTGGCTGGTACACGTTCGGATTTCTGATTGGAGTCGGCGGACTGGGTTTCGGCGGAAGTAAAGCTTCGCGGAAATAGCCCATACGCCCCTTAAACGTGATTGGCAATATACCTTAAACCATCCAGTGTCAGGTTTTCGTCGATTATTCCGATGCGATTCGAAACGTTCTTCAGTACCGAAGATAAACCACCGGTAGCAATGATGGTCAGTTTTTCATTTAGTTCAGCCTCTGTGGCCGCAACAATCGAATCGACCAGCCCGGCAAAACCTAGAACCAGTCCGGATTGGATAGCGTGAATGGTATTTTTACCCAAAACTGACGGGGGAGGAATTAATTGCACATCGCGCAACTGCGCTGTATTTCCAGTTAACGATTTCAGGGCAGTTTGCAAACCCGGGGCAATCGCAACACCAAGAATTTCACCAGTTTTACTAACAGTTGTAAAAGTAAGTGCTGTTCCAAAATCAATTACCATACAAGGCCCTCCGTAGCGCAAAAAAGCTGCTGTTGCATCGGCCACCAGGTCGGTTCCAATTTCATAGGGATTTAGCACCTGAATTGGAAGCTTTGGATAGATTGACGGCTCAACCAATATGCCGGAATGCCCGAGCAACTGATTCAACATTTCCTGAAAAGGTCTGACCAGGCTGGGGACCACACTGCTTAAAATAGAGAGGCTGATTTCTGATTTGCAGATTTTTGAGCTGGTAAATAACGTGCGGAAAATAACCTCATATTCATCTGCAGTTTTCGATGAATCAGTCTGTATTCTCCATATTTTAAGCCATTCATCTCGTTCGGTCACCCCAAAAACGATATTTGAATTTCCGATGTCGATGGTTAGTATCATGATTTGGCACTCAATTAATAAATCTAAAGTTGATGGGTATCTGAAATCAAAATCAGGCTGTTAAAATCGGGTTAAAGGTGCAAAAATATTGGATAAGCGGCACCAAAAATAAAAAACAAACGTTATAAAAATGAATCTTGATTTTATCAGTTTTTTTTTTCTAAATTTGGTTATTCTGTAAATCAAAGCAATTTTAAGGTGCCGGGATGAGGATTTACTGTATGCCGGCTAAACGATCTGGTAAAAAAACATAATCAACATGCAAAACTCCAAAAACCCGCTGATTTTTGTCGTAGAAGACAACCAAATGTATAACAAGCTGGTAGTTAGTTATCTTAAAACTAACAAATTTACCAATGTAGAATCTTATCTTACCGGAGAAGATGCTCTTCAGAATATGTATAAAAATCCGGGGATCGTCATTCAGGATTATCTGCTTGAAGGCATGACCGGAATTGAGGTGTTGATCAAAGCCAAAAAGACCAACCCGAATGTAGAATTTATATTTCTTTCAGGGCAGGATAGTATCGACGTTGCCATAAACAGCATGAAGTATGGAGCGTATGATTATATCATTAAGGACCAAATGGCTTTGCAGAAGTTAGTCAATAAGATTCATAAAATCAATTCAGTAACCGAACTGGTAAAATCAAACAAGCGCTACAAAGTCGGAGTTGTCCTTTTCTTTATTGGTTTGGCCTTATTGGTTATTGCCACAATCACCCTGGCGTTTTTATATCCGGAAATATTTGGAATGTAATATTCTGATAACTTTAACTCTCACGGTCCTTCCAGTCGCCGCTTTCCCGAATGATGGCTTCCAATTCTTCAACGGCCTGTTCAAAAGGAATGTGTCGCTTGACTAGTTGTTGTCCTTTGTAGAGATTCACATTTCCCGGTCCTGCGCCAACGAAGCCGTAATCGACATCGCCCATTTCGCCCGGCCCGTTAACGACACAGCCCATCACTCCAATTTTCAGGTGATCGAGATGGTTGAAATGTGCTTTTATTTTGATGGTTGTTTCATGCAAATCGAACAATGTACGACCGCAGCCGGGACACGAGATAAATTCAGTTTTGGTTAAACGCATCCTGCTGGCCTGAAGGATAGAGAAGCTCAAATCTTTCAGATCAGTAAAAGTAATCAGCTCTGATTCGTTGGAAACACATAGCCCATCCCCATAACCATCAATTAGAAGACCTCCCAGATCAGCTGCTGCCTTTATCTGTAGGTTTTCGAGGTAACGTTCGTCGTACTTGCGGAAAATGATCACAGGGACCTTCCAGATATGTGATTCGAGCGTCATGAAAAATGCCCGTAATTCGGCGAATGGATTGCGATTAAAGCTTTCCAGAATTAAGACAGTTTTCCTTGTTTGCTTCAGCTTGGTAATAATTTCCGGATTATCATTCATGAAGCGATCAAACTCTTCTTTGTTGGTTCGTATAAACTTGGTTTGCCCCCAATGCGAACCGCCGAAAAGATATTCTTCCAACGTTAGCACTGGAAAAGAATTTCCCTCGAGGTCGAGTACTTCATGATTATTAAAAAAGTACTCCGGAATTTGTTTCCCGCGCAAAGGAAGAATCTCCGAAAGAGTACGGCCGCGTAAATCAGCTATAACTATGGGTAAAAACTTATCTCCCATCCGGAGTACCGGACGTACCGAGCGGCGCTCATATTCAAATGGATTTGTCTGCGCGAAAAGCGGGGCTTTGATTTGTTTATGTCCCTTGTACGATTCGATGTGATTAATCAGCTTACGGGCTACTGAAATTTCGTTTTCAGGTGCCTCCGTGAGTGAAACACGAATAGTATCTCCAATGCCATCGGCCAGCAATGCGCCAATTCCAACCGCTGATTTTATCCGGCCATCTTCTCCTTCTCCTGCTTCAGTAACTCCCAGGTGCAAAGGATAATTCATTTCTTCGAGCCGCATTTTGAAATTAAGCAGCCTGGTGGTATAAACCATGGTCCTGGTATTACTCGATTTGATGGAAATAACCACATTCGTAAAATCCTGTTTTTTACAAATGCGTAAAAATTCCATCACCGATTCAACAATTCCGGCCGGAGTATCGCCATAACGGCTCATGATGCGGTCAGACAAGGAGCCCTGATTCGCCCCAATCCGAAGTGCCGTATTCGTATCTTTCAGGAATTGAAGAAATGGCACGAACTGTTCTTCAATTTTCTGAAGCTCGGCTTTATATTCTTCGTCGGTATAAAGGTGGTGTTCAAACTTTGCCCGTTTGTCGTAAAAATTTCCGGGATTAATTCTGATCTTGGAAACGTAGCGGGCGGCAATTTCTCCCAATCTGGGATTAAAATGGATATCGGCAACCAATGGATTTTCGTAGCCACGAGCTACTAATTCCCTTTTAATGTTCTGAAGGTTTTCAGCATCGCTAACTCCCCGAACAGTGACCCGAACCAAATCGGCCCCACTTTTAATAATGCGAATAATTTGCTCTACAGTAGCCTCGGTATCGCTGGTATCAGTATCAGTCATGGATTGTACCCTGATTGGATTTCCATCGCCAAGCAATACTCCTCCAATCCGCACCAGTGATGTTTTCTGGCGCTGATACTTCGTCAAATCTTCCACGTAATTAAAGTTCTGATCCTTCATTTCACCCGATATTGATGGCCGACAAAGTTAATTTAAAGTTAATAAAAACGAAAGGCCAACGAGTACATTAGGCTATAATCGGATAAAAAAACGATTCGTAATTCTGTTGCAATTTTTCATTCCCATTACAACTACTTGATTTTATACCATGCAAATTGATTTCCTGCTTCAGGAAATCCTTATTTTTGCTCCTCATCTAACGCAACAAAATGGCAATTCGCATCACTCAGGTAAGTAAATTTTACGGCACACAGAAGGCGCTCGATCAGGTCTCTTTTGAGATTGGAACTGGCGAATTGGTCGGGTTTTTGGGACCAAATGGAGCAGGAAAATCAACCCTGATGAAAATTATAACTGGTTATTTGGCTGCCGACGAAGGCAGCGTTGAAATAAACGGTGAATTGGTAGAAACGCGCAACATCTCAATTCGCTCGCAAATAGGGTATCTTCCTGAAAATAACCCGCTCTATCCGGATTTGTATGTGCGCGAATACCTCGAAATGGTGGCCGGATTTTATCAGCTTCACAACAAAAAGGAGCAGGTGATGAAAATGGTTGAGCTAACCGGGTTGAAGAACGAACAGCACAAAAAAATCGGGCAACTCTCGAAAGGATATCGCCAGCGGGTTGGTTTGGCCCAAGCCTTGATTCACGATCCTTCAGTACTCATTTTGGATGAACCAACCACCGGGCTCGACCCCAATCAGCTGGAAGAAATCAGGCAGTTGATCCGGACTATCAGCCAGAATAAAACTGTAATGCTTTCAACTCACATTATGCAGGAAGTGGAAGCAGTCTGCAGCAGGGTGGTGATCGTAAACAAAGGCAGATTGGTGGCCGACGGAACAATTGACCAATTAAAAGCCGGACAGTTTGCCCGAAAACAAACAGTTTTTGTAGAATTTGATAAAGTTGTCGATCCTGAAAAACTGAGGAAAATTGAAGGGCTTGCTTCGTTGGAAACGATCAGTTCAACAACCTTTATGATTGAATCAGAAAAGTCGGATCTTCGCCCGGTTCTGTTTCAGTTTGCAGTTCAGAATCAGTTGGTTTTGTTGACCATGAAAGAACAGCAGCGTAGTCTGGAAAATGTATTTCAGGATTTGACGAGGTAAAAATTCAAGATAAAGACTACTTTGTCTTAAAAAAATTTCTACATTTGTGCCGTTATATGTGGATAAATTTGTGCTGATTGCAACCACGAAAAAAAATGCTAAAACGTTATCGCTTTTTCAATTTGCTTTTCGATCAATTATTCCACAATTTTTTATTTGTTTCATCTTGCCTTGAGATAATTTCTGGTTTAGGAATTTTCAGGCGCTTAAAAAATTGATCAGTTATGAGTTATTATTTCACAAGCGAATCAGTATCTGAAGGTCATCCCGATAAAGTTGCCGACCAGATTTCGGATGCCCTTCTCGACGAGTTTCTGGCACACGACCTTAATTCGAAGGTAGCCATCGAAACGCTCGTTACCACCGGTCAGGTTGTTTTGGCCGGCGAAGTTAAATCGAACACCTACGTTGACGTACAGGAAACGGCCCGCCGGGTAATTAACCAAATTGGTTACACCAAGGCCGAATACCGTTTTGACGGCGATTCGTGTGGCGTTTTCAGTGCCATCCACGAGCAAAGTCCTGACATTAACCGTGGTGTGGACAAGGCCGATAAAATGGATCAGGGAGCGGGCGACCAGGGAATGATGTTTGGTTATGCCTGTACCGATACCGACGATTACATGCCTCTTCCGCTGGAATTGTCGCACCGTATTTTGATTGAACTGGCAGTCGTTCGTCGCGAACAAAAGTCGATGACTTATCTTCGTCCCGACTCGAAATCGCAGGTGACCATCGAATACAACGATGATCATTCGCCCAAACGGATTCACACCATTGTGGTTTCCACACAGCACGACGAATTCGATGCCGACGAACCGATGTTGGCCAAAATCAAACAAGATGTGATTGGAATTCTGATTCCTCGTGTGAAAGCTCAATTGCCGCAACGCGTTCAGGAATTATTTAACGACGATATTATTTATCACGTGAATCCAACCGGCAAATTTGTGATTGGTGGTCCTCACGGAGATACCGGTTTGACCGGCCGGAAAATTATTGTAGATACCTACGGAGGCCGCGGTGCACACGGCGGAGGTGCTTTCTCCGGAAAGGACCCGTCAAAAGTTGACCGTTCGGCGGCTTATGCAGCCCGTCACATTGCGAAAAATATGGTTGCTGCGGGTGTTGCTCAGGAAATGCTTGTGCAGTTATCGTATGCCATCGGCGTGGCTAAACCGGTTGGAGTTTTCGTAGAAACCAAAGGAACAGCAATGGCAGGATTGAACGATTCGCAGATTGCCGAAAAAATTCAGGATATTTTTGACCTGCGCCCTGCGGCAATTGAGCAACGGCTGAAACTACGCAATCCGATTTATCGCGAAACGGCCGCCTACGGACACATGGGGCGTACCCCAAAAACTGTGAGCAAAATATTTGAATCGCCCTACAACGGACGCATCGAATGCGAAGTTGAGCTTTTCACCTGGGAAAAACTCGATTACGTTGATCAGATTAAAAAAGCTTTCGGAATTTAATCTCCAATTCATAACAGAAATCCGGATCAGTTTTGGTCCGGATTTTTTATTCTTAAAAACTTAACAAACAGTGCTTTGTCTTGTCTGTGTGTTGAATCGGAATTTTTCAGCAAAGAAACCGGCACCCAATAAGTGGGTAAACCGAACATGAAAATATTAAAATAATCAGGCCTCATAAAATCGATTAATTTTGTACCTGTTGAAACGATTCTGATTTATGAAGACATATTCCGCCAAACGCTTGTCACTCTACATCACGGTTTTATTGTTGATTTCCAATTTTGGATTTTTCCTGATTTCATCAAAGAAAGATTTCGGAACATTGTATTCGATCTTATTTGTCATTCTTTTCGGGGCTGGTTCCTACTTTCTGGTTTTATTTATCCTGAATACCTATATCAACGAAAAGATTAAGCCCATTTATAAAACGATTCGTGATGTTCCGATCAGCGGAAAAAAGAACAAGCTTTTCGAAAAAATCAGCACCACCAACATTACTGACGTACAGAAAGAAGTGGAAGAATGGGCTAAAAATCAAACTCAGGAAATAGCCCGGTTGAAAGATTTGGAAAAGTACCGGAAGGAATTTGTCGGAAATGTTTCGCACGAGTTGAAAACACCAATTTTCAATATTCAGGGATACGTTTTAACCTTGCTTGAAGGAGGAATTGACGATCCAAAAATCAACAAGTTATACCTGCAGCGAACCGAAAAAAGTATCGATCGCATGATTTCGATTGTGGAGGATCTGGAATCGATTACCAAACTTGAATCGGGCGAATTGAAGCTGAATATGGTCACCTTTGATTTGGTTAAGCTTACTGAAGATGTGTTCGAACTGGCTCAGATGTTGGCCAACGAGCGCAATATTTCGCTTCAGTTTGCTACAAAAACAGATAAACCAGTGATGGTGAATGCCGATAAAAAGCGCATCATGGAAGTGATGAACAATCTGGTAGGCAACGGCATCAAATATGGTAAAAAACGAGGCTTTGTCAAGGTTGGCTTTTACGACCTGCACGAAACCATCCTCATCGAAGTCAGCGATAATGGAATCGGGATGGACAAAAGCGACCTTCCGCGCGTTTTCGAACGTTTTTTCAGGGTTGATAAGTCGCGCTCACGCGAAATGGGTGGTACCGGATTAGGCCTTTCCATTGTGAAGCACATTATCGAAGCACACGATCAGACCATTAATGTGAAAAGTGTTGTTGACAAAGGAACGACTTTTACTTTTACCCTTGAAAAAGCGAAGTAGCCGGGTGGTCTGATTTTTAATAAAATGTAAACTTTCTGATCCGGGGACAACTGATTTTCTAATTTACTGACAATTTTACGACAACCTTGCGATTGATTCAAAAGGAATCTTTACTTTTAAGTTCAAAATTATTTTAACCATGAGCGACAGTCAATTTAAAATTTTGCTGGTTGATGATGAAGTTGATATTCTTGAATTCATCAGCTACAACCTTGAAAAGGAAGGATACAAGGTTTATACTGCACAAAATGGAGCCGAAGCCATCAAAGTTGCTGAAAAAACGCTCCCCGACCTGATTATTCTGGACGTGATGATGCCTGAAATGGACGGGATTGCTGCCTGCGAAGAAATCAGGAGAATACCGTCGCTTCAGCATACGATGATTGCCTTTTTGACTGCACGTGGAGAAGATTACTCTCAAATTGCCGGATTTGAGGCAGGAGCTGACGATTACATCACTAAACCCATCCGCCCAAAAGTATTGGTGAGCCGGGTAAAAGCACTTCTGAAACGAACCTCGGTAACCACCACTACTCCAACCTCAGTCATTGAAAGCGCTCACACCATTACCATCGGTAATCTTATCATTGATAAAGAAAGATACCTGATTTTAATTGATGGCACTGAAATGATTTTGCCGAGAAAAGAATTTGAGTTGTTGTCGTTACTTGTTTCAAAACCCGGAAAAGTATTCACCCGCGAAGAAATTTACTATTCAGTTTGGGGTGACAATGTTGTGGTTGGTGATCGCACCATTGATGTACACATTCGAAAGCTTCGTGAAAAAATCGGCAACGATCATATCAAAACACTGAAAGGTATTGGATACAAGTTTATGGAGTAACACGCATTGTTTCAACATATTTTCAGAAACCGGATCAGCCACATCAAAAACGCGGGTCCGGTTTCTGTTTTTTGAAGTTAACCAACCTGAATATTAATTTATTATTTAGGTTTCACCGAAACGATTTCCGAAGGATTCTTTTAAAATACCGATATCATTTTTTTCTATATTTGTACCTTTTTAAAAAATAAGGCTATAACTGAGTTTCTGATGAGTAATAAATTTCAGGTTTACAAGCAATTAGACTTATCCCAGATCAATAAGGACGTATTGAAAAGATGGGAAGATGATGATACATTTCACAAAAGTATAACAACCCGTGAAGGCCATCCGACGTTCGTGTTTTACGAGGGGCCGCCTTCGGCCAATGGTATGCCCGGCATTCACCATGTGATGGCCCGTGCCATAAAGGATACTTTTTGCCGATACAAAACCATGAAAGGCTTCCGCGTGCACCGCAAAGCTGGCTGGGATACCCACGGTTTGCCCGTTGAACTGGGCGTTGAAAAGTTGCTTGGAATCACGAAAGACGATATTGGAAAAACTATCAGCGTAGCCGAATACAATGCCGCTTGTCGCAAAGAGGTGATGAAATACACCCGCGAATGGGAAGAGTTGACCCGCCGCATGGGTTACTGGGTGAATATGGACGATCCGTACATTACCTACGATAGCCGCTACATCGAAACCATTTGGTGGTTACTGAAACAGCTTTTTGAAAAGAATCTCCTGTACAAAGGATACACGATTCAGCCTTTTTCTCCGGCTGCCGGAACTGGTTTGAGTTCGCACGAACTGAACCAGCCCGGATGCTACCGCGATGTGAAAGACACCACTGTGGTTGCCCAGTTTAAAGCGGTCAGGAATGAAAAATCGGAATTCCTTTTTGCCGATGTGGATACTGACTTGTTTTTTCTGGCATGGACAACTACACCGTGGACGTTGCCATCGAATACTGCATTGTGCGTTGGCCCGAAAATTACCTATGTAAAAGTTCGCACATTCAATCCATATACTGGCGAGCCGGTAACGTTAATTCTGGCCAAAAACCTGTTGGCGGCACATTTCGATCCGAAAAGTGAAAGCCTGCCCTTTGAAGATTACAAACCGGGCGACAAAAAAATACCGTATCGCATTTTGGCTGAATATTCAGGAGCCGAGTTGGAAGGGGTTTCTTACGAACAGCTCATCAACTGGGTGCGCCCCAAAGGTGATGCTTTCCGCGTAATTACCGGTGACTTTGTTACCACCGAAGACGGTACGGGGATCGTTCACATCGCTCCAACTTTTGGTGCTGATGATGATCGCGTGGCCAAACAGCACGGCATTTCTCCATTGATTGTTGACGACAAAGACGGCAAACGCCAGCCGCTCGTTGACCGCAATGGCCGCTTCTTTTTGGTTGAACTGATGGATAAAGCATTTGTCTCTGAATATGTGAATCTGGAAACCTATCTTGAATTTGCAGGCCGTTTCGTGAAAAACGCTTACAACGAAAAGCTTGGAGAAGACGATGCAACAGTTGATATCGACATTTGCGTGATGCTGAAGAAAGAAAACAAAGCTTTTAAGGTTGAAAAACATGTTCACAATTATCCGCATTGCTGGAGAACTGATAAACCGATTTTGTATTATCCGTTGGATTCGTGGTTCATACGCACCACTGCGGTAAAAGATAAAATGATCGCGCTCAACAACACCATCAACTGGAAACCTGCCTCTACCGGAACGGGTCGTTTCGGCAACTGGCTCGAAAACCTGGTTGACTGGAACCTGAGCCGCTCGCGTTTTTGGGGAACTCCACTTCCAATTTGGAGAACCGAAGACGGAACAGAAACCAAATGTATTGGTTCAACCGAAGAACTGATGAAAGAAATCAAAGCCGCTGTGGCTGCTGGTTTCATGGAGAAAAATATTTTCGAAGGATTCGAAGTTGGAAACAACTCGAAAGAGAATTACGAAAAGATCGACCTGCATCGTCCGTTTGGGGATGATATTTTCCTTGTTTCGGCTTCAGGAAAGAAAATGTTCCGCGAGCCCGACTTGATTGATGTTTGGTTCGATTCGGGTGCCATGCCTTATGCGCAACGCCACTATCCTTTCGAGTATCAGGAAAATTTCAACGAAGTTTTCCCAGCCGATTTCATTGCCGAAGGGGTTGACCAAACCCGAGGCTGGTTCTTCACGCTGCATGCCATTGCAACGATGATCGACGAATCGGTTTCGTTTAAGAATATCATTTCCAATGGTTTGGTGCTCGATAAAAACGGCAACAAAATGTCGAAACGTTTGGGCAACGCCATCGAACCGTTTGCTGCCATCGAAGACAATGGCTCCGACCCGCTGCGCTGGTACATGCTGACCAATTCACAACCGTGGGACAACCTGAAATTCGACATGGCAGGCGTTGACGAAGTAAAACGTAAATTCTTCGGAACATTATACAATACCTATAACTTCTTCGCGATGTATGCCAATATCGATGGTTTTACGTTTGCCGAAGAAGAAGTCCCAGTTGCTGAACGTCCGGAACTCGACCGCTGGATTATTTCGCTGCTGAATTCATTGGTGAAAGAAGTGGCCGAAAGCTACGAAAGCTACGAACCAACCCGCGCCGGACGCGCCATTTCAGAGTTTGTATCCGAAAACCTAAGCAACTGGTTCGTTCGCCTAAGCCGCAAACGCTACTGGGGTGGCGAATTCAATCAGGATAAAATTTCGGCATACCAAACGCTTTATACCTGTTTGAACACGATTGCCAAACTAATGGCGCCAATCGCTCCGTTCTACGCCGATTTGTTGTACACCGATTTGAATAAAATTACCCAACGCGAGCCCGATCAAAGTGTTCATTTGGCTGATTTCCCCGGATACGACGAATCATTGATCAACAGCGATCTGGAACAAAAAATGGATTTGGCACAAAAAGCCTCCTCTATGATTTTGGCCTTGCGCCGGAAAGAAAAGCTAAAAGTTCGCCAGCCACTGGCCAAAATCATGGTTCCCGTGCTGAGCAAAGATTTTCAGGAACAGTTCGACGCGGTCAAAAATATCATTCTTTCCGAAGTCAACGTGAAAGAAGTTGAATATCTGACCGATGCCGCTGGAATTATCAGTAAAAAAATCAAGGCCAATTTCAAAACCCTTGGCCCCAAATATGGCAAGCTGATGAAACAGATTTCAGGAGAAATAGCCGGTTTTACCCAGGAAAACATTAGTCGACTGGAAAAATCGGGTGGTTACGATCTGAATATTGGCGGAGAATTGGTTTCGTTGAGTTTGGAAGATGTGGAAATTCAGACTGAAGATATTCCGGGATGGACGGTAGCAAGCGAGGGCGGATTGACCATTGCGCTCGACATCAACCTGACCGAAGAATTGAAACAGGAGGGAATTGCCCGCGAGTTCATCAACAAGATTCAGAATATCAGAAAAGACAGTGATTTTGAGGTGACCGACCGGATTATTCTGAAAATACAGAAGCACGATTTTTACAATTTGGCTGTTGAGAACTTTAAAGATTATATTTGCAACCAGACACTTGCTTCTGAATTACTTTTGGTCGATCAGCTTGATGCAGAAAACTCGAACATCGCTGAAATTGATACCGATATTGAAGCTCGAATACAGGTAATCCGGAATTCATAGTTCAAAAGATTTTGAATGCCGGAAAGCCTGTATGAAATCGAAATATTTTTATACTTTTAGAGTCTGAGGTAAGTATTCGTAACTTATTCAGGCACGAAACTAAAGCTTAATGTTATGAGTGAAAAGAACAGATATTCGGACGAGGAATTGCAGGAATTCAAAGCGATAATTCTTGATAAACTCGAAAAGGCGCAGAAAGACTACGAAATGTACAAAAGCTCCATAACCCAGAGCGATGGTAATGACACGCAGGATACTTCTCCGACTTTTAAAGTGCTGGAAGAAGGAGCTGCAACACTTTCGAAGGAAGAAGCAGGTAAGCTGGCACAGCGTCAACAGAAATTTATTCAGTATCTGCAAGCAGCGCTGGTGCGTATCGAAAACAAAACCTATGGCATTTGCCGTGAAACTGGCAAGTTAATCTCGAAGGAACGTTTGCGGGCGGTTCCTCATGCAACATTGAGCATTGATGCAAAGAACAGTCAAAAGTAAAAACTTGATAAAATAGCTTACGGAAATGATTGGAGGAGTAAATCTTCCAATCATTTTTTTATGAATTACTAATCATGTCGAAATTACAGAAATCAATACTGATCGTATTTTTGGTATTACTGATCGATCAGGCACTTAAAATTTGGATCAAAACAACGATGATGATCGGAGAAGAATTTCCGGTTATCGGTAGTTGGTTCTTCATTCATTTTGTTGAAAATAATGGGATGGCCTTCGGGTTTGAATTCGGCGGAGAATACGGCAAAATGTTTTTGAGTTTATTTCGTGTAATAGCTGTTTTCGGAATTGGATGGTACATCACTCGTCTGGTCAAAAAAGATTTGCCTATGGGCTTTATTGCCTGTGTTTCGCTAATCTTTGCCGGAGCTATCGGGAATATTATTGATAGTGCATTCTATGGTTTAATTTTCAATGATAGCTATGGTCAAGTAGCGACTTTGTTTCCTGAAGGTGGGGGATATGCTACATTTTTGCATGGAAGAGTCGTGGATATGTTCTATTTCCCGCTGATATCAGGTGTTTACCCTGATTGGGTTCCATTTGCTGGAGGAAGCGATTTCCAGTTCTTTCGGCCGGTTTTTAATGTAGCTGATTCTTCTATTTCCATTGGGATTTTTTCAATTATCCTTTTCTATCGAAAACAGTTTAATAATTTGGATTTAAAGGAAAAGTCTCCGGCAGAAGAAATTGTTGCTGAAACAGAAGAACCTAATACAAAGGCAGAGGAAGAACAAAAGGAAAATTAATGGTTTTGTTTGTGAAATACCACTGAATTCAGTAAACTTGCACTCCGAAAAAATAAGTTCAATTTCCGAAACTGAATGCCAAATCAGTGGGAGAAAAGTAAAAATATTTAGGGCCTATAGCTCAGTCGGTTAGAGCACCTGACTCATAATCAGGGAGTCACTGGTTCAAGCCCAGTTGGGCCCACGAATTGAAAAAGAGGAAGTTACAGAAATGTATTCTTCCTCTTTTTTTTATCCGGTTTAAATAAAGTTTAAACTTTGCTATATATTTATAATCTATTGAGAGTATTTTCTTACTTAGAATTACTTGTTTCAATAAATTTATCGTTTACCCAAGTTATTGAATTTTTAAGGCTCATATCTGTATTATTTGGGATTTTTATTGTTTTATTATTTATAAATGCTTTTAGTTTACCTTCAATCCCAGCTCCCTTAATATTGCCAATCTTACTTATCAAAAAACTACTGGTATCACGATTGTTTTGCGATGATATTTTATATACGTTTAGTTCAATTTGAGGAATTTTATTTTTATCAGTATCTGAATCCATTATTCTTGTAGCTAGTATAATTTCATCAATTTTATCATCATCAAAATCATAGAGACCTAAATAATAAGTGTTATAATCCTTTAGGCTTTCGTTGTATCCCTTATCATCTTTATTATAGCATATACTAAAGTCGTCAAATGAACTTGCAAACACATAGTTAGTTCCATTGTCAAATGTGGCACTGAATTTTACAATTTCCTGACAAAGGTATTTTGTAATTTTTATAGGTAGTAAATGCTTATCGGATTTTGAATTATATTGGATTTCTGTACCAAGGTCATCAAATATAAATTCCTTTGACGTTGGAGATTTATACTTTAAAAAGGTTGTGGTTTGTTTAAATGTATTTGCTCCCATAACAATAGGATCATCTAAATCTATTTTATTTAGAGTTTGAATCCTGAGTTGCTCATTATCATTTGATTTGTCTGTTGAAACGCTTAGGTCATTTTTGTTTTCTTTAAATGGTATGATGGTATAATAGTGAATTTCTTCTTTTGTCCATTTTGAGGTTGTTATTTCTTCTATGTTGATTTCATAATCTTCATTGATATCCTCTGTATAAATTTTTAAGCCATTTGCATAATCACTTAATTTTTTGCGACAAGTAATGAACGTTTCAGTTGTAAATTCAAAATTATCATTTCTCTTTACCCCTCCTGGATACCATTTTTTGATACTCCTATACTTATACAACCTTTCCCATTTGTCATATTCGATATACTTACCATTATATTGCAATTTACTATTTGGATACTGAGGAGGATTTGTGAAAATCTCATAAGTTCCATCTTCAGTCAGAGAGATTTTTAGAGGAAATGTAAACCTTTGTATCTGGTGGTTATCTAATTTATAGAGGAACGCGTCGTATGTATGGCTTTGACAAAATGAATCTATACAAACGATGAAAAATAAACTTAAAATGAATAATCTCTTCATAAGAAATGGAAATTTAAATTAACCTTTACCCGTTGTGCGATTGAAATATACCTTGGCTGCTTAATAGCACAACGGGTTAAATTATTTAATCAACTGCCAACTCAATCCTTCGAATTGAGGACCAGCTTCCATTTGAAACTTTGATGACAAACATGATATTTTGAGTTTCATTGGAACCCTATCTGATTCACTCAGAATTTGTAATAATTTTTCGTTTTCATTCTTTTCAAAGTATGCATAGATGCGTTCAAAATCATTGTTTTCTACTGCAACACAATAATGAGTTATGTTTGCTTCTCTATACCCAAGCCCATTAAAGTAGTCATGTAGTGTGCAATACCCATAAACAATTAATTCCTTATCTTGGAATTCCGTTATTGTTGACCTAATTACTTTAAATCGTGGCTTTTGGTTAGAAATTAACTGTTCTGCTTTTGTTTGACTTTGCACTTGATCATCAATATCTGATGATTCAATTTGGGCGACTTCTTTTCTATTTATATTTTTCTCACAACAACCAGACATTAAAAAAAAAGCAAAACTGATTGTGCAGATAAATAGCTTAATTACTTTCATAAGTGTTTTGGGTTTAGATATTTATTAATCAAGTACAAAGCGATAAGTAATAGTACCACTTTGATCTTCAATAGCATTGGAGTCGGCATTAAATTTTGCTAGCATAGCTGCTGTTCTTGCAGCATCACTCAGTTCTGGATTGTCTGTATTTGAACCTCTTGTATCAACTTCAGCGTCCATAACAACGCCTTCTTTATCTACAGTAATCCTAACGACTATAACACCTTCTCCATTACAAGAATATTTTGGTTTTGGGAGTAATAACAAAACTCGTCCATTTAAATTAAAAGAGGCGCTGACTTTACTTTGTCGAGGTTCATAAGTTGGAGAACTATTTTCTTCCACCTCATTTTTTTTTACATCAGTAATTTTAATCCATCCACTTGTTTCTATTCCCTTGGCATTTGTAAACAATGTATATACAAAGTCGTTTTCAATTCTTACTCCAGTAAAACGCTCACCATTAACTAAATAACCCCTTCTTTTTGTAGATTGATCAGGCTCGTTATGAAAATAGGCTTTATCTGTAACAACCAAAAATTGCTCATCCTCAATTGTTTTGTTTTTTTGGGCTTCAATGTTTTCTTGTTCAATTGTTATAGGAGTTCTGTAATTTTCTAAAATATAATTCTTAATAGTTCGAGTTGTGGATTCTTTTAAATTCAATTTTAAAAGTGAAATACTTAAATATTCTTCTAATGGATTACCAAAATATCGTGCAATATCATAATATGCTTGAAATACAATATCCTGACCCTCCTTTTTCGTTGCAATATTTATTAACAACTCATTCACATAGACTTTTGACAATGAAGGCTGACGCTTATGTATAAACGTAAAAATCATATTCGTGTAATTATTGTCGTAATGAGTTAGAATATCAAAATGTTCCGCAAATTCTTTGATTACTGGTTCAGGCAATCGTGTTTTAGGCTGTCCCCAAAGATTAATACTCATCAATGCAAAAAGGGCAAAGGGTAGAAGTTTTTTCATTTCTAGGTATATGCCTCTGGCTCCCAAAAGGTAAGTTGTAAATGAAAAAAGCGTGGAACCACGCCTTATCTGAGGTTGAGGTACCGCCAAGCACCCACGAGAACAAACAAGGGCGGCCCACGCCGTAGGCGTGAGCGTTTCCCTTTTATTGCTGTTCTCGTTTAAAAATTTGGCGGTTTTCAACACACAGAATAAAAGCGACGCTTTTATAATATTTTACACATGATAAATATAAATCAAATAGATTAATTTATAGGTCAATTTAGTTTTATATTTTTACCAAAAACATTATTTTCAGACATCATTTGATTTGCTATCTTTTTATTTTAGCTATAGGATTTTTTGTTTTACCTCATTTATCTAAAACCCTAGATGTTTAGAAGAGAATAAATCTATTGCTTTTGTTTTTCGGGATTTTAGCTCTTATGGGCTATTATTAATTAATGATTAGGGTTTTTGTTTATTTGCTTTAAATAGAGTTGCACAACCTCCATTTTACACCTAAAGCGATTAAAAATTATCTATAAACAGCTATATGTGTTTTCTATTGATTAGGAGAGTAATTTTTACTTTTTATTTTACTGGCAAAAAGAAAAGAAGGTATGCAACCGATAGGTTGCACCCTTAACTTTTTTCTTTACTTTTTTATCTAAAGTTCTCTCTAATTATTATAAGCCTGAAATTTATCCTTTGAAAGTAAATTATCTATCCTTTGATTAAAATATTTGTCCTTTGAACGACAAATTTTTTAGCTATAAGCGACAAATATTTAATTATTGAAAAGTTCGTCCATCGTTTAAATTTTGCAAAACCTTCTCATAATTATCAACAGAGACTTGATAAAACTTTTTTGGCGGCGTACCTTTTTTCTTTTTTGAAACTGTTAGAATCTCTTGTTCAATCAATTTTTCAAATGCTAATAGCTGGCGATATTTTGAAATACCTGTTATCCTCTCTATTTGAGGATGTTCAAGATAAAAATAGCCCTCTTCGTCTAGCATTTTTTTTCGAGAATAATATTGTTGTCTAGTAAGCATTATGGCAATAATAATAGCAGCATCGGAACCAAATTCTTTCATAAATATAGAATGAACCATATAGAATTGAAAGGATTTTAGAGCTTCGTATGATCTTTCAGGTTTTCGTATATTTGGTTTTTCAGGCATGCGCGTATTACCTAAATAATCATGCTCGTTTTTTATTTCATTTACTTTTTGAGCATCATCTTTTATCGGTGTAATTTCATTAGATAGTGATTCGAGTATATCAGAGGATTCGTATTCATCTCCTGGTACTTCTGTTAGTTCGATACCCCTTTCATCCAGAATTTCCTTAATTATACTCTTCTGTTCTTCACTAGATGAAGTAGATTGTAATTGCAACAATTTGCAGGTCTGCAGTTGTTTTAAATTATTTTTTAAGTCTTCCATTATTATCAATTTCTAAAAATTTTGCTTTTACTTTATTGTAATCAAGATATGTCCAAGCCCAAACTCCAAATGAGTTTGCTTTCGGATATGCCTCGTAAGTCATTTGAGTTTTTGGAGTTTTGAAAACCCTAATCTCAAAGGTTTCATAGTGCGAGTTCCCATGTTGAGTCACGACTTTATACAAGCAACTTTTATGTCCCCTCAACAACTGATGAAATTGAAATCCTTTCACTTCACCTTTACCAATAAAATCTTTTGGTAATCTCTTGATTCCTTCTGACATAGTTTTAGACTAAAGGAATCGTCTCTTTAACGATTTATTTGCTCGATTAATATAAATATTCATCTAGCCGAAGAAACGTCCTAAAAACACGATTCCTAAGGTTAAAATGATCATTTACACTTATTGTCAAGTTTGGCTATCTGAGATTTAAGAGTAGGCTGTTTAAACTCCAACAACCAGCAATCAATCTCTGATTTTTTGAAAAGTAGTTTCCCGCTAATTTTGTAGCAAGGAATACCAGCTTCACTGACCATTTTATAAACGGCAGGTTGAGAGTAATTCAAATACTCAGAAAGCTGTTTGATCGTTAAATGTTCTGGAAATACTTTTGCCTGTTGACTGCATTTGGTAAGGCAAATGTTTACCAAATCCACAAGGTCTTTTTTTGATACCGTAACGTTTAAATCGTCCGGGAAATTAAATAAGTTTTGCATTTAGCTCTAATGAGATTCATTAAGCCGATTTAAAAGTTACGATTTAAAATATTACGATTTATTACTTTCAAGAAAGCTGAGCAAACCTAGAAAGATTTTTTTGTAACTTAAAACAACAACCATCACCAGAAACGATGTTTTTGATCAATAAAAATTTAAAAAAAAATCTAATTTGGAATTATTCTTAATAAGGAATCGTTTTATCTGATTATTTTTCATTTGATTAGATAATTACTAACAAATCTTACCAATAGTTAAATTTTAGAAAAAGGTTGTTAATTGTAATCAGAATAAATTATTGTTCTGGGTTTGAAAAATATATGGGTTTAGTTTGGTTTGGTCCTAGCAACAAGAAAATTTTCAATTGCAAGCATATCAATCACCATCGAAATATTGCCACCTAATTTGTCAATATCCTTACTCATAAAAGCAAATTCCGGTGTGTAAACATCGTTAGTTAAAGTGACTCTATCTTCATACCCAAATGAACCGTTATGCGCTTTATCTTTTAGCCATTCGATAAATTTATCATCTGGTAAACCGCTAGTTTTCTTATCTAAATAGAAGATTGCCTCTTTCATTGTTTGGCTTGCTTTTTCTGATTTTAACAAATAAACCCCATCGGAGTCGGTTAAATCAAGTACCCTCACAATTTTAATTCTTAATAAATCTTCATTCATCTTAGCAATTTCGTCAATGCCAAAACTTTCAAGATATGTCTGGGTCGTTTTAATATTTGTATGCCCTAAAGCTTCACTTATTTTTTCTATTTGAGCTCCATTTCTTAACAATGTCGTTGCATAAGAATGTCTAGCAAAATAGCTACTAATGTGCAAAAGCCCATCGGGAAATTCTAACTTCTCAGCAATCTTTTTTAAGTATTTATTGAACCGTTTGCGCCTATGTGTAATATGCTCATTAAGTTTTTCGCCAGTCAATTTAGTATTGCTAATAATAGGCAATAGATACCCATTTTTGTTGGTAGTATTGGCTCTTGACCATTGTAAAATTTGCTTTAAGCTTTCTGTAATAGGTATTGAAATAGCCTCGTTTGTTTTCAAGCGCTTAAACTCAATGAAAGAATACTCTTTACCTTCAACTAGCGTTCGAGAAATAATATTTTCTTCTTTGAGATGTGCCATGTCCTTAAAGTTTATCCCACTTGCAAAAAAAGAGAACAAAAACATCTGTTTAGCCCAATTTAGGTGAGACTCAAGTATTTCGGAATTAACCAATCTTAGCATATATTCTCTGGGGATATATTTTTTTGTTGAGCTTTTTTCAAGTTTAGAAATCTTGAATGTTTTGGTTGCTCCGTAGATTTTGGAAAATGGATAAGCTTCTTTACTTCCTACACCTCTGTTTATAGCCTCATTTAATATTGCTCTTATACCCCTAAGCATAATTCCGATTGTTGTATCCTTGTTTCCCCTTTCATTTTTTAGATAGAAATAAAATCCCTCAATAAATTTAAAGTCTATATCCTGAAAATAAAGCTTTTGTAGATTTGGGTAAAACTTTTCAAGAATAACTAAAGTTTCTTTTAATCCAGTTGAAGAATTATATTTCCCCTGGTTTTGAAGTTCATTAATTCTTGCTTCTATAAATGGCTTTACCTTGTTTATTTTTGGTTTATTCCTGTATTCCTCTTCAAACATATTGAAAGTCCAAGCAACACCTTTTTCCTCAAATGACTCCAATATTTTTAATGCTTGGCTGTGTTTTTTCTTGATATAGTTGTTAATCAGTGTATGCTCAGGATTAAGTCTTTTATCTGCTTTTACTAATCCAAATTCTTTATCCCATTGCTTCGATAGGATGTTAAACTTTTCATAGCCTATTTTAAAATACTTTAATTGTTGATTTTTTGTTAGCCTCAACATGATAGGAGAAGTGCCATCATTATACTTTTTAGAAGTAAATAGGACAACTGAAATTTTAGCCATTGTTTTAGTTTAAATTAAGTTTAAATTTTATTGATTAAAAATAATAAAATTTTATAAATTTAAACCATTGAAATATAGATATATTATTAAGGAATATAAGGAAATATTAGAGATTATATCCCTGACTCATAATCAGGGAGTCACTGGTTCAAGCCCAGTTGGGCCCACTTCAAAATCAAGCAGTTACGAGAAATCTTAACTGCTTTTTTATTCTCCTACATACAATCTACATACAAAATGCCTCAAAAAGGCAGTATCAAAGGATACTAAAAACAAAAACCGCCCTCTAAAAGAAAGCGGTTTTAGAAACTTTTAGGTTCTCAAATGAATCAAGCCAATACGATTGCCCCGGCATAAACACTGTTTGATAAAACAGTTTGCTTCTCATCCTGAAATGCGATATAGCATTGGACCTCATCTCCAGTAAAGTTTTCAGGTAACGAAACTACCTGGCTTCCTTCAGTGCGGGAGTTTCCTCCAACTACGGTTACTGCAAGTTGTTTTGCTGGGTTTAATACAACAAGCAAAACTTTATCATTCCCCTTTGCCTTAGCTTCGTTTGAGTTGTTGGTCCAGCTGAATTCAAGTTCAGTTGTCGAGTTCATTGCCACTAGAGGATTTAAAGCACCAGGGAGCGAACCACGAGCAACCAATGCACTTGCATAGTCGATAGAGTAATCAGGATAAACACCGGTAAGGGCGTTGTTGAGGTTGTAGGACATAGCGCTGTTGAAAGCAGTCATCTTAACAGCGTAATTCTTGAAGCCGACGCGCAGGAATGAAGTCAACGGCTGTAAGAATTTGAGAGCAGCACCAAACCGGGCTCGTTGGTCCAGTTGTGCTTCTGTTTTTGGATTCGAAATGCTGGCAGCTTTACTACGCATATAGTCTATGCCTTTCCAGTTGCCCCCGATTACTGTCCCGACCTTGCCGGAGAAGCCACCCAAAATACCTTGTTTAATTGTTCCCATTGTGGAAATTTTACATTGTTTGTACTTGGACTTGGTATGGACTTGACACGAACCAAACCCGACCTTGTCCTTATCTGATCCAAGGTATTGCAATAATTGGGCAATGCCTGATTTTGGAGAAACTATGCGTTTGAATGCGTTCGTTTGCAGTGACATTATTACTAACCTGAGTTCGATTAATAACTAATTGAAAATAAGCAACAAAAGGA
>CAYRBM010000074.1:0-26028 GCA_964422425.1 uncultured Odoribacter sp.
CTCCTCCATCGTGAAAACTGCAGAAACCGTTTACGATTTTCTGAAAAAGGAATTTGGGAAGGACTGCACATTCTGGGGCGGAGGCATCGAAACAGTTGGAACGCTGAACATCGGAACTCCTCAACAGATCCGCGACCAGGTTTTTGAACGGCTCGAAATCTTCTCGAAAGGCGGCGGATTTGTGTTCAACACCGTTCATAACATCCTGCCCGATGTTCCGCCGGAAAATGTAGTGGCCATGTTTGATGCAGTGAGGGATTTTAATAAGAAATAGTTGTAACTAATCAATTCAGAAATGCAAAAAATCAAGTTGTTCCTGACCTTGTTGTTTGTAACAGTTTTGCTTCTTGATGTTTCGTCGCAATCGCTGACCAAACTAAGAAAGGATTTTCTGAAACTGAAATTTGGCATGTTCATCCATTTCAATATGGGAACATTTCATGAAAAAGAGTGGGTTGAACCGAATCAGGATACAAAGTCATTTAATCCGGGAAAACTCGATTGTGGGCAATGGGCTGAAGCTGCCCAAAGCGCCCGCATGAAATATGCCGTTTTGACGACCAAACACCACGATGGCTTTTGTTTGTGGGACAGTAAAACCACCACTTACGATGTGGCTTCGAGTGCTGTTGCCGGTCGGGATATTGTTCGTGAATTTTGTGATGCCTTCAGAAGTAAAGGAGTTGAGCCCCATTTTTACTTTTCCATCTGGGATCGGCAACTGGGAATTGAAAAAGAAATTACCTCTGACGAAATTGAAATAATTAAGGCACAATTAAAAGAACTACTGACCAATTACGGAAAAATAGGATCGATTACGTTTGACGGCTGGGGCAATTGTGGCACTGTTTGGAAACAGGAACAGCGCGATGAAATTTATAACTTCATAAAATCCATTCAGCCACAAATTCTCATTACCGACCATTACCAGTTACGTCGTGGATTACCGCTTGATGAAGTATATAAAAACCTCGATTTCTTTCATTATGAAGAACCCTGGAACGACGAGTGGGCTCCCCCGGGAAATAAATATGCCGCACAGCAAGGCCCTTGCATTCAAAGTCAGTGGTTCTGGAAAAAGAAATTTCCGCAGGAAAAATTGATGTCGGTTGATAATATTGTCAATCGCCATTTGGCTATCCTGAAAAAAAGAAACTGCAATTTTCTCCTGAATTGTGCTCCAAACCCCGATGGTTTGATGGACGAAAATGTTGTGAAACGCCTAGCCGAAGTGGGTCAGGCTTACAAACCTTAATTTTAATCTGATGAAACTAAAAATTTCATTCATGGGTTTATTCATTTTCCTTTTCCTGATACAAAGTTTTGGTCAGGAACGAAATAAACCCGGCACTGACATGAAGTGGTGGCAGGAAGCCCGTTTCGGTATGTTTATTCACTGGGGGCCAGTCACTCGTTTTGGCAGCGAAATTAGCTGGTCGCGAGAAGGTTATGGAAAGGCAAAATACGATTCGCTTTACAGAGGGTTCAATCCGGTAAAATTTAATCCTGAAGAATGGGTGGCTTTGGCCCAAAAAGCTGGCATGAAATACATTGTTTTCACGGCCAAACACCACGACGGTTTTTGCGAGTGGAACACAAAAACGACCAGTTATAACATCATGAAAACGCCTTTTGGTCGTGATGTTTGCAAGGAATTGGCCGATGCTGCTCACCAGGCAGGAATGCCCATTTGCTGGTACTTTTCGCCTGCCGACTGGAAAGACCCCGATTGCCGGAACCCGAAAACCAACGATGTATTTGCCAAACGCGTTTTGGAGCAGGTTCGCGAGTTACTTACAAATTATGGCAAAATCAGTTTGTTGTGGATTGACTACGAAGGCTCGCCAAGCCCTGTAAAACCGAAAGAAATATACGAACTGGCTAAGAAACTTCAGCCCGGCATCATTGTGAACAACCGGCTGGATGTGTTTCATACCGACGAATCTCATGCTTTTGTTGGTCCGTATGGCGATTATGCCACTCCTGAAGGTTTTGTGGCCGGCTACGGAGCCATTCCCTGGGAAACTTGCACCAATCTTGGGCATCAGTGGGCCTGGCGGCCAAAGGATACCCCTCGTCCGATCAGGGAAGCAGCAACAACTTTGCTGCGCTGTGTCGGTGGAAACGGGAACCTGCTGCTGAATGTTGGTCCGGATAGCCTCGGACAAATTCCGGCAGATTTTCAGGAACGGTTACTGGAACTGGGCGATTGGCTGAAAGTTTACGGTCGGTCGGTTTACCAAACGAAAGGCGGGCCCTACACACCTACCAACGATTACCTGTGTACATTCTCCGGAAAGAACATGTACCTGAATATTTTATCGATGAAGTCGGATACACTGACACTGCCTGCATTCCCGGGCAAAATTCGGGACGCTAGCCTGGTTAACGGCAAAAAGGTACTTTTCATTCAGGATAAAAAGTATTTGAAACTGATTGTTCCGGCATCCGACCGGCTGGAAATTTCAACTTTGGTAACTGTAACGGTAAAGGAACCGCTTGAAAAAGTGGCGCTGATTTATCCGTTTTCTACTTCAGGATCGCTGGCCTACAACTGCAAGGTAAGTGCGTCAAGTTCTGTCGGACAATTTTTGCATGATCCGTCGGCTGCTTTTGACGACAATCCAAAAACGCACTGGAAGCCCGGTCGCAGACCCGATGCCGATTTTGATTCACAATTTGGTCGATTACTGAATTATCGCAGCCAGGAAGTCGAAGCTTTCTTCGAGAAACAAGGTTGGCTGGAAGCCGATTTGGGCAAACCTCAAACCGTAAAAACGATTGCAGTGAGCGAACACGTTTTTCTGAATTCGGAAATACAAGGCTTTGAAATTCAGTGTGAAAAAGATGGCCTGTGGAAAACTGTTGCATCAGGAACCAAAATGGGCGATTGGAAACAAAGCATCGCACCTGTTACCGCTCAAAAGTTCAGAGTGGTGATTCTCAACCGAAACGGATTTTCCGGAATAAAGGAATTCCAGCTTTTTGCCAATTAATCAAATTCAACTAAACCTAAAATAAATGGATATGAGAACAAAATTGTTGTTGATTTCTCTTCTGTTTTTCGGAGTTGTAGTACTAACCGAAGCGCAGACAGTTCAGAAAAATCCTATCGGGAATGAGCAAAAAATCGAGGAATGGAAAGATGCCCGTTTCGGGATGTTCATCCACTGGGGGCCTGTTTCTCTGAAAGGAACCGAAATTGGCTGGTCGCGCGGCCGCGAAATTCCGGTGGAAGAATACGATAACCTGTACAAACAGTTTAATCCCGAAAAATTTGATGCCGACGATTGGGTGAGTGTGGCTAAAGCCGCCGGAATGAAATACATTGTGCTGACCACCAAACATCACGATGGTTTTTGTTTGTGGAATACCCGGCAAACCGAACACAACATCATGAATTCGCCATTTAAACGCGATGTGGTGAAGGAATTGGCCGAAGCCTGCCGCAAACAGGGAATCCAGTTCGGTACCTATTATTCAACCTGCGACTGGCATCATCCCGATTTTCCGTTAACCAGTCCGGGTGGGAGCAAAGCCCGCGAAAAAAGCGATCTGGACGCCTACACCACTTATCTGAAAAAGCAGGTGGCCGAACTTCTGGTCAATTACGGCCCGTTGTATGTGCTGTGGTTCGATGTTCCGCAGAAATTTGATGCCGTTCGCGGTCAAAGTGTGATTGATTTCGCTCACCAGATTCAGCCCGATATCATCATCAACGACCGAACCGGAGCCAAAGGCGATTTCGATTGTCCGGAGCAGCGAATTGGTGGTTTTCAGAATACCCGGCCCTGGGAAACCTGCATGACCATTGCCCGCCAGTGGGCCTGGAAACCCAATGATGATGTTAAATCACTGGAACAATGCCTTCAAACCCTGATCAGAACGGCTGGTGGCGACGGTAACCTGCTGTTCAACGTGGGCCCAAAACCTGATGGAACAATCGAGCCGCTTCAGGTGGAGCGTTTGAAAGGAATGGGCGAATGGCTTCAGAAATATGGCTACACCATTTATGAGTCACGCGGTGGCCCGTTCAAACCAACCGACTGGGGTGTAAGTACCCGCAAAGGCAATTCAATTTATCTGCATATCCTGAAATGGACCGGCAATTCGCCCAAAATTATCATTCCTGATGTGGGAATCGAAATCAAAAGTTGCCTTATGCCACAAGGCGGAAATGCCAAACTAACGAAGCTTGAAAAAGGCTACTCTGTTGAGTTTGCAGAAAAAGATTTGAAACCAATAAATACTATCATCGAACTCGAACTGGCAGGCGATGTGATGAACATTGCGCCCATGGAAATCGGTTCAAATTCGCTGTCGTTCAATAAGCCATTAACCGCATCTTCCAATCCGAAGGGACAATGGATCAATCACCAGTGGGTTGAACTGCGTTCGGTTACCAACGGCGATTGGGCTGGCTCATACTGGGAACCCGATGCAAAGGATCAGAGTCCGTGGGTGGAGGTTGATTTGGGCAAACCAGAAAAAATTTCCCAAGCCATCCTGTACGAAAGAGGAACAGCTGTTCAGGCGTTTGAACTTCAGGCTTTCGTTGGCGACAAATGGAAAGTTCTGTCGAAAGGCAAAACCATCGGGAACAAAGCCGTGATTAAACTTCCGAAAACCACTGCCCAAAAGTTCAGGTTGGTGCTGAAAGAATTTAGCCAGGCTCCCGGCATTTACGAAATTGTGCTTCAATAATGCAAATCAGTATTTTTGCTAACTGCTGGCAGCTATTCGCCAGCAGCTGGCAAGAAAAATCCAGTAACTTAATAAATCGAAAATAATGAAACGATTCGGACAAATTATCGGGGTCGATCCTCAAAGTTTTGAAAGCTATAAAGAATACCATGCAGCTGTTTGGCCCGATGTGCTGAACATGATTACAAAATGCAATATTCGCAATTATTCCATCTTCCATAAAGACGGACTTTTATTCGCTTATTTTGAATATACCGGTGACGATTTTTCGGCCGATATGGCCCGGATGGTGGCTGATCCGGTAACCCAAAAATGGTGGGACATTATGATGCCCATGCAGCGACCGGTTGAAAATCGCGCAGAAGGAGAGTGGTGGGCGAATATGGAAGAGGTTTTTCATTTGGAATAATTCACTCCACAGATAAGCTCCGGCGCTATGCGGAGTCGTAGGTTGGGTGCGACATATTTGAGAATGTTTAAACAACTAAAATGAGAAAGTCTGAATTTATAGTTATCAATTTTTTGATGATTGGTTTTTTTATTTTGAAATCACAACCAGTTAATTGTCAGGTTAAAACTGAAATAAACTGGCCGAAGTTTATGTCGCAGCACGATATGATCTGGGAAGAACTTCCGTTGCAATGGAACGAAGGCGCTTATACCGGAAATGGTCAGGTGGGCATGATGATTTATGCCACGATGAAAGATAACCGCATCGATTTTCATTTGGGCCGTCAGGATGTGACCGACCACCGGAAAGCGCCGCATCGGAAAACTTCGATGGGCGCTGAGGGAGCTTCGGTGATGTATGATTTTCCGCGACTCGATATTGGCCGTATGGCGCTTCGCCCGGCCGGAAAAATTATCTCTGGGACCATGCGTCAGGATTTGTGGAATGCCGAAATCAGCGGGAAAATCATCACCGATTTGGGCGAAATTTCGTTTCGGGCATTCACTCCCCGCGATCGGATGCTGAACCTGATCGAAGTCAGTTCAACTGAAAAACAAAATGGTGTCAAGGCCGAATATCGATGGGATTTTTTGCCCGGGAATCCGGCTTCACCGCGCTCGCAGGTTTTTCCTGATATTCCGGAAAGCAAGGCTTACATCACCAACCCGAAACCTGTTATTTCGAAAATGGGGGATATTGCTGTTTGTGTGCAGTCGTTGCTGGCTGGTGGCGATTACGCCACAGCATGGTCGGAAAAAAGGGATAAGAGAGGAAATCAATCCAAATTATTTGTTGCAACTGCCAACGAGGTGCCAAAGGCCAATGTTTCAGCCGAAGTTGCCAAAAAAGCTATCCAAGATGCGTCAATCCTGAAACTCGCTGCAATCGAAACGCCTCACCGCGACTGGTGGCACCGGTACTATCAGCAATCGTTTCTGTCCATTCCTGATGGGCGGATGGAGTCGTTCTACTGGATTCAGATGTATAAAATGGCTGTTTGTTCGCGGACTGATGGTCCGGCGGTTGATCTGTTTGGCCCGATGTTTCGGGTGAGCCAGTGGCCCGGATTGTGGTGGAACCTGAATGTTCAGCTCACTTATTGGCCCTATTATGCCAGTAATCACATGGATCTGGCCGAAAACCTGATTGCGCTGATCGATGAGAAATTTGATCCGATGCTCAATAATTTCCGCGGGCCAAAGCTGGGCGATTTTGCCTGGGCGATGCACAATTACTGGCTGCATTACCGCTACCTGGGCGACTGGAAATCCATTCAGGAAAAATGGGTGCCCAAAGCGATGAAAATTGCCGAAGCATTTGAAAAGCTTCAGGAGAAACGCGAGAATGGAAAGATTGGCCTTGCATTAATGGGTTCGCCCGAATACAAAGGTTTTGTAACGTATCCGGATACCAACTACAATCTGGCAATTTTACGATGGCTGCTGAATGCCTTGATTGAGTCGAACGAAAAAGCCGGTTCAAATCCGAATGAAGTAAATAAATGGAGGCAAACCCTGGCCGATTTGGTTCCTTACCCCGTTGATGCCAATGGTTTGATGATTGCCAGCAACCAACCGGTTGATATGTCGCACCGCCATTATTCGCATTTGCTGGGTTTGTATCCGTTGTTTCAGCTTAATCCCGATTCGCCGTCCGACCGCGAGTTGGTTGACAAATCGGTGGTTCACTGGCATCGGATCGAAAACGGGAAAGCGCTTGCCGGATATTCATACACCGGTGCAGCTTCGCTTTACGCAGCGCTCGGGCGTGGCAACGATGCGAACCAGATTTTGCAGCACTTTTTGCTGGGCGACATTGGCATCAGTCAGTTGCTTTCGAATACCATGTATGTGGAATCTGGAGGCCGTAATCCCGTGTTGGAAACGCCTTTGAGTGCAGCGGCATCCATCATGGAATTGCTGTTGCAGAGCTGGGGCGGTAAAATCAGGGTGTTTCCTGCCGTTCCTGAAGATTGGAAGGGTGCTTCTTTCCACCAACTCCGGGCACAAGGCGGCTTTTTGGTAAGCGCTTCAAGAAATCAGGGAAAAACCGACTGGATTTCGGTGAAAAGCCTTTCCGGAGAACCGTGCGTGGTGAAAGTTCCGGATTGGACGAATGCTGTTCAGGTGAGCAAAGGCCGGCAAATCCCGATTACTAAAGTAGCAGACGGCGAGTTCAGGATTGATCTGAAAACCGGAGAGGAAATAATCCTTTCTTCAGGCGCAAATGCCATCAAACCGAAGGTAAAAGCCATTTCGCATTCTTCCGGAGAACTGAATTTGTATGGCGTAAAAAAAGGAAAGCAATTGCAGAAAAATCAGGATTGGCCGTTGCCGGAGTATCGGTTTTGATGGGGGTGGTGTTGGCGAAAGTTTGAACGAGCAATTGAACTCCGAAATTTTCAAATGTTCTTTTACCTCGTATCTTTTAACGAGACAGCAGTGGCATAAAATATTTAATTTTTGATCAATTTATAGTTTCTTTTAGAGAACAAATAGAAGTAAAAAGTCTAACCATTAAAATTATGGACTCCTTCATCTATTGAAATATTTTTACTGCTTTAATTTTAAATGTGTTAATTTGGTGAACTCATCAGATCTATTTAAACAATGTTGAGCTCTACCAGCGATATTATTAAAAAAGAGAAGCAGCTTTTTCTTGATTTTCAGGCAGGAAGACAGGTCATTTTCGATTATTTCTTTGATAAATATTACCAGGGGCTGTGTGTTTATGCTTTTCGGATGATCAAATCTAAATCGGAAGCAGAAGATATTGTGGTGGATTTTTTTGTTCGCGTACTGGAAAATCGCAAGAATATAAGGATTGAGACCAGTGTCAAATCGTATTTTGTTCGATCGGTGCATAATCGTTGCCTCGACTATCTTGCACATCAGAGAGTGGTTGTTAACCATGAATTGTTTCGTCAGCAGATAATGAGTGAAGATGACTTTCATGAATATCCGCTGATTGATACCGAACTCCAATCCCTGATCGAAAAGGCTATTCAGAGTTTGCCCAAGGAAATCCGCGAGACTTTTATTCTGAATCGTTTCGAAGGGTTGAAATATCAACAAATTGCCGATCAGGAAAATATCTCTGTAAAAACTGTTGAATACCGCATGAGCAAAGCGCTGACAATACTTCGCAAGGAGCTTGGCGATTACCTTCCTATCCTGGTATTGATGTCAAAACTGGGATAAAATCCATTTTAAAAAATTTTTTATCATCTTTTTTAGGGTAAGGGTTGACCTACCCGTCATATTACCGGATTGAACTTATGGAAACACACAAAAACATACCTGAGTACATTTTTACTTATCTCCGAGGAGAAGCCAATGAAGAACAAGCAAAGCTGGCTGGTGAGTGGCTTAAAATACCTGAAAATCAAGATATCTATAGTCAGATAAAAAAGATTAACAGCCTCACTACCGATCTTCATTTGCTCAATGAATTTAATGTAAAAGACGGTAAGCAAAGGGTATTAAAAAAATACCGGACCAATAAACTGGTTGTTTTATCGAACTGGATGCAAAAAATTGCAGCTGTTTTATTTATTCCTGCATTGCTTGGCGGAATTTGGTATTATCTTCAGCAAAATGAACTCCGGAAAAATCTGGAAAGGTTAATGGTGACGCAGGAAATTGTAACCCAACCCGGAACAAAAACACATCTTTTTCTGCCTGATAGTACTGAAGTATGGCTGAATGCCGCAAGTACCCTAAAGTTCCCATCGGTATTTGCAGGGAACGAACGACGAATTGAACTTGATGGCGAAGCCTATTTCCAGGTTTATAAAAACAAGCAAAAACCATTTATTGTTGGAACCCGGTTTCAGGATGTACAGGCAATAGGAACCGCATTCAACATATCGGCTTATTCAGGAGATTTGAAATACTCGACAACACTTGTTGAAGGTAAAGTAAAAGTTGCTGATCGAATGAAAGTTGATCAGATCATTTTTCTTGAACCGGGTATTCAGTTGAATTACAATACAGAAGAAAAAAACTACAAGCAACAAATGGTCAGGGTTCAGGATGTTATCGCCTGGCGCGATGGAGTGATTATTTTTAACGAAACTCCTTTTTCCGAAGCTGCTGCAAAGCTGGGAAGATGGTTTAATGCAGATATTCAAATATCTGATCAATCAATTGCTAATTATAGAGTTACCGGCACATTTACCAGCGAAAGCCTTGAGCAGGTGATGGAATTATTGGCTCTTTCAACGCCAATCGATTATTCAATTAGCAAACGAGAAATACTGAAGAATAGAAATTTTTCGAAGCAGGAAATTAAGATCAGGAAAAGCAAAAACACAAAAATTAAGCTGAAATAAAAAAATGATGCCTATGAATTGAAAGAGGGTCGTAATAAAACAGGGCAGTTCCCCAACTGCCCTGAATTTAAGCCGTTTGACAACGGATAAATTTTTAATTTATTAAAACAAAAAGTATTCAAACGTATGAAAAAAAATTGTAACTGCCTACGGTGGGATGGTATTCATCGCCCCTGGGTTAAATTTCTGATTGTAATGAAGCTAACTGTAATTCTAAGTTTCTTAATTATTTCTCAGGCCTTGGCCGTGAAAAGTTATTCGCAAAAAATCCTACTTAATCTCAAAATGGAGAATGTGACCGTTAAAGATGTTTTGCGCGTAATCGAAGATCAAAGTGATTTCTATTTTCTGTATAACAACGATTTAATCAATGTGGACAGAAAAGTCAGTATCCAAGTTAAAAACGAAAATATTCAGGACGTACTTTCTCAGTTGTTTGCCGATAAAAGTGTCAACTTTTTAGTGAGAGACAGGCAAATCGTGTTGTCTCCGCTTCCCATCGATGAGAACAATATTTTAAACAGTGTGCAGCAAGGAAAAACCATCAAAGGTAAGGTAACCGACGCATCGGGTATGCCTTTGCCAGGTGTTTCTGTGGTTGTTAAAGGAACAACTAACGGCATTATAACTGATGCTACCGGAAATTATACATTGAGTAATGTTCCGGAAGGTGCTATCCTTTCATTTTCATTTGTGGGGATGAAGCCTGAAGAAGTTAAAATTGCAAATCAAAACACAGTTAATGTCACCCTTCAGGAAGATTCTATTGGTTTGGATGAAGTTGTAGCCATTGGCTACGGCACGCGCACCAAAAAAGATTTGACTGGTGCAGTTTCTCAAATCAATTCAGAAGAAATGACCAAACGGGTAAATATGTCACCCGAGTTGGCCATGCAGGGAAAAATGGCTGGAGTGTTTGTAAGCAACCCCGGAAGTAGCCCGACTGCCCGTCCAACGATTCGTATTCGGGGAGTAAGCACCTTGGGTTACAACGATCCGCTGTATGTAATCGATGGAATTCCATTGACCGAGGGTGGTGCAAGCAATTCTTCTTCGCGTACGCAAGATTTACGTGGCGATGTGAACGTTTTCAACATGATTAACCCGAACGACATCGAATCAATTTCGGTTTTGAAAGACGCATCGGCAACCGCTATTTATGGAGTTCGTGCATCAAACGGTGTTATCCTGATAACAACCAAACGTGGTGCAGAGGGAAAAGCCAGAGTAGATGTATCGGCCAGTTATGGCATCCAAAATATCAATAAACGTTATGATGTTGCCACGCCTGAAGAATATGTAGACTGGAGTCTTGAGGCAGTTAATGCCAATAAAGCGTATGTGAAAGACCAGTATTTTCCGTTCTACGATAAAACTTCGCCAAACTACCTGGGCACCAGCGCCAATTATTCAAAAGACTGGATGGATGCCGCTTTGGTAAAAAATGCTCCGGTTCAGGATTACAATATTTCGGTATCAGGAGGAAATAAAGTTTCGAACTTTGCTACCGGTGGCGGCTATGCCCAGCAAGACAATGTTCTTTACAAAGATGCCTTCGACCGCTTCTCTTTCTTCCTGAATTCAGACCATAAAGTTGCTTCATGGTTGAAATTGGGTGAATCTTACCGATTCTCTTATTCACGTTTTGATAACCGAACAGATGCAGATTTCAGTGACGTATCATTTGTTGTGCCCTGGCAACCATTCTATGATCCAAGCGGACCGGGAGGATATGCAAAAACAGGCAGGACGGTTGGTACAGCTTTCTTTCCTTACGGATATGGCTTAGGTACCCGGAATAATTTTCAGGGAAGAGATCAGTTTATAAAAAACAAGCGCGATTTACTTCGCAACATGGGGACATTTTATGCCGAGGTAAGTCCGTTGAAAGGCCTTCGGTTTAAAGGAACCTTCAGTTTCGATTATTATACCAACAAATTCGAAACCTACCAGGAACCTTCGCGCGGATTATTCGAGAACTCCCGTGGTACATTATACACAGGCGAAGGAAACACCTATCGTCAGCGTAACAACGAAAACATCAATATTATTAAAGAATTCCTTATTGGTTATAACGGAAAATTTGGGAATCATTCGGTTGATTTGGTGTTGAATGCGATGGATCAGCAGGTGAAATGGAACAACGCACAGTGGGCTGTTGACAAAAACTCACCCATTACAGAGTGGGATCAACGTTACATTAATGAAGGATGGGATATTTTGAATAAATCACTTTTCTATGAGCGCACCCCATCAGGACTTCAGGGCTACATGGGGCGTTTAAGCTATAACTTCAGCAGTAAATACTATTTTGATGCAACGGTTCGACGCGATGGAACATCGAAATTTGGCCCCGGGTACAAATGGGGAACCTTCCCATCGTTTGCAGTGGCCTGGCGGGTAACTTCTGAAAAGTTCATGGAAGGAATTGAGTGGCTCGACGATCTTAAAATTCGCGCAGGCTGGGGGCAAACCGGTAACCAGGAAACCCGCGATTATGCTTTCCTTTCTTTGGTAAACGTGAATCCAAAGGTTGGCTTTGGCACCGGGGCAACCGGCTCAACTGTCGGCGATGGCGCAATTTATCCGGCTGCTGCTTTGGGCGATTTACCCATTAAAGACATGAGCTGGGAAACAGTAACCAATACCTCATTCGGATTTGATGCTGTTTTACTGAATAACAAAATGACTTTCACAGCGGAATATTACGACCGTTTAACCGATGGTATTTTGCAAACGATTTCAGTACCAATGGTGGTTGGAGTGCTAAATAATCCGGTAGTGAATTTGGCGAAAGTGGAAAACTCGGGTTTCGAATTTCAGGTTGGCTATGCCGATAAAGCTGGAAAAATAGGGTACAACGCCTCGTTAAACGTGACTACAGTAAAGAATGTAGTGAAAACACTTTACCGTGGACAGCCTTCGACCAGCGGGAACAGCCGCATCGAAGAAGGTTACTCAATGAACTTTATTTATGGCTATAAAACCGATGGAATTTTCCAAACCGATCAGGAAGTAACCGACTGGAAAGCTGCCAATAACGATGTGGGATACGCAGCACAAAAATCTCCGGGTGACGTACGTTTTGTTGACCTGTATGGCGCTCCAACAGCCGAAGATCCTGCCGGCGCATTGAAACACTATGCACCCGATGGAAAAATTGATGCAAACGATATGACCTATTTGGGCAAGACAATTCCTGGCTATTACTATGGTATCAATGGCGGACTGGATTACGAGAACTGGGACGTTTCATTCAGTTTCCGTGGTGTGGGCGATGTTCAGCGTATCAATACCAACGGTTTGCAAAGTATCAGCGGCATGGGATTGAACTATCTGGCAGCCTATCGTGATCGCTGGACGACGACCAATCCGTCGAACACCATTCCGCGTGCTATTCAGGCCGACCCATCTGGTAATAACCGTATTGCCGACCGCCATGTACAAAATGCAGGATTCCTACGCTTCCAGAATTTCCAGATTGGCTATAATTTTAAGGGAGCTATGTTGAATAAACTGGGAGCTAGCAAACTGCGCTGTTTTGTTTCGGGTTCAAACCTGTTTGTCATCTCACCGTACGATGACCTTGATCCTGAAAATATTACAACACCGGTCACATTTTCAGTGGGTGCAACACTTAGTTTTTAACCGCTAAATCCGAAAAACAATGAATAAGTTAAAAATATCATTTTTACTGATGCTCCTATTGGTCGTCGGTTTAAATTCATGCAACGAAGAAACGATTAACCTTGATCCTATCGGCGATACTGAAGCCGGTTTCTTTCAGAATGAAAGTCAAATGGACCAGGCCGTTTTCGGGATTTATCAGAAAGTAGCTTTCTTCTATGCCTTCCGTGGCGGACAAAATAACAACACGGCCCCGGTTGTGATGCTCCCGGGTGACGATTTGACCACATCGGCAAGTTACGCTCATGAGAATTTTACTGCGCTAAATGGCTCGAATGGGCAGCTGGGGCTTTATTATCAATTTGCATATCAATTGATTGCCCGTGCCAATACCGTTTTGAAAAAGATTGAAGAAAACGGATCGTTTGCCTACAAAGCAATTCCGGCTCAAAAAGATTACAACAAAGGAGAAGCGCTGTTTCTGCGGGCATACATGAATTTCTGCTTGTGGAATGTTTTTGGCACAGCGCCGCTTGTAACTGAAAGGATTACCGATCTTAACAATGCATTTCCTCCAAATTCAAAAGGAACCGAATTGCTCGATCAGGCGATAAAAGATTTGCAGGAGGCCGCGCAATTATTGCCTGCAAGCTGGCCTGCGGCTTACAAAGGTCGTTTGACTAAAAACTCGGCATTGGGACTGCGCGGAAAATGTTTGGTTTTCAGGGGAACTGTCAATAAAACATCAGCAGATTTTACCGCCGCTATTGCCGATTTCAATGCCATTTCAGGAGCAAGCCTGATGCCGCAATACAGCAATAATTTTGATGTGAAATTTGAGAACAACGCCGAATCGTTGTACGAATACCAGGCAAACAATGCAACCGGAGCCGTTAACCCGTTTGTTGGTGGAGCCGGAGGTAACGATGCCTTTGCGGCCATTGGCGAAATTGGGGGCTACTGGGGAATGTTCAGCCAAAGACCTACCTGGATCGGAAATTCATATTTTACAGCAACAGCTTCGATTCGTAGCGCTTACGAACCGGGCGATCCTCGTTTGACTTACAACCTGGATCCAAATCCAGCTACCTTGATCAATGTGAAGAAATACATCAAAAACACATCGTATGCGACCGGTGGAAACGGAGCCTCAAACGAAATTAGCCTGAATAACCCGCGTATTCTTCGCTATGCCGATGTGCTGTTGCTGAAAGCCGAAGCGATTGTACGTTCGGGTGGTAACCTGAAAGATGCTATCGGATTGGTTAACCAGATTCGTGACAGGGCACGTAAATCAGTTGAAAGTGGCGCTCCGTCGCTTGTTCCGGCCGACCGCGATGTGAACGAAACCAACGCTGCGACTGTACTGGAATGGATTTTTCAGGAACGCCGGATTGAGCTGGCTTTCGAAGAAGGTCACCGCTGGTGGGATTTACGCCGCCGTCATATTGCCAAGGAAATCGACCTGAAAACCTATGATTTCCAATCGAAACTGATTGATTTCAAATTCCAGGATCATAACGTAAACTTCCCGCTTCCGTCGAAAGAAGTTGACGAAAGTCCTGCTCTGGAACAAAATACCGGATATTAATCTCGCAGATTAACTTGAAGAAAAGGAGCGATAGAAAATTCTATCCTCCTTTTTTAATTCACCTTGATTTATAGGTTTATATAAATGAGCCGTCAATTATGAGAAAATTTGTTTTACTTTCCTTTTTTTTAGTCGTTGTATTTTCACTTTTTGCACAATCACCTCAGCAGGGGTGGGATTTTGTTAGTCCGACCGACCAGTTTACTTCCGAAGCCCTGCTCGATTTACGCTTTCTGAATGAAGATTATGCCGGACAGAACGGTTTTATAACCTTATCGGCTGATAGTAATTCGTTTTTAACCTCCAACGGAATGCCTGTCAGGTTTTGGGCAGTGAATGGCGCTACCGAAGCCAATAAAATGAGCGACAGTGATTTGGCCCGCTATGCCCGTTTTCTGGCAAAATTGGGGGTTAACGTCATCCGTTACCACGGTTCGCTTCACCCGGTGAATAGTTGGGAACCACTTGACAAAGCCAATTCATCCGAAATTTACAACATTCAAAGGGTGGTGGCAGCCATGAAGAAAGAAGGCATTTATACAACTATCAGTCCGTATTACACTCAGATGGTGAGCAAGGTATTCGACAATTGGGGAATTGCCGGCTATAGCGCCAATGATAAGAAAATGGAAGGGGTGATTTTCTTTCACGATGGTTTGAAAAATGCTTACAAAAAATGGGTACAGGAGCTATACACTGCACCAAATCCATTCACCGGAGTTCCGTTGAAAGACGAACCGGCGGTTGCCTTAATACAAACTCAGAACGAAGACGGGTTATTTTGGTACACCATATCATCGGTTAAGCCCGAATTGCAAAAAGTGATTAATCAGAAGTTTTACAGTTGGTTGATCAACAAGTATAAATCCATCGATGAGGCACAAAAAGCATGGGGAAATGTTTCTGTAAGCGGAGATAATTCCATGGTCGGAGAGATGGCTTTGTTTCATATCTGGGATGCCACGCAGAATCAAACGGGAGCAAAGCAGTTGCGTTTGACCGATCAAATTCAGTTTCTGGCTGAAACGCAGCGGTCGTTCTATCAGGAAATTTACCAGCATTATAGGGCTATTGGTTGCAAGCAGTTAATTAATAGCAGTAACTGGAAGCCTGCTGATGCCGTTCGGTTGATGGATGCCGAGCGTTGGACCAATTCAGTAGCTGATGTCATTGCTACAAACCGCTATTATTCTCCCGGTCACACCGGATATAAAAGCTCTCCCGATAACAGTGCCTGGCGGATTGATCCCGGCCATTATTACGAAGGAAAATCAGTTTTACTAGCGCCGGAAAAGCTACCGATCAATATTAAGCAGCCTGTCAGGCACCCGGTTGTTGTGACCGAAAGTGGATGGAATCTGCCCCATAAATACCAGGCAGAAGGACCATTCCTGATAGCAGCTTACATGTCGCTAACTGGAGTCGATGCATTTTATTGGTTTAATCCAACCACTTCGGGCTATGACCCCAATCCCTATTTTTATTGGACAAATCTGGCAGGAGGCCAACATCCACTGTCGCGCTGGTCGGTTTCCATTCCCGGACAGTTAGCCATGTTTCCAGCCAATGCCTTGAGCTACCGTTTGGGCTATATTGCTGAAAGTAAAACACTGGTTAATGAAGAGCGAAGTCTGAAGAGCATCTACCAACGTGAGATTCCAGTTGTTTCCGAAGAAATGGGATTCGATCCGAATCGAGATGCCTATGAACCCGTCCTTGGCCAAACAGAACTGAGCCCGATCAGTTACCTGGCCGGGAAAATACAGGTGAAATATAATACGGCCCAGAACAGCAAAAAAATTGATTCATCTCTATCCTCACTTTTAAATTTTTCGGCAAAAACAATCGTCAGTTCAACCGGCGAACTCAACTGGGATTATAAAAAAGGAATATGCACCATCAATACGCCAGCAGCTCAGGGCATTTGTGGTTTTGCAAATCAAACAGGGGCCATCAAACTGAAAGATGTAACAATCACCTCTCAAAATGACTATGTTGCGGTGAATGTTGTTGCGATGGATAAATTACCTCTCTCTCAATCATCAAAAATATTGGTTCAGGTTGGTACCGTTTATCAACCTACCCAATGGAGCGAAACAGCCACTGCTTTTGATAACAAAGGTGTGCCAACAAATGGCTTCCGGATCGACAATACCGGTGTTATGCCCTGGAAGGCTGCCCAAACCAGGGTTTCACTCAAAATTCGCAATACCCTTGTAAAGTCAGCCACGCTGCTCGACGTTGCGGGTTATCCGGCGAAAGCAATACCTTATACCCGAAGTGGTGACGAAATTACGATCGACCTTCCGGATAACGCCATGTATGTGGTTTTACAGGCCGACAAGACCAGTGGATTCAGTGAAACAAAGCACTCAGGAAAGATGAAAATATATCCGAATCCGACAGATGGAAAGTATTTTGTTGAAGTGTTGCCGGGTTTTGAGGAGAAGCTCAATTTTGAACTGGTTAATGAACTAGGCCAGAAAATTTACGAGAAAAAATCAATAACTGATCAGAAAATTGAATTCGACCTGAAGAGTTACAACAGCGGGGTGTATTTTGCCCTGCTGAAAAACGGACAAACAATCAGGGAAGTACAAAAACTTATTTTGAAAAACTAACTACAGGTCCTATTTTGAAACCATGCAAAAACTAATTGACGAAATTAAAAAGACCAGTGGCGACATGGCTCGCCGTGGCTGGGCCGAATCGAATGGAGGGAATATCAGTCTCAGGTTAAATCCTGAAAATTATGAGTATTTCGACGGGTTGCAGCCAAAGTCAGATTGGGTAAAACTGCCGATTGTCATGCCAGAAATCGCAGGAGATCGTTTCCTGGTAACCGGAACAGGCCGTTTTTTGCGCAACATTGAGGTTTTTCCTGAAAAAAATGTTGGTGTCATTGAAATTGATCAGAAAGGTGAAGCATGGCAGTTGCTATGGGGCTATGAACCAGTCGGAGCGCCAACATCAGAACTTCCGTCACATTTGCTGTCGCATTGCCGGATCAAGGAAAAAACGAATAACCAGTCGTTCGTTTTCATTCACACCCATCCCAACAGCGTGATTGCATTGACCTATGCCGTAGCAAATCTCGACACAAAAAACCTGACTAAACTGCTTTGGCAAAGCCACGCCGAATGTATTGTCGTTTTTCCCCAGGGCATAGAATTTTTGCCATGGTTTATGGCAGGAAGTATGGAGTTGGGCAAAGCAACTGCCGAGGCTATGTCGCGCCGGAATCTTGCAGTTTGGCAATTTCATGGAATTTGCGGGTGTGGCCGTAACCTCGACGAAGCTTTTGGCCGAATTGATGTGGCTGAAAAAGCTGCTGATATCTGTTTGCGGGTAATGGCTGCGGGTGGCGCAAAACAGACGCTGAGCGATCAACAATTGCGTGCAATTGCAGCCAACTTTAAATGTCATTTGGATGAATCATTTTTTGATTAAAGCGAATCAACATGAGAAAGTATGAATTTCTTTTGGGGCTTTCAGTTGCAAGTATTTTTGCATCAGGAAAGAATCTGACTGAAAACGAAGAAAAACCGTTCAAAAACATAGTTTTCATTCTTGCCGACGATTTGGGCTGGACTGATTTGGGCTGTTATGGCAACAAATTCAACGAAACACCCAACATAGACAAGTTAGCCGAAAGCGGCATCCGGTTTACACAAGCTTATGCGGCTTGTCCGGTTTGCTCGCCCACACGGGCATCCATTATGACGGGGAAATACCCGGCACGGTTGCAACTCACCAATTACATCAAAGGCGAACGCACCGATGAAAAATCACCAGTATTGCCCGCCAACTGGAAACCTTACCTTGAAGGAAAGGAAATTACGCTGCCCGAATTGCTGAAAACCAAAGGTTACAAAACCGGAATGGTGGGTAAATGGCACCTTGGAAACGGAGAAGGACAAAATCCATGGGAGCAGGGCTTTGATTATTCGCGGATGATTGGAAAAAACGGGCTCGATTATTACAACTACTCCATTTACCTAGATTCATATCAAAATGAGTTTACCGACGACGGGACCAATTACCTGACCGATAAACTTACCGATTATGGTGTGGAGTTTATTCAGCAAAGTACGGAAAAACCTTTCTTTCTGTACCTTGCCTATTCTGCACCCCATGTTTTTATTGTTCCCCGAGGTGATAAACTGAGAAAGTATTTCTTCAAATATGGCAAGTCGGAAGAGAAAATCAATCCGTATTATGCCGCGATGATGGAAAGCCTCGACGATGGTGTAGGGCGGATCATTCAAACACTGAAAGCAAACGGATTGCTCGAAAATACCTTGGTAATTTTTACTTCAGACAATGGTGGTTTGGGACTCAATGAACTCGGCCCCACGCCAACATCCATGCTTCCTTTCCGCAAATGGAAAGGGCATATTTATGAAGGAGGCACACGTGTTCCAGCTATTTTTAGCTGGCCAGGTCATCTTAAAAACGCCATAGTTTCAGAAAACTATTTTAGTAGCATCGACTACCTTACTACTTTTTGCGAACTAGTCGGAATTTCTGAATTGCCTGAAAATGTAGATGGTAAAAGCATCGTTCCGCTTCTGCTGCAACCTGAAAAACAGCAGGACACCGAAAGACCGCTGTTCTGGCACTATCCGCATTTTTCAAATCAGCTTGGCCGACCGGCAGGCTCAGTTCGCATGGGCGACTACAAACTGGTTGAATTGTACGAAACCGGAAAACTTGAACTTTACAACCTGAAAGAGGACATTTCGGAATCGAATGACCTTTCGGGAAAAATGAAAGCCAAAACCAAAGAGATGCACCAGCTGCTAATTGAATGGCGCAAAGGTGTGAATGCACAAATGCCTATTCCAAAACCATGATTACTATCCCTGATTTATCAATCTTATGAAGAAGTTTCTAATTTTTATAATTGCAGGAATAATTCCTGTTTTTATACTTGCCCAGCCTGCTCCCTGGGTTTCCTATCCTTCGGCCAACCAAACAACTTACGGCGTTTATCATTTCCGGAAATCTTTTGATTTGGAAAGAGTGCCTGAAAAGCTGGTAATTCATGTCTCGGCCGATAATCGCTACAACCTGTTTGTCAATGGGCAGCGGGTGTGTTACGGCCCAGCCAAAGGCGATTTGCAGACTTATAAATACGATGTAATTGACATTGCGACTTTCCTGAAACCCGGCAAAAATCTGCTGGCGGCGCTGGTTTACAACGGTGGCGAAGACCGTCCACTGGCCTTTATTTCGGTGCAAACGGCGTTTATGCTCCGTTCCGAAAACGAAGAATTCAACTTCCTGAATACCCGTTCTGGCTGGAAAACGTATAAAAATCCTGCATACCAGGTGATTTCCTACAACGAGATGCTTTTCCGCGAACGCTGGTTTTACGGGTTTTATGCCTGTGGCGGCGGCGATGAGGTTTTTGCAGAAAAATATCCCTGGGGATGGGAAACTGCGGATTTCGATGACTCGAACTGGCTGCCTGCCGAGCCACTGGCTTTCAGCAAACAGCCCTGGAACCTCGTTCCCCGGAACATTCCGTTCATGGACAACCACCTGGTTTTTCCTGAAAAAATCAGGAAAGTTTCAGGTGCAAACATTCCAACAGGAGTGTGGAATGGAAAAACAAAACTGGCCATTCCGGCCAATACCAAAGCTTCGGTACTGGTCGATTTCGAAATTTTCACGATGGGCTATCCCGAACTGACAGTTTCAGGAGGAAGAGGAAGTAAAATTCAGGTAAAATATGCTGAAGCGTTGTATGAGGCAATTAATCTTAAATCGCACCGCGATTCGGTGAACAACCTGAACATGTTTGGTGTTTGGGATATTTTTCATACCGATGGCGAAAAACGCACCTTTCGCCCGCTTTGGAAACGCACGTTCCGGTATGTGCAATTCAATGTCGAAACCAAAAGCGAACCACTCGAAATTCTTTCATACCAGCTCGAATATTCAGGTTATCCGTATCCTGAAATGGCCAACTTTGAGAGCGATAATCCTCGTTTGAACGAAATTTTTGACATGAGCAAACGAACGCTGCGGATGTGTTCAGCCGAAACGTATTACGACACACCGTTTTATGAGCAATTAAATTATGGTGGCGACAACCGCCCGATTGCAGCCATTTCGACCTACAACTCCATCGACGACCGTTTGCTGCGCGAAGCATTCCGTCTTTATTCACAATCCGAAAATCCCGAAACCGGCTTGTTGCATTCAGCCTACCCGTCGTCGCGTACCTGGTGGGACATGGGTAGCTGGTCGATGGCCTGGGTTCAATCGCTGCACGATTATTATTTTATGCGTGGCGATTCGGCTTTTGTGAAGCAGTTTACCAAAAAGATTGACAAAATTCTGCGCTATTTCGAGCGTCATTTGGATGAAAAAACGGGTTTGATTGGCACGGTGAACAGCAAAAATTTCATCGACTGGAGCATCACCAAAGGCAGTTTGCCCCGCGCTGACGAAAACGGCGAAATGAAACAATCGGCTTTGCTCACGCTGTATTTTGCCCACACGCTCGATTGCACTGCAAAATTGTATAACGAGCTTGGCCTGAACGAAAAAGCCAACTATTGGCAACAACTTTCAGATCAAATAAAACCGGCAGTTTACCGCAACTGCTGGGATGGCGAAAAACAGCTTTTCCGCGATTATCCCGATAAGCCCATCTTTTCGCAGCACACCAACCTGTTTGCCATTCTGTGCGATTTGATTCCTGAACCGGAACAGCAAAAACTCATGGACAGGATTCTGGTCTACGACAAATTCGACGAAATGGCCAGCAGTTATTTTTCGTTTTTCCTTTTCAAAGCTTTACAGAAAACAGGAAAGGAAGATTTGTTCCTTGAAAACCTGGATTTCTGGTACGCCTTCATCGACCGCGGCCATACCACCTGCGGCGAAACCGGGTTTGCCTCGCACGACCGCTCCGACTGTCACGCCTGGAGCACCCACCCGGCCTATTTCATGCTTAGTTCGGTTTGCGGCATTAACCCGGCCGACGTAGGTTTCAACACCGTAAAAATCACACCGCACCTGGGAAATCTCAAATCCCTGAAAGCCGACATGCCCCACCCGAAAGGCCGCATTTCGGTGGAATACAAGAAAGTGAACGGCAAATGGAAAACAGTGGTGGTTCTTCCCGTCGGGATGAAAGGAACTTTTACTTCAGGCTCATTTAATTATACCCTTGTTGACGGCAGGAATGTATTTGATTATAAAGTAGATTTGTAAATACACCAAACAAACCTGAAATGCAAACAAAAAACATCATCCTGATGGCTGCCGGATTCACTGGGGCAGGAATAATGAGCGCTGGCTGCGGCGATGCACAGACGAAGAAAACCACCGAACGCCCCAACATCGTTTGGATTGTGTGCGAAGACATGAATCCCATCTTGGGCTGCTACGGCGATAAAGTAGCCAAAACACCGAATATCGACCAATTGGCTAAAACAGGCATCGTTTTCAGGCAAGCCTATGCCAATGCGCCCATTTGTGCTCCGGCCCGCTCGTGCCTTATCACCGGTGTTTACCCAACATCAATGGGAACGCAGCATTTACGGCAGGAACAAACCATCCCCGCATGGCTGAAACCATTTCCGAAATACCTGTCAGAAAGCGGCTATTTTACTTCAAACCAGAATAAAACCGATTTCAATTTTAGTCCTGAAGGTGTTTTTAATTACCACAAGGAAGATTTGTACCCATGGCGCAAGCGTGCTGAAGGTCAGCCTTTTTTTAGCTTTTTCAACATTGGTGATACCCACGAAGGGCCAGGCAATACGCATGAAAACTATCAACGGATAACAGCCAATCTTTCGCCTGAACAAATTACTTCGCCCGACTCGGTTACTTTGCCGCCGTATTACCCCAACACGCCCGAAACGCGAAAAATCTGGGCGCGATACTACGATCTGGCTGCCGCGATGGATGTAAAAGTGGGCCAAATCCTGAAAAACCTCCAGGAAGACGGGCTGATGGAAAACACCATCGTTTTTTTCTTTTCCGACCATGGGCACGGACTGCCGCGCTACAAACGCTGGCTCAATATCACCGGATTGCGTGTGCCGTTTGTAGTGCATGTTCCTGAAAAATTTCAGCATTTGGTGAAAAACAAACCAGGCACCGAAAACTTCGATTTGGTAAGTTTTGTCGATTTTGCCCCGACTGTTTTAAATCTCGCCGGAGTGAAGATACCGCAGCATATGAACGGCGCGCCGTTTCTGGGCGCAAATGTTCCGGCCCCGCACGAGTACCTTTTTGCTGCCCGTAGCCGAGCCGACGACATGTACGAACTTTCGCGCGCCATCCACGATAAAAACTTTATTTACGTGCGCCACTTTTTGCCGCACCTGCCATACATTCAAACCGGAATCATCAACAGCGACGGAAAAGACAGCTACCGCGAGTTGCGCCGGGCACACTATGCTGGTGAAATTCCTCCTTCAGGAGAACTGATGTGGCACCCAAAACCGGTGGAAGAACTTTACGACTTGAAGGCCGATCCGCAGGAATTGAACAACCTCGCCAATTCGCCAGAACACGCAGCTAAACTTCAGGAAATGAGAAATTTGCTGAAGTATCAAATCCTGAAAACACGCGATGCCGGTTTCCTTTTCGAGCCCGAAATGATGATGCGTTCGGCGGGAACCACTACCTACGAAATGGTGCACGACTCGGCAAAATACGATTTGGAACGGATTTATGCAGCTGCCGAAATGGTGGGGGTTGCCAAAACCGAACAAATTGCAGCCAACATGTCAGATGCCGACTCTGGCGTTCGTTTCTGGGCGGTGATGGGAATGATGAATGCCGGAGACGAAGCAAAAAATTATAGTCCGGAAATCGAAAAACTGCTGACAGACGAATCGCCAACCGTCCAAATTGCTGCATCCGGGTTGCTTTGCAAACTGAACAAACCTGAAAAAGCGCTGCCTGTTTTGGGAAAATGGATGAACGACGAGCGAATGTGGCTGGCCTTGTATGCCGCACGCACCATTCAGGAATCCGGAAAAGCTGCCATGCCGCTGGTTCCTGAAATAAAGAAGACACTTGAAAAATTGTCAGTTGAACCGGGTAATAAAAAACCACATGCAGGGGCAACCCGTGTTTACCGCGACGGCAATTTTGCCTCGTTCACCGGCTGGGCGCTCGAAGGCGCTTTGCAGGAAATGGGCGTGGAACCAAAACTGAAATACTAAAATGGGATACATTCTAATACTTACTCACTGCTGTCTCTTCTAACGAGACAGATGAATCAGAGAGTGAAATAATTATTTCTGAAGGTTTTTTAGCATTTTTTAACCAGAAAATATTTCTCTTTGAACAATTGATAAAGGAGAAAAAGATTTCGTAGAATTTAAATCAGAAATAATCTGAATAATTGGGAAAAATAGATTGTTTATAATTAGGTTATTAAGTCTTTTTTTACGAATGATGATCATAAATTGATCAGGAAAACAATTCAAAAAACAGAACTGCAATTAATCCATGATTGGTTAACTTAGATTTAAGAAACCGACGGGCTTTTGTTATGTGGTCTTCAACAGTTTTTACTGAAATATTTAATTCATCGGCAATGGCCTTATTGCTGATTTCCTTCTCTTTACTTATTTTGAATACAAGCTTACGCTGCTCACGAAAGTAATCTAGCCAATCAAACTATTCAACGCTTTTGTCAGGGCAAACCCCTGCCACTACTATTTCTTTTTATGGATATTCTTTTAAGTGTTCCTGCTTTTCCCGAATATTTAACGCATTTATTGATCTTGTTTTCGTCTGAACTTGTGGTTTCAAAACAGTAGCTTCAAGACTAAAAAGATTGCCCCAGTCTAGCTTTTTTAAAGTTGAGGATAGTTTTTGAATATTTGGATCGGTGATTTTCTTTCAAGAGCTCATCAATCCAGGATTTGAAGTAGGTATTGTGACAAAATAAAAGCGAATATTTTGTCAATTTTGACGAAACATCCGCTTTAAGTGCACCCAAGCGGAGAAATTTCGAACTTTTTGCTTGAAGATTTTGAGGCTGTGACGAAGTTTATGAGTACTGATGCGCAAAAAAGAAAATTCAAATTATGAATTAGTTAGCACATAGTCGACTTAACTACGAACTCGCTATTTAATCGCACAACCGGTAGTCTCTAAATCTGATTTACCAGCTTATGTTGCTGTCTTTAGCGATTGTATTTTATTTAGAAGTACTCTGATTCAATTGTAAATGCAGTATATTCTTCAAGTGTTGTTTATTTAATACATTTAGTTTATATTTGTTGATAATAAGCAACAAATCATGCAATCGAAAAAGCAAACCTTGCTCCCAAAGTTTCAAAAGATATTTGAACAAATGGGTGAAAATATTAAGCTGGCCAGAAAACGGCGGAACCTGACGACCATACAAGTGGCGGAGCGGGCTGGTATTGACCGTTCTACACTATACCACATTGAAAAAGGAAATCCCAGTGTTTCTATTGGTGCTTATTTTAATGTACTTAGGGTATTAGGGCTTCAGGATGACTTTTTGAAACTAGCAGCCGATGATGAATTTGGAAGAAAATTGCAGGATCTAAAATTGATTGGGAAATAAATCATGACGGACAAAACAGATATATGGGTGTATGCGGATTGGAAAGGTATGGTCTCGCCTAAATGTATAGGAATATTGTCAGCTCAACAAGCTAAAGGAAGGAAAGCATTTAGTTTTTCTTATGATGCGAACTGGATCAGCTCTCAGGAACAATTGCTGCTTGACCCGGATATTGCCTGGTATAGTGGGCAACAATATCCCAATGGAAAGGAAAATTTTGGAGTCTTTCTGGATTCTATGCCCGATACATGGGGCAGAACACTGATGAAACGGCGGGCAGCATTAAATGCAAAAGAGCAAGGCAAGCCAGCACCTGTATTGTATGATATCGATTTTCTTTTAGGTGTTCATGATTTAAGCCGGATGGGCGCATTAAGGTTTAAAAGAGAACCCGATGGAGATTTCCTGGACAACGATCCTGTTTCGCCCACACCGCCTTGGGCAAGTATCCGGGAACTACAACATGGGGCAAAACTGATTGAATCCAATGAAGATACAGTTGAAGTAAGAAAATGGCTTGCCATGCTGATGGCTCCGGGTTCTTCACTTGGAGGAGCCAGACCAAAGGCCAATATTCTGGACGAACACGGCCATCCCTGGATTGCCAAATTCCCATCAAAAAACGATACTATGGACAAAGGAGCCTGGGAATACCTGGCTTATCGTATTGCAGGTGATTCCGGCATTGTACGTCTTCAAAACAAAGTGAACTATTTGTGATAAAAAATAAGAGACACTTT